>NZ_JBQNBV010000206.1:0-2514 GCF_052169755.1 Selenomonas sp. | reverse complement strand
GCGCTGTCTATGACGAGGAGCGGCAGGCGCACGAACTGCACGCGTGCAAACTCGACGCTTTTATGGAGCTGGTCGAGCAGCTGCACGGCAAAAGTGCGCTGGTGTTTTACAATTTTCGCCACGATCTCGCCCGTTTGCGGGCAGCGCTGTCGCATACAGGACTGCGCGTTCGCGAGCTGAGGAGCGCAGCAGATGAGATGGCGTGGAACGCGGGCGAAGTGGACATCCTCTTGGCGCATCCGGCGAGTGCCGCCTATGGGCTGAATCTCCAAGACGGCGGCAGCCATGTCGTATGGTTCGGGCTGAATTGGAGCTTGGAGCTGTACCAGCAGGCGAACAAGCGCCTGCATCGTCAAGGGCAAAAACAGACGGTGATCGTGCACCATCTCGTTGCGCTGGGTACACGCGACGAGGATATCCTGCGGGCGATCAGCATGAAGGAAGCGGCGCAGGAGTATGTGCTGGAAAGCCTCAAAGCGCGCATAGATAAGTACCGCGAGGCGAAGAGCGCCTGATGATAGGGGGAATTACGGATGCTGACATTTTTTAAAAACGCGAAGAAGTTTTTGGACTTGAAGAACGTGCACGAGGAGTACCATGCTCTGCACTACAAAGAGGGGCGTGTGTACGCGTCGAGCCCGAACGTGTTGGTCTGGCTGGACGGGGAGTTCGGCAAGCGCGGCTCCTACGATTTTGTGACGGGAGAAAAAGCCGATGTACGGATGCCGGAGTTTGAAAAGGTCATTCCGCCGGTTGACGCACGGGCTGTCCATGCGGTTTTGGGATCGGATGAGCTCGCGAAGCTGCATGTCGTCTTGAAGGGTGTCGCGGCGATCGCTGCCAAAGTGCCAGAACTGATGTCTGTGCGGTTACACTGGGATCCAATGGGGCTGCAAGTCGAGACGGGGGTGCATAATCACGTGTCCGTGACATGTGCTGCCACAGGGCGCGTACACGGCTATACACCGGATATGGATATAAGAGCCCGTGTCCACACAAAGCATCTTGCGGATCTGATCGGGTATTTTTATCAGCGCGGGGGCGATTTGCAGCTTTACGCCCCGCTCAGAGTGACGAATCAATCGCCTCTGTATTTTGTGGCAGACGGTACTGCGGGCGTGCTGGGGCAAGTGCGTGATGCAGAGATTTATCGGGGTTGAGGGGGATAAACAGATGCGACACGGAGGACAGAGGAGCAGGAGATACATGCGGCGGCTTATGGAGCGTATGGCAGAGCAGAGGTTGATTGCGATGGGGCGCGAGACACAGCGGCGCGATAGGCAGAAACAGGAGGCGCGAGATGAGCGAAACTAGAGTCATGTATCCACAGGATGAGGAACAAAACGAATATCGGTATATCCATTTCGCTTGGCTCGATGAAATCGCTATGGGTCTGACAGCAGGCGCGAAGAAACATCCGGGTGAAACGTGGCGCGAGATACCGAGTGAAGAGCATGTGTCGCGTGCGATTCGGCACCTGTCGATGCACTTGACGGGCGACTGCTCTGAGCCGCATCTGGTCAATGCGAGTATGCGCTGCATGATGGCGTTCGCGACAGCAACAGGCGTGCGGATGCCGATGGAACGTGCAGCCGAAAAGGCGCCGCAGGTCGCCCTCACAGCAGAAGAGATGGCGATGCTGACGGATGAGACGGAAGCACATGATGAGCGAAAATCAAAGCCCATCGAGGAGGTGTGCGCCGTATGTGGCAAGGTATTTATGACGGCGTCTGTAGCGCGCAAATATTGCTCGGAAGAGTGCCGTGAAGCGGCAAAGGCGGCGTATAACAAGCGGCAAAGCAAGGAGTGCAAGCAGAAGCCCAAGGAGAAAGCAGCAAAGACGAAAGAGGAGTTGTCAGCGAAGGAAGCGGAAGAAGCGCGGCGCAAAGAATCGGCGGTGCATCTTGGCGAACTGACAAAGACGGCGCGTGAGGCAGGCATGAGCTATGGGCAGTACATGGCAAAGAAGCGCATGGCGAAAGGAGAAGAAGCATGAGACACGGGGGACAAAGGAGCCGCCGATTCGAGCGGCGGCAGAGAGAACGCATGGCAGAGAAGCAGTTAGTTGCCCGAGGACGTGAGGCGGCGCGAAAGATACAGCGCCAGAAGCACGGCATCGAGCTGACGCAAGAAGGGCGGCTCTCGCTGGTCTACGCCTTCCGCTACGCGCTCAAGCAGCGAGGCAGCGGACTGGACAATGTGCAAAAGGCGATGAAGCCACACCTTAAAGAATTTCGGACAGAGGTGCTCGAACATCTGGTGACGGACATCGACGTGCATTGTGCATCCGTCGCGCATATTGCAGAGAGGTACAGTCTTGCACGAAAAGAGCAGGAAGATTTTCGCGCGATGCTCGTACAGGAGATGGAGAGGAGAAAGAGCGATGGCTGACTACATTCCATGCACGAAAGCCGACCCAGAGGAGTTTGTCTATGGTACTCGGCAGTCTCTTTGACGGCATCGGCGGTTGGCTTCTGGCGGCGCGTCATGCGGGCGTCACGCCCGTCTGGGCAA
>NZ_JBQNBV010000205.1:0-2550 GCF_052169755.1 Selenomonas sp. | reverse complement strand
CCCCGCCGCCAGCCCGACGTAGTACGAGTGGCGAATCCAGAGCTTCGGCGCGCGCCTATGCGCCTCACGCAGATACTCTCGGGCGATTGCCGCCGTCAACTTCCGCTGTCCCGTCATGGCGCGGCAAAAAGCTCCAACAACTCGCCCGCTGCAAACTTTTCCACCGACATTCCTTCATCACCCCACACATTTTTCATCCGTCGGCTTCACGAGGTCAAGAATGTTGATGACGTTCTTGACGCGCGGAAACGCCTGATGAATCTGCTTCTCGATGGTAGACATCAGAGAAACGACAGGCACGACGACCGTATCGATCTTCTCCGCATCCAAAATCTCAGGGCTGTGGATGAGATGCCCATCGACCTCGCTGCCCTGCTTGATCTTCGAATTGTCAATGAGAAAGACGCCCGCCGCTCCGACGAAAGGCAGGTCGGGGATCATCGTGGCAAAGTAGTCGTTGATGCCCCAGAAAGCAATCTTGCCGCATTCCTCGCGCAAAATCTCCACCGATGCCGTGATGTAGCGCACGACTTCGGGCAAGATCGGCAGTTTGTGCTTCTTGCCGCACTTCTTGCACGTCAGGACGTTGCGCGTGAAAAATCGCACGTTCTCCCAGCGGTTCTCCTCGCTGCATTCCGTACATTTTCCCGTGAAGCTCAAAGCGCGGTGCGCATAATCAACATGCACGTCATGAATGTCCTCAGGCTGCAGGAAAGCGCGCTGCGGCAGGCGCATGACCTCGCCTGCAAGCCAGTCCAGCTCCTCCTTCGACATCTTCGAAAGGTTCACGACAGGGCAGCCGTCGCGGATGAACTTCACCTCGTCCTTGATGATGCCGCGTGCGAGCGCCGTCTTATAGAGCGGCGTTCCCGGATACGTCGTGATGAAGTTCAGCGTGATGCCGTATTCCGTATGCGCCTTCCACCAATCGAGCGTGCGCTTCGCCGTCTCGATCGTTTCCTCCACATCGCCGAAGATGAAGCCGCCCTGAATCGTCAGCCCGTACTGGTAGGCGAGAGCCAGAGCCTTCTCCGTCTGCTCGAAACGGATCTTCTTGTTCATGCTGCGCAGGATGCCGTCGTCTGCGCTCTCCAAACCGAAGCCCATCGTCACGCAGTTCGAGTCCTTGAGGATGCGCACCATCTCCTCCGTGACATCGCATACGCGGAACTGCGCCCACCAGCGAATGTTGTACGGCTTGATACGCGCACAGAATTCGACCACGCGCTGCATGTTGATGGCAAAAAGCTCGTCCGACACAAAGATGTACTTGATACGATACTTTTCCACGAGGAGGTCAAGTTCCTCGAAGAAATTGTCCAACGAACGCTTGCGGTAGTGACTGCCGCTCGTATGGAAGCAAAACGTGCACTGGAACGGGCACGAGCGGCTCGTCGTCATCGTGATCGCATGATCCTCGTTCATGCCGAGGAGACTCGGCACCATCGCGGCGATCTTCGAAAAGTCGAATCCCTCGTAGTCGGGGAAGGGAATCGCATCGAGATTGGCGACCTCTTTGCGCGCCTTCGTGCGCATCCAGACGCCGTCTTCACGGTAAACGATGCCCTCAACTGCCATCACATCCTCGCCGCGCTCCAAGGCATGACAAAGCGCCGGCGTCGTCTCCTCGCCCTCGCCGACGATGCCGTAGTCTGCAAACTCCAAGACCTCCATGCCCGCCGCAGGCGCACTCGTGATGATGCCGCCGCCTGCGACCGTAACGATGCGCGGATCGACATCCTTCGCCGCCTGCAAGATCTCGCGAATCGCCGGATATTGAAAAGACAGCCCGCCCGTCAGAACGACGTCGATCGAGTGCGCTCGGATCTCTTCCGCTATGATCTCGCGCGTCACACCCTCGCGGCTGTTCATGTTCAGCGTAAATACGCGAAGCCCCGACTGCTTCATGCTTGATGAAACGTAGGGGATTCCCAAAGGGAAATGATACCACTCGCCGATCGTATCGACAAAACGCGGCATGACCAACAAATAATTCATAAAAGCACCTCATGAAACACTTGCGATTGCATTCTACTATGAAAGTCCAAGAAGTCAAGCCCGAAGGGCGCAGACTGATTGGGTAACTTTCATTAAGGGCGGGGCACAATGTCTACGAAGTAGACGTTTGTGCGTGTAGTTTACTATGAAACCCCAAGAAGTCAAGCCGAAGGGCGCAGACTGATTGGCTAGGTTTCTGTAAGGGCGGCGCACTTTTGTCCACAAAGTGGACGTTTGTGCGTGTAGTTTATCAAAGATCTTGAAATTTTTGCAGCACTCGCTCTGCATCTTGATCGAGCACATCTTCCTCGAACATCGCATAGCGATACTGTCTGCACTTCGCGCACGTCGTATACGCGGCCTTTTCGCCGCGAAGCTGGGTTTCGAGGAAGGCGCGCAAGCGTTCGCCCTGCCAGACTGCCCGCACGGATTCTTTCGCAACGTCGCCCAATACCGCCGCCGTTTCCATAGCGCAGCATGGAACCATCTTGCCGTCGGGATTGAACTGCATCATGTAAAACGGCTGCGGGCAAACCTTTGCCATGCGCACGG
>NZ_JBQNBV010000204.1:0-2629 GCF_052169755.1 Selenomonas sp. | reverse complement strand
TGTGGTTGAGTGGTGAAAATAAAAAAGGAAAGCATCGCGCTTCCCCTGCTTTTTGTCTACAATTTGCCTACAAAAACCATGATTCGCCTGTATAATCTCTCATAATCCTTCACGCTGAAAAGCCGCTTGTTATTCGCGTGAAGCCTTGTGGTTACTGGGGTTGTGGACAGCTGCTATGCACCGTCATGCTTGTGTTATTGATAGGGTTTGTGTTCTATCTTTGAATATAGCATTTTTCCGTAAAAAAGAAAAGCGGAGAAACGCAGGGATTTGCGGAAAACTCGTGCAGGTATGGGATGAATTCGATGAAACGATATGATATAATAGAAACATCATATCGGATGCGGGGCAAGAGGGAGCATCCAAACATTCTTGTCGTTTCAAGAAAGGGAGGATCTGCATGAAATTGGTAATCGCGGAGCCGTTGGGGATCACGGAGGCGCAGGCGCAGGCGCTGAAGAAGGAGTATCTGCCCGCCGACCTTGAGATGGTCTACTGCAACACGCCGCCGAAGGACGATGCGGAGAAGGCTGCGCGTGCCAAGGGCGCAGAGCTTGTCATGCTCGCGAATATGCCGTTCAAGGAGAATGTCCTGCAGGAGCTTAAAGATGTCAAGCTCTTGAGCGTCGCTTTTACGGGCGTCGATCATGTGGGCATGGATTATTGCAAAGCGCATGAAATCATCGTATCCAACTGCTCGGGCTATGCGAACGAGGCGGTCAGCGAACTTGCCATCGGTTTGGCAATCGGGCTTTACCGCAAGATGCTTGCCGCAGACGAAGCGGTGCGTGCGGGCAAGACGCGTGCGGGGCTTCTCGGCATCGAGCTTTCGGGCAAGAAGTTCGGCGTCGTCGGCGCGGGGGCGATCGGCAGGCGCACGATAGCGCTTGCGCAGGCGTTCGGCTGTGAGGTGTATTACTACAACCGCAAGGAAACGAAGATCGACGGGGCGAAGTATGTGCCGCTTGCCGAGCTGATGGAAGTGTCGGACATCATCTCGCTGCATGTGCCGTTGACGGCGGAAACGAAAGGCTTGATCGGCGCGGCGGAAATCGCCAAGATGAAGAAAACGGCGATCCTCATCAACACGGCGCGCGGCCCTGTCGTTGACAGTCAAGCGCTGGCGGACGCGCTCAAGGAAGGCCGCATCGCGGGCGCAGGCATCGATGTCTTTGAAGGTGAGCCGCCGATCGCGGGCGATCATCCGCTGCTTCATGCGCCGAATGTCATTCTTGCGCCGCACGTCGGCTTCGCGACGCAGGAAGCGATGGAAAAACGCGCCGTCATCGCCTTCCAAAATGTGCAGGCGTATCTTGCGGGCAAGCCGCAGAATGTGATGTAAGCGTAAAAACGATGTAATAAAACATCCGTGCAGAAGCTATGGATCTTTTGTCATAGCTTCTGTTTTTGAAGAAGCGCTGAATTTATCCGTGCTTCTTTGGAACGAATGAGGTGAGGCGTTGAAGTACGGGCCGTTCATGGCGGCGCTCCGCAAGGAGCCGCTGAAACATGTCTATCTGCTGGCGGGTGAGGAGCACTATTACATAGAAAAGGCAAAAGCGGCGATCTTAGAGCGCATTTTCCCTGCGGGCGAAGGACGGCAGGACGGTCTGGAAGAAGCGCCTGCCGGCATGGATGCTGACGGGATATGTGCTCTTTTGGAAACCGTGCCGTTTTTTGTGCCGAAGCATGTCGTGCTCGTGCAGGACAGTGCGCTCTTTCGTGAGAAAAAGAAGGCTGCGCGAGATGAAACAGCGGGCGATGCAGCAAAGCAGGGAACGAAGGGGGCGAAGAAGAGCGGTGCGGACAAGAAGGATGAGCGATTGCTGCATCTGCTCTCCGATATGCCCGAGTACGCCTATGTGATTTTCGTCAGCTCGGGCAAGGCGGATAAGCGGCGCAAGGCGTACAAGACGGTCGAAAAGGCAGGCGCGGTGCTTGACGCCGACGCTGTGCGCCCGTGGGAGATCGGCGATTGGCTCGCGGGCAAACTCGCTGAACTGCGCAAAGAGTTTGATCGCGAGGCGTATGCGTATTTCATGGGCGCCGTCGGTATGATGCATGAGGTGTCGCTGGCGTATCTTGACAAGGAGTTTGAAAAGCTCGCGCTCTATACGGAGGAGAAGCGGATCGACAGGAAGACGCTTGCCGCTGTATTTTCGGGGCTGCCGGAAGTGTCGTCGTTTGCGATGATGGACGCCGTGAGCGAGAAAGATGTCAAGAAAGCGCTGACGCTCCTGCGCCGTCAACTGGCGGACGGCGTATATCCGCCGGTGCTGCTTGCACTCATGGTGCGCCATGTGCGTCAGCTGTGGCAGGCGAAGCTATTCATGGCGCAGGGCGTGCGTGGCAAGTCGCTCGGCCCCGCGATGCAGCTCAATCCTTTTATCGCGGAAAAAGTAGGACGCGCGAGCGAGAAGTTTTCCGAGCCTGTACTGAAGCAGGCGATGCTCTCGCTGATCGATGCCGACTATCTGCTCAAGACAGGACAGGGCGGCGAGGAATTGTTGGAACATGTCGTGATTTCGCTGTGTGCATGAGATGAAAAAGCCGCCCCGGCGCAGGGCGGCTTTTTCATCTCAAGTCTCACTGTCAAACGACTGCATCGGTACGCCTTTGCGGGGCTTTG
>NZ_JBQNBV010000203.1:0-2630 GCF_052169755.1 Selenomonas sp. | reverse complement strand
CATACGTCGAAGATCTCACGCAGGAGTTCCTTGAGGAGTATGTCTGGCCGACGCTCAAGGCGCAGGCGGTCTACGAGGGAAAGTATCTTCTGGGCACGTCGTTCGCGCGTCCCTTGATCGCCAAGCGTCTCGTCGAGATCGCGAAAGCGGAGGGCGCGGACGCCATCGCGCACGGCGCGACGGGCAAGGGCAACGATCAGGTGCGTTTCGAGCTTACCGTCAAAGCGCTCGCGCCGAACCTCACGATCATCGCCCCGTGGCGTGAGTGGGAGCTTGGCTCGCGCACGGAAGAAATCGAATACGCGAAGAAGCACGGCATTCCCGTCGCCGAGGAAAACAAGACGTACAGCATGGATCGCAACATCTGGCACCTGTCGCACGAAGGCTCCGACCTTGAAGATCCGTGGAACGAGCCGAAGAACGAGATGTTCCTGATCTCGAAAGCTCCCGAGGACGCGCCCGACAAGCCCGAGTACGTTACGGTCGACTTCGAGAAGGGCGTTCCCGTCGCCGTCAACGGCGAGAAGCTCGGTGCGGTCGAACTCTTGACGAAACTCAACGAGATCGGCGCGCGAAACGGCGTCGGCATCACGGATATATGCGAGAACCGCCTCGTCGGCATGAAGTCGCGCGGCGTCTACGAGAATCCCGGCGGAGCGATCCTCTACTATGCGCACCGCGAGCTTGAGTATCTGTGCCTTGACCGCGCGACGTACCACTACAAGGAAGGCGTCGCCATCCGCTTCGGCGAGCTTGTCTACGACGGCATGTGGTTCTGCCAGCTCAGAGAAGCGCTGCAGGCGTTCGTCGACAGCACGCAGGAGAGCGTCACGGGCACGGTGCGCCTCAAGCTCTACAAGGGTAACATCATCAGCGCCGGTGCGAAGTCGCCGTATTCGCTTTACAGTCAGGAGTTTGTGACCTTTGAGCGCGACGAGGTCTACGACCAGTCCGACGCGACGGGCTTCATCAACCTTTTCGGTCTGCCCTTGAAGGTGCGCGCTCTCATGCAGGAAAAGGCGGGGAAAGAATGAGCGAACAGCTTTGGGGCGGTCGTTTCTCCAAGAGCACGGACGAGATGATCAACGATTTCCAAGCGTCAATTTCCTTTGACAAGCGCATGTACCGCGAGGACATCGCGGGCAGCATCGCGCACGCGAAGATGCTCGCCAAGTGCGGCATCCTCACGGAAACGGATAGAGATGCCATCATCTCCGGGCTGCGCGACATTCTGCAAAACATCGAGCGCGGCGACTTCGATTTTTCCGTCGCGCTCGAAGACATCCACATGAACATCGAGAAGCGTCTGACCGACGCGATCGGCGAGGCGGGCGGCAGGCTGCACACGGCGCGCAGCCGCAACGACCAAGTCGCGCTCGACACGCACCTTTATGTGCGCGGGCAGACGCTCGCCGTGCTCGGCTGCATCGCCGACCTGCAGCGTGCGCTCGTCGAGACGGCAGAGCGCTATCCCGACGTGATCATGCCGGGCTACACGCACTTGCAGCGTGCGCAGCCGATCCTCTTCTCGCATCACATGCTCGCCTACTTCTCCATGCTCGCACGCGATTTCTCGCGCTTCTTAGGCGTCTACGAGCGCGCGGACATCATGCCGCTCGGCGCGGGTGCGCTTGCGGGCACGACGTTCCCCATCGACCGCGAGTTCGTGGCGGAGGAGCTTCACTTCGACGCCGTCTACACGAACAGCCTCGATGCCGTCAGCGACCGCGACTACATCATGGAATTCCTCTCCGCCGCCTCCATCCTCATGGTGCATCTGTCGCGGCTCTCTGAGGAAATCATCCTCTGGTGCTCGCGCGAGTTCTCCTTCATCGAGTTGGACGATGCCCACTGCACAGGCTCTTCGATGATGCCGCAGAAGAAGAATCCCGACGTCTCCGAACTCGTGCGCGGCAAGACCGGGCGCGTCATCGGTCACCTCATGGCGATGCTCACAATCGTCAAGGGCTTGCCGCTCGCCTACAACAAGGATTTGCAGGAGGATAAGGAAGGCGTGTTCGATGCCATCGACACGGTGAAATTCAGCCTCGCCGTCTACACCGCGCTCCTTCGCGGCATGACGGTCAAAGGCGACGTCATGAAACGCGCCGTCACGGAAGACTTCTCCAACGCCACCGACCTCGCCGACTACCTTGTGAAGAAGGGCATGCCGTTCAGAAAAGCGCACGCCGTCGCAGGACGCGCCGTGCATCTTTGCATCGAGCAGGACAAGTGGCTCGAAGACATGACCATGGAAGAATTCCGCGCCCTGTCCGACCTCTTTGCGGACGATATAAAAGAAGCCATCCGTCCCGAAACCTGCGTGAAAAACCGCAATTCCCTCGGCGGCACATCGTACAGCCAGGTCGCATGGCAGCTTGAAAAGGCGAAAATGCTGCTTGCGGAGGAAGGCAGAAAAAAAGAAGAATTGAAGAAGAAAGAGATTCGGTTCGATTGATGTTTTAGCCCCTTGTTGGCTATGCTGTATCGAATCGTGCATCTCAACGGCAAAAAACGGAGTGTCGCTGTCGGCACTCCGTTTTTGCTGTTGAATTTTCTATCGAAAGCACAAAACCTATCTGTGCTTTCGATATTTTTGATTTTTGCTGTTCGGTTTATCGGGAAGCGTG
>NZ_JBQNBV010000202.1:0-2645 GCF_052169755.1 Selenomonas sp. | reverse complement strand
CATCCGCTTCATCTTCGATCCCCTCATCGGTCGCCAAGATGCTGCTCAGGATTTCCTTGTCCTTTTCCACACGCTTTTGCCCCACGATGTCGTTCGTGAACGTCAGATAGCGCTCCACCTTTCGTATGCGATAGGAATTTACGAGCGTCTGCACCTCTTTCGGAATATGAAAATTATCGTCCTCATCGTAGCACACGGCAAAGATGGAAACCTTCGCGAGTTTCTCACGCACCGCCCGGTAGTCCTCTTCACCGCTCTTCACATCCCAGTACACCTGCCAAGTAGCAAACTCCACGGGCGTATGCGGCGCACTCTTCAACGGCTCCGCCTTCGCGCATCCCCCCAGTGAAACGACTGCGATAAGAAAAAGCCCCAACATCAACCATCGCATGAAACAACCTCCCTCTTCCCCCATATACATGAAGGGCGCAAAGGTTTCTGCACCTCGCACCCTTCTTTTCTTAATTATACATAATCAAGGAACCAGCGCAAGACGCTTTCCCAAATTTCTTTGACCCTGTGCTGCACCTTTTCCATACCCGTGTACTCGCTCGAATAGAGAAGCTGTTCCTCGTCGCTTGTCTTTCCCGTCTCCGTCAAGACGCGCACCTTTTTGAACACGCCGTCGTAAACGTCGTCGGCGAGATTTCTCTGGCTCCATGCTTCCCCTTGCCATGACGAGCCAAGGAATATGCTACCGCTCTCCGTGCGGCTCAAGAGGATGTCCTCGGGACCTATATGACCGTCGACTTCGACGCTCAAGCGGTCATCTTTCAAATGAATCGTCAGCTTGCATTTGCCGCGGCGATGGAAGCTCGCGCGTCCCTCATAAGGCGCGGCGCCGTCTTCGACGGTGGCGGCATACGCCTCACGCTCCTCATTGGCGCGCCCCATGTACTCATTGGCAGCAGCGGGCGAAGTCGCATAGAGTGCGAAAGCTTCGTTTTCCCCTACCTTCGCCTCTTGGTGCGCCTCCTCGACGGAAAGAATCTTCTCGCCGAGAATCACAGGCAGTTTTTCACGATAAAGCTCGTGCTTTTCGCCGCCCTTGATTTCCTCGACAACAAGCTGATCGTTGACGAGCACGATGCCAACAGCTTCCGCCAAATCGACGGAACTGCGCAGGAAAATCTGCTGCGAACCGAAAGCGTTCCCCTCAAGCTCCGCTTCGAAGCGAAGGTCGCGCAAATCTTCGACGTCAGCAAGACGTGCTACCGCCTTGCCCTCGGGCAAGGTCGTGAGGATCAATGTTTCCTCTTTGCACTCCAATGCGCCTTCCTTGAGATCCCATGCACGGCGGCCTTCTGCACGGCCTTCGACGAAGGAAAGACTCCCGTCCGTATCGTAGTTGATGCGCATGAGAAGATGATTGATCGGCCAATACGGCTGCGGCTGCATCCGCGTGAGATCGTAGAGACTGCTCGTGCGCTTGTTCAGCACAAAGCCTTCGCGATTGAAGTTCATCGGGAAAATGTCGCGAATCCAGCGTTCGTTGACGGCGCTGACGCGCGGATTGTTGCCGAACCGCCCCGTGTTTGCGTGCATGAGCACATGCGCGCGCGGCACATAGCCAAGCTCCTCTTCGTATACATCGCGAAGCCGCGTGTAATCGTAGGTGACGCGGCGCTCCATCTGGCGCTCGCTCTCCGTCGGTATGCCGTCCTTGTCGCGGATGTAGTCCATCAAGTAGTGATTGTAACGACGATCGAGATAGCGGCTCACCAAATTGAAACGCAGCGGATCAAGCTCTCCGAGGAAATCACCGTAGCGGTCAAAGACGTTGATGTAAGCGAGACGGTAGCCGTTCGACCCCATTTCCCAATAGGTCGAGCTTTCCAACTCTTTTAAGTCCTTTGGGCTTAAAAATTTCGTATCTTCCTTGATGAACTTCTCGGGATACGTCATCATCGTCGCCTTAAGGTTCAAGTCCTCCATGATCTCCTGTGCAAAAATCGCCGTATCGCGCCGCCCATCCTCAAACATGAGGAAGAGCGAACGCGGCGGCAAAGGCTTGCCGTTTTGATAGTAGTCGAGAACATCCTGCTGCGATATGGTCACATAGCCTTGCTCTTTGAGTTCTGCAAGGTGGAGACGCAGCTGCTCTTTGCCGATGAGCGTCGATGTTTCCCCGTTCCGATCGACGCCGAAGTAAGAGAGCGCGATAAAGCCGTGATCCTCCTCACTCACCGCCGCTGCCGCGAACGGTTCGTACGTCTTGAGCGTGAAGAAAAGCTCCATGAGAATCCACGCCATCGCAGCTAAGAGAACGATTTCGAAAACGACGCGCCCCTGCTTCATGCGGTTCTTCCTGCGCGTGAACGGCGCGTCAGCAAGCGTGGCTGACGCTTCCGCCGCACGTTTTATCGCTTCGGCTTTCTGCTCCGCCGTTTCCAGAAATTCGCTCTGTGCCGAGGGCTGTTCCTGTGCACATTCCGGCGGGGGCTTTGCCGCTGCCTTCGGCTGCGCAGGCGATGCCTCTGCAGCAGGCGGCTCGTTTGCGCTTGCTGCGGGCGGCTCCGGCTGCGTCGTCTGCACCGATTCGTCGGTTGGTTCTGCCTGCGGCGTCGTCTGCGCCGATTCGTCGGGCGATTCTGCCTGCGGCGTCGTCTGCACCGATTCTTCGGGCGGTTCTGCCTGCGGCGTCG
>NZ_JBQNBV010000201.1:0-2654 GCF_052169755.1 Selenomonas sp. | reverse complement strand
CGTGCCGCCGCCTGTATAGGGAAATGTGTCGAGCGCAATGTCCATGTCCATGTACTCGTGGACGTAATCGAGCGTCATGGGACGCACCTCGATCTCCCCACGACAATAACCGAGAGAAAGCGCCTTTTCGAGCAGCGCCTCGGGCTTCCATGCTTTGAGCAGCAGCTTGGCACCGGGCACGCGTCTGAGAAGCGTCAGCCAGAGGCGCAGCATTTCCTCCGAAATCTTCGCAGAATTGTTGAAGCAGCCAAACACCGGCCTTTCGTGCGGCTGCCAGTCGATCGTACTCTTAAAGATCTCTTCAAAAGGCGTGTAGCAAAAGTGCGAGTGCGAAAGGCGCAGCAGTTTTTCCGAGAAATAGGCATCGCCCTTGCCGGGAGTGTCGAGAAAGCGATCCGACAGGTAGTAGTCGACCGCCTTGAGTCCCGAGGTGCTCATGTAGCCGATTCCTGCGATCTGCACGGGCGCCGCCTTGTAGCCGAGCGTCGCCAGGCCATGTCCGCCGTCCGTATGAACGCCGAGGTCGAAGAGGATGTCGATCTCGTCTGCAGCGATCATCCGCGCACGCTCCTTCGCCTCGGGCAGAGCGATGTTGCGCCAGATGTTGCCAAAGGACTTCATCTGCTCGGCTGCGCCGTCAAAAAGCCCGCCAAGGTCATAGCAGTAGACCTCGAAACGATCGCGGTCGGCGAGCGCCAGCAGCTGCATCATGAAGCAGCTCATGATGTGCGTCTTAAAATTCGACGAGAGATAGCCGATGCGGATTTTCGAGTGGCGGCGATGATTGTCTCGCACATGCTGCAGCTCTTCTTTGGGGCGAAAGAAATTCTGATAGAAGAAGTGGCTCTCAGCCAGCTCCTCATCACTGACATGCGGCAGATAGTGACAGATCAAGAGGTAATCGCTGTAAAGCTTCCTCTGCTGTGCGAGATACGGTGCGTACAGAATCGCCTCGCGATAGGCGGCGGCAGATTCCTCAGCGCGCTCAAGGAATCGCAGGAAGTAACCGAGCCGACCGTACAGGAAGCTCTTCTCCCCGCAGTCAAGCTCCGCCCCGTGCTTTTCCAGCAGCCGCCCGATGCGCTCCGTCCCCTGCGCCCAATCCGTCCGTTCCTGCAAAACGGCGAGCTCTTCTGTAATCTTGGAAAAATCCTTCATCGTCCACCCTCTGCCTCCTTCTTTCGCTTCACTGCCATGCAGTAAAAACGCTCCAATTCTTCCATGTAGCGCGTCGCCTGCATGACGGGCGACGCGGCAAAACGTGCGCGAAGCGTCTTGTGCAGTTCGTCCAAACGCTCTCTATCCTTAGCGAGCGCCGCCGCTTTCTCCATGTACGCCGTCCCATCGGCAGCAGCAAGCTCCGAAAGCCCCACGTTCTTCAAAAGCGACAGCCCGAAGCGTGAGCCGCGCCGTCTGCCGAAGCGCGTGATGACAGGCACGCCCATATAGAGCGCGTCGCATGTCGTGCCGCCGCCCGGATACGGATAGGTGTCGAGCGCGATGTCAACCGATGCGTAGCGCTCCATGTAGTCGCTCGTCGCAGGCTCCAAATCGACGCGTGCGACGTCGATCTTCGCCTTCGCCATACGGCGCAGCACTTCTTCTTGCATCGCAGGGGCAAAAAGCTCCTGACACTTGACGAACAGCCGACTCTTCGGCACACGCGCCATGATTTCACGCCAGCAGAAGAGCATTTCCTCCGTGACTTTGTACCAGTGGTTGAATACGCCGAAAACGATATATCCCTTCTCTCTGCACGGTGCGCCCGCCGGCTTCGGCACGTCGCTCTGCGCCGTGTAGAGAAACTGGCTCGTCAGATGCACCGGCTCTTCTATGAAAAAGCCGTCGTGGCTTCCCAGCGGATCAACGATATCGTCCGTCAGAAAATAATCGACCGCCGAAAGCCCCGTCGTATTGACGTAGCCAAGACCTGAGACCTGCACGGGCGCGGGGCGATAGGCGAATACGGGCAAAGCGCCGCCCGCGCTGTGACCTGCAAGGTCTACAAGAATGTCGATCTCATCGGCACGAATTTTCGCAGCAATCTCCGCATAAGACAACCCCGCTGCCTCACGCCAAACCGTCGCCTGCTCTTTCAGCGCTTCCGTGAAACCGTCCGCCGTCTCGTTCAGCGAATAGGCGTAGACATCGAACCGTGCGCGGTCAAAGCGCACAAAAAGCCCGTAGATGAAAGAGAACATGACATGTCGGCGAAAATCGGGCGACAGATAGCCGACGCGAATCTTGCCGTGCCTTTTCCATGCGCGTGCGGCAAGCGGCTCGATCTCCGCGAGGAGCTTTTCATAGCCTCGATGCGCGGCGAAAAGCTCCTCCTGCCCGATCTCCGTATTGTGCAGCGCAAGCAGATACGAGCTGTACGCTTCGCTGCGCAAACGAAGGTCGGTCGCAAGATCGGCGGCTTTGCGGTAGGCTTCGGCAGCTCCGTCGGCGTCGCCGAGCATGTATGCCGCATGTGCCTCTGCCAGTGCGAGACGATGCCGGAAGGGGCGCGTCTCTTCCGTCTCTTCTGTCCGCGCCTGCGCCTTCTTTACACTCGCACGCGCCGCCTTATGGTCGCCCGCTGTTTTTTGCGCTTCGGCAAGAAGATGCAGGATCTCGGGCATTTCTTCCTGCGCCTTTTCCTGCGCCTTTTC
>NZ_JBQNBV010000200.1:0-2700 GCF_052169755.1 Selenomonas sp. | reverse complement strand
GATTTGTGGCCGGAAGGATTGCCGAAAAAGCTGAAGGTTTTTCTGCTGAAGATGCGTGAGGCACTTTCCTCCTACATTGTGCTTGACAAGAAATCTGGCGCATACCAAGTGGACGAGAAGAAATTTCGTCATTTGTGGAAGTCAGAAAACGGTGGTCTGGTTTCTGAAAACAATTTGGATAAATTGATAGCAGAGACATCTCGCGAGAAAGCACTTGGCGTGGACTCTGCGCTGGTCAAGGACATTTTGCTTAAATGCGACTATGTGCGTGCGAATCTGTCGCCGTATGCGGAAAATGTGCTGACCGATCTCAATGCCGGACATTGGGAACTGTACGAGCAGATGCTGAAGAAGCCGCCCGAAGCGGAGAAGGTGCGCTTGAAACAGGAATTGCCTGCGCGGCCGCCAGCGCTTGACATTCGTGCGGACGGAATCTGCGCGATCGACTTCGGCACGAAGAGCACGACGGTCGTCTGCCGCAATCAAGGCGAGTATCTGCGGCGCATTGGGCGCGGCGAGTATCACAAGGCGCCGCGCATGGAGGACTACGAAAATCCGACCGCCGTGGAGCTGCGCGACCTCGAATCCTTCCTTGCAGCGTATCGCGCACGGGAGGGACGACCGTTCACGCGCTGGGAAGAAGTCACGGTGTCGCATACGGCGCGGAATCGGCTGCTTGAAAATGAGGAACGCACGATCATCCAATCGGTGTTCAGCGAACTCAAGCAGTGGGCAAACTCGACGCGCTCGGGTGGCTACCGTATGCGCGATCAGCGCGGCGAGGAAGTCGTCCTGCCCGCCTATCTGGATTTGTCCGAAGGCGCGTTCGATCCCATCGAGCTTTATGCCTACTACCTGGGTCTCTACATCAACAACATGCACCGCGACGGCGGCATCTACCTCGACTACATCTTGTCCTATCCCGTCAAATATTCAAAGCCCGTGCGCGAGCGCATTCGCCAGAGCTTCGAGCGTGGTTTGAAGAAATCCTTGCCGCCCTCCATCCTGCGCGATGAGGAAGTCATGGAAGATTTTTCTGTGGCGTTCGGCGCGAGCGAGCCGGCTGCCTACGCTGCATGTGCTCTCAAGGAGCTGGGCAAGCGCGAAGCGCACATGCAGCCGCAGGCAGGGCGGGAAATCTGCTACGCCGTCTTCGACTTCGGCGGCGGCACGACGGATTTCGACTATGGCGTCTGGCGCTTGCCGCAGGCGGAGGACGGCGTCAGTTGGAACTATGTTATCGAGCATTTCGGTGCGGGCAGCGATGAAGACCTCGGTGGCGAGAAGCTACTGAATCTCATCGCTTATCAGGTGTATCAGGACAATCTCGAAGAGATGCGCAAGGCGGGCATCCACTTCGCCTGCCCCGATGGCTGCGAATACTTCGCCGGCGGCGAACTGCTGCTCGATGATTCCGAGGCGGCGCATCTGAACCGTCGCCGACTGGCGGAAATGCTGCGACCTATATGGGAGCAGCGTACAGAGGACGGTGAGGGAGCGGCGCTCGACGACGACCGCCAGAGCATGGTCTTCTTCCGTGGCAATGAAACGGTCTCCATCGCTCTGCATATTGACAAGGAGAAGCTGCAGAGAATGCTCAAGGATCGCATCCGACGCGGCGTGGACAACTTCTTCGTGAAGCTCTGGGATGCTTTCAAGGGGCGGAAGGTCGCCGCTGCCATCGACATTCTTCTGGCAGGAAATTCGTGCAAATCTCCCCTCGTATCGGAGCTTTTCACAGAGCGCATCCGCGAGGAAAAGAAGAACATCGAGAAGAACGTGCAGAAGAACTTGGCGATGGAGAAGGATGCGAGCGGCGTGTTCCGCCTTCACCTGCCTCTGGGAACGGAAGAGGATGAGGGCGCCTTCGACCGCCGCCCGACGGGCAAGACAGGCGTCGCCTTCGGGCTTCTCGCGTGCTATCGCGGCGATCGCAACATCAAGGTCATCGATGGCAGCCACTCGGAAGAGTCGGAGGCGCAATTCCGCTACTACCTCGGACGGCGCAAGGGCGACAGCTTCGAAGTCACGATCGGCCTTGATGTCCCCTATGACGCATGGGCGCCGTTTTTGGACGTGGAGAGCGAAGACAGAAGCTTCTCGCTCTACTACTCATCCGAACCGCGTGCTTTGCAGGTACAGAATCCGTTGTCGTATCGCGATGTGAAGTATAAGAAGTGCCGCCTGCGCTATACAGCGGCTGCCGAGGGAGAGAGCGGCATCGTCTATATTCGCAAGAAGAGCCCGAGCGAGGTCGAGTATGTCGTCTCGACAGAGACGAAAATCAAGGACGGCGAATATCTGTCGGAGTTGGGGAAATGCGAGCTGAGCTGAGAGCGGCGCGGCAGAGAGAAAGGGAAAGAATATGGAAGAACTTCAGGCACTGCGGAGACTGGTCGTGAGGTTGATTTCTTTGGTTATGAAAAGGAGAGAGAGGATGGAGAATCTGCAGCAAGCAAGGCAGCGGCCGACAAACCGCCCGTCGCGCTGCACATCGCTGTATCTGAAGCGCGAGCAGTTCGAGGATATCTTTGAAAATGCGGCATGGGAATTTGCCAAAAGTTTGGAAGCGGACTTGAACGCGCTTAAGGATGAGCTGGCAGGAGTGCTCGACAAGCGTTTCGTCTTGTTCAAGAACAAGGCGTTGTGGTTCGACCGCGATGTTGCCGGCATATATCCGCGCTGGGATAAGGTGGGTTT
>NZ_JBQNBV010000199.1:0-2739 GCF_052169755.1 Selenomonas sp. | reverse complement strand
TCGAGTTTGCACGCGTGCAGTTCGTGCGCCTGCCGCTCCTCGTCATAGACAGCGCCGTTTGCGAGCTGCTGCAGCTTGTTCGACAGCGCCGCCGCGCTCATCGCCGTGATCGCCTCGCCGCTTTCCAAAAGCTCAAGCACCATCGTCCGCTCCATATCGTCATAGGCTCTTCGCGCCTTGGCATCCAGCACGACGGGCACGACGTTTTCGATAAGCTCCGGCAGTTCCAAGTAGTCTGCAGCTCTCATGCTCACGCAGATATCGCCGATCGCGGACATGATGGAGTCCTTCGCGCCTGCTTTCGGCTCATACGTGTAGATCACGTCGCGCGATCGCTCGCCCGGTGTGAAGTACCGTTCACGAAAGCCCGTGAACGTCCTGCCCAGCCTCTCCCCGCGATCGAGGAGATAGACTTGGCTCCAAAGGTCGATGATGCCGTTCGGGCTCGGCGTGCCTGTCAGAAGCAGCATACGCTCGATATGCCCGTACATGTGCGCCAGCGCCCGAAATCTCTTGGCACTCGGATTCTTGAAGCTCGACGACTCATCGACGACCACCATATCAAACGGCCAATCGTTTTTGTAGTAGTCGACCAGCCACGGCACATTCTCGCGGTTGATGATGTAGATGTCCGCCGGCGTATTGAGTGCCCGTACGCGCTGCGCTTTCGAGCCCAGCACCGTCGCCATACGTAGGATGCCGATGCCGTCCCACTTCGCCGCCTCCCTCTGCCATGTCGCTTCCGCCACCTTCTTCGGCGCGATCACCAACACGCGGCGCACGGCGAACCTCGCGTACTTCAGCTGATAGATGGCGGCAAGCGTGATACTCGTCTTGCCAAGCCCCATGTCGAGGAACAGCGCCAGCTTCGGCGTATCCAGTACGCGCTCAATGCAATATTTCTGGTAAGCGTGCGGCCGATATTCCATACTGCACCACCTCTCTCGCGATTTTCAAGTAAGATTCGACGCCACCCAAGCCATAGACGACTGCACAATCCGCGCCTAACGCCCGAAGCCTTGTGATCTGCGCCTTCTGCATCCGCGTCGGCTTGCCGCTCTCGCGCTTAAGCTCGATGAAATGCACTGCGCCTCCCGGCAGCGCCACTATGCGGTCAGGCACCCCTGCGTTTCCCGGCGATACCCATTTGTAGGCGACGCCGCCCAAGACCTTTACGCCGTCGCGCAGCCTTGCCTCAATCATTTTCTCGTTCACGCTTTCACCCTCTCTGTGTTACTTTACGCGCGCGCGTATAACATATTCCTATTTAGGCTCTAGCCCCTGCGCCTAATCCCCTATTTTTATACCCTTTATATAATATATTGTTACATGTTACATAAATATGTATAAAGCTAGATAATATAAGGGTTTACAGGGTGTAACCATGGTGTAAACTTTGATGTAACCATTTTACTGTGGAAAAATTTTACAACGTAACATTGCGAGAAAGTTACACATAAGTTCTCAATGTTTACGCGTAACTTTACAGCTACTCGTTCGGCTCGTGCAGCAAGAAGCCTCGCTGCGCACCACAGTACCCAAAGCGCAGAACGGTCTTTGCCCGCTCTGCCCCCGGAAGTCCTGCAAGAATCTGATTGATCTCTTTGGCATCGCTGCGCCGCATCATCTTCGGGTCGCCGTCCAGGCATTCGCACCAAACTTCCAGTGCGCACACGCGATCGCGAGGAACGAGATCCCCCCTATCCTCGAACGATCCCGCCCAGAAAAGTCTCCGTGCGGAAAGCTTCATCGCATGGAAATCCTGCGGTACGGGCTTTTTCACGAAGTCCCGAATCAATCCTTCGCGGATGCTGACCTGTCGGTGTCCGCCCTGCGCGTCCTGCGCCGCCTCGTTGATGCCCTGTTCGTCCAAATACAGCGCCTCGCCTTGCCTAAAACGCTCTGCGGCCTCCGCCCAAATCATGTCTATTTCGTCTGGCAGATCATCCCAAACGCTCTTCAAAGATTCCTGCACGCCTACGTCGATCGGCCAGAACCTGCGGTTCCCTGTGCCGTCTTTCAGAAATTCATGATCGTTGCAAGATCCGAAGAACACGCACTTTCGCGGACGCTCATCCACGCTCCGGCCGTAGGGCTTGCGGAAATAGTCGCTCGTGCGCGAGAGGAACTGCTTGATGGTGTTTTCCTCCGACCGTGAATATCCCGTCATCTCCGACAGTTCGATGATCCATTTCCCCTGCAGCCCTTCGACCGCGTCCTTGCCCTCGAAGCTCGCCAGGCTATCGCTGAACCACGACAGCGCCATATAGCGCAGGAACGTGCTCTTGCCGAGGCCCTGCCTGCCGACAAGCACCGGCACATAGTCATACTTGCAACCCGGCGTCAGCGCCCGGGCTACTGCCGCCGTGAAAGACTTGCGGCAAGCAGCCCTTGTATATGGCGTGTCCTCGGCGCCCAGATAATCCGAGAACAGCGTATCGAGGCGCGGAACGCCGTCCCATGTCAGACCTTCCAGATATTCTCCTACCGCACTGAACGCATTCCGCTCCGCTGCCAGTTCCAACGCACTCAAGATCTTGTCCTTTCCCGTGATGTCGAAGCGATATTCCAGATACCACAAAGCCCCGTTATTGTCGTTGTCCGACCATACGCGCCGCTCTTTTTCCGGATTCCACGGCAAAGCGCCCATAGCGAGTGTCCGTGTGCTGAATGTGTCGAGTGCAATCTTCCCTTTCAGCAGCGGGTCATTCTGCAGGATGCGGATCACGTTGTCCATCG
>NZ_JBQNBV010000198.1:0-2755 GCF_052169755.1 Selenomonas sp. | reverse complement strand
GCATCGACGGAGATCGCGCCGGCGTTCTTGATGTTGAGCTTCGAGGTCCCACCGATGGACGAAATGCCGGTCGTGCTGACCTCCGTTGCAGTCTTGACGGTGAGATTTTTTCCATTCAGATCGATGTTCAGCGGATCCGGCGAGTTGACTCTTGAAATCGCCGCGCTGATAGTGCCCAACCACGCGCCCGCCACGACCACAGTCGCGCCGCTCGTGATCGTAGAATCCTTCGTGAATACATACGATCCGTCCGCCTTGCGAACACCGGCATTGGCATAGGGAACGTCGTGCGTCTCACTGCCCGTGATGCCCGTTGTGAAGTCTGTATCCGTCTGCGCATTCGGCGGCTCGATCATCGGCGTATAGAGATATTTGCCCCTGCCCGTCGTTTCATCAAACGTGATGTCTTCGAGCCGCTTTTTCACCGAGGAGGCTGTCAATCCTTCGGAAATCTGCACCTGCCCTTTGAGTTGACGCTCATTCTTCGTATAGCCCGTATATTGGAGCTTGCCCGCAAGCGAGTTGAGCGTCTCGCTGATGAGATTCTTCTCGGCGATGCTTGCTGCAGGATCCGTATTTAGCCCGGCGCTGTCCGTGATCAGCGTGATGGTGCCGCCCCATGATTTTTTAACGATGAGATCGCCGCCCTTGAGCTTCTGCGGTGCAGCGGCATCGTGCTCATAGAACACGTTCGTATAATAGCCCCGATATTCGTCGATGGTGATGTCCTTGTCGTCCCTCTGGAAGATCAGCCCTTCATCTCCAGGACTCTGACCACCGTAGAAAGCACTCAGATGACTGCCCGTGAAGCCGGTCGGCGAAGTCGCGCCCTGCTTCTCATGATACCAGGCAGCGCCCTTCTGCAGCCACATATTGATCTTTCCATCGCCATAGGCATAACCTTTGAGATAGGATTTATTCCCCATAAACGAAGCATCGATCCGACTTTCTGCGTCTTTTGCCAAAAGATGACCGGTGATCTTAACTTCCGATCCTTTCGGGGTATTCGTTCTTACGTCGACTTCGATATGTCCGTCGTTTTGCGCGAACAATGCTGCCGACTCTGCGGCAGCGCTGTTTGTCGTCACTTTAAGACCATCCAGCACCAGCTTGCCGCCCGAGACTTGAACTGCCTTACTCTCCTTCGTGCCGCCGACGTCGATCTCCGTCGTACCCGCGACGGTCACCGTGCCGCTCGACATGCGGATGCCCCATGCGCGCTCTAAAGGCGCTGCCGAGGTCGTATCGTTCACCGTGAGTTTCAGCGTCTTTGCCTTGATCTCGACGTTCTTGCCTTCATCGTTGACGATGGCGGCGGCTTCTTTGACGTCCGCTGTTTTCGTGCCGCTCGTGACCGTCAGCACATTGTCTTTAGCATCGATCTGGACATCGCCGCTCGCCTTGATCGCGCCGCTGTCGGCAGCCGAAGCGCTTTGATACGCGATGCTCGACTCTTTCTGGAAAAGATACGTGCCGTCCGACAAGCGCACATTCGCATCGGCGTACTCCTGATCGGGCGCCGTACCCGAAAGGCGCGTCGTGAACGCGGTCTTCCCATGCGGCGCATCGACTGCAGGCGTATAGGCGTAGCTGCCCTGCCCCGTCGTTTCATCGAAGGTGATGTTCTCAATGCGCTTCGATGCAGACGACGATGTCAGCCCCTCGGCGATCTCGACTTTGCCCGTAAGATTGCGCTCATGCGTCGTATACGCCGTATAGCGGAGTTTCTTCGCGAGCGCGTCGAGCATTTCGCTGACGAGGTTCTTATCCACCGCTTTGGCAGAGTCCGTCTTAAGCCCTGCGCTGTCCCTCGTCAGTGTGATGCTGCTGCCTGGCGCCGCATTCTTGATGATGAAGTTGCCGCCCGTCAATCTCTTCGGATCATAGCTATAGTGCTCATAGAATACGCGCGTGTAACCGCTGTAGTTATCAACGGTGATGTCCTTATCGTTCTTCTGGAAGATCAAACCTGCCTGAGAAGCATCACTGCCGCCCCGCAGCGAGGAAAGACGGCTGCCTTCAAACGTATAGTCATAGTCCTTGCCAAGACCGTTTTGATTTTTATTCGGTATGCCGTAGCCATATTTCTCATTATTCCATACGGCACCGTTCTGCAGCCAGAAATTGATCTGCCCTTTGCCAAAGACAAGACCCTTGAGACCCGAATCTTCATTCATCATGGCAACATCGATGCGGCTCGTCTCGCCCATAGCGCCGATATTGCCCATCAGATTTACGACATGACTGCCCGGTGTACCGCCCGCAGCGTTGACGAAGATCTGTCCCGACGAACCCGCGAGGAGTGCCATGGCTTCATCATTCTTGGCGACCTTTGCCTTCAGTCCTTCCAGCGTCACCTTCCCTTCCGTCGCTTCCACAGCGCGGCTCGATGTATAGCCGACGACATTTATTTCCGTCATGCCAGCGACGCTTGTTGTACCGCTCTCGTTCCGAATGCCCCAAGCGTATCTAGGGTATTTTTTGCCATCCGCATTCGTCTGCAAACGGAGCGTGCCCGCCTTGATGTCGAGGTTTTTGCCGCTGTTCCTGACTGCCGCCGCATTTCCCTCATCGTTCGTATTCGTCTTGACCGTGAGGATATGATTCGCTGCGTCGATCTTCAGATCTGCCAGCAGACGAATCGCGCCGAGATCTTCGTCCTTTTTATTCTGATAAGAAATCAGCGAATCCTTCGTGAAGCGATATGTGCCGTCCGCCTGCCGCACACCGGCATCGATGTACGCCTGATCGTCCG
>NZ_JBQNBV010000197.1:0-2789 GCF_052169755.1 Selenomonas sp. | reverse complement strand
GAACTCGCGACCCCCACCTTGGCAAGGTGGTGCTCTACCACTGAGCTACTTCCGCTTGATTCGCCCGCCGCACACACGCGCTGACTGACAGAGTATATTCTAGCGGTTCTCACCTCGTTTGTCAACACCTTTTCTGATGTTTTTCGCAATCAAGCATACCAATCCGACGGCTATTCACCACGATAAATCTCTTACAGCCGCTCATACAGTGCAGGAATGTCTTTCGTCACGGTCTCCCACAGCAAGTCTTTATCCAGTGACTCGTACTCATGCGCAAAAAGATTTCTCATCCCCCGCATTTCAGCCCAAGGCATATTTGCATATCTCGTCCTGAACTCTTCTGACATTCGTTTGGAAAGCTCTCCTATTTGAAAAAGTGCCATAGAGCACGCATTGCAGAACACATGGTCACGCTTAAACCTTTCTTGAGAAGTCTCAAATCGCTCTACAGTCTCAAAAATCTCCTCACAATGCCGCAGGATATGCTTTGCGATCTGCCTGTCTCTATCGTTCATAAAGCAACACTTCATCCTTCTGGAGATTCGCTCTAAATGCCTCAGAATCAGGAATCTTGCTTAAAAGATCGAGCTTCGTTCCCAATGCATCTTCAAGTTCCGAATAGATGCCGCCCAACATGAAAAAGCTCTCTATATCACCTTCGATGCGCAGGTCGATATCACTCTTTTCGGTCGCATTCCCTCTGGCATACGAGCCAAAGAGATATGCTTTCCGTATGGGGTATCTTTGGCACACGGGGGTAATGCGTTCTCGTATAATCGGAATCGACAACATGGCCGCACCTCCTCGCAACTCTCCCATTCACTGCGCATCAAAAAGCGGCAGCGCTTCTAAGAAGATCAGATCCTTCCTCTCTGCCGCCGCCCCTTCCGCCAGCACGCACGCTTCGCCGACGATCTTGCCGCCCGCCTTGTCTGCAAGCTCCATCAACGCCTTCATCGAACCGCCCGTCGACACGACGTCGTCGAGAAGCAGCACATTCTTCCCTGCGATGCGCGCCTTGTCCACGCCGTCGAGGCAGAGCTTCTGCACGCCCTTCGTTGTGATCGAGCGATCTTCGACCCAGACAGCGTCATCCATGTACGCCTTGACGGACTTCCTTGCGACGACGTAACGCTTCATGCCGAGACAGCGCGCCAGTTCCGCTGCGAGGGGGATGCCTTTTGTCTCCGCCGTCAAAATGACTTCCGTTTCTTTCGGCATCTTTTCAGCAAGCGCCTGTGCGCAAGCGGCAGTCAGCTCAACGTCGCCGAGCATGATGAAGCCCGCAATCGCCAACGTGTCCGTCACATTCAAAATCGGCAGTTCTCGCCGAATGCCCGCCACCGTCAAGTTGTAAAACCGTTCTGCCATCGCTTTGAAAACCTCCGTCGTTGCCCTGCAGCCGTCATGTGATGCGGCCGCGCATAGTCCTGCGTCTTGTTTTTTCTTATTATAACGGAATTTTCCCATAAGTGCAAATCCTTTCATTGCCCAAACGATTCGCCCTATGTTATAATAATACTCGCCAGAGAATCATAACAAAAAAGGAGCGTGGAATAATGCAGTTGAAAATTCCTTACAGCAAAGGGAAAATGGAAATTCATGTCCCTGACGAGAATTTCCTCGGCGTACTCGAATCCCACCCCGAAGGCAAAGAACAGCAAGGCACACAAGCGGAAATCGTCGAACGTGCACTTGACAACGCGATCGGCAGTCCGAAGCTCGAAGAACTCGTCCGCGGCAAGAAGCGCATGGTCATCATCACGAGCGATCACACGCGCCCCGTGCCGAGCCGCGTGACGATGCCGATCCTCCTGCGCCGCATCCGCGAGGCAAACCCCGAAATTGACATCACAATCCTCATCGCGACGGGCTTCCATCGCGCGACGACGCACGAAGAGCTCGTCGATCGCTTCGGCGAGGACATCGTCAAAAACGAGAAGATCGTCATCCACGATTCACAGGACGACGCGGCGATGGCAGATCTCGGTCTTTTGCCGTCGGGCGGCAAACTGCTCATCAACCGCATGGCGATTGACACCGATCTTCTCATCGCCGAAGGCTTCATCGAGTCGCACTTCTTCGCGGGCTTTTCGGGCGGCCGCAAGGCGATCCTGCCGGGCATCGCATCCGCCAAGACAGTCATGGCGAATCACTGCAGCAAATTCATCAAGAGCGACAAGGCGCGCACGGGTATCCTCGACGGCAACCCCATTCACCGCGATATGCTCCACGCGGCGAAGGAAGCGAAGCTCGCCTTCATCCTAAACGTCGTCATCAATGCGGAGAAGGAAGTCATCGCCGCCTTTGCCGGCGACAGCCAAGAAGCGCACGTCACGGGCTGCGACTATGTGCGCACGCTCGCCGAAATCAAGCGCAACCCGTCCGACATCGTCGTATCGACGAACGGCGGCTATCCGCTCGATCAGAACATCTATCAGGCGGTCAAGGGCATGACGGCAGCCGAGGCGAACTGCAACGAGGGCGGCGTCATCATCATGGTCGCAGCCTGTAACGACGGGCACGGCGGCGAATCCTTCTACAAGACCCTGAAGGCTGCAAAGACGCCGCGCGAACTGCTCGACCAAATAGAAGCGACGCCGCAGGAAGATACGCTGCCCGACCAGTGGGAGATGCAGATCCTCGCGCGCATCCTCGACCGCTTCACGGTCATCATGGTCACCGACCTCTGCGATGCCCAAATGATCCGCGACATGCACATGGAGCACGCGTTGACCTTCGAAGAGGCGCTGAAACGCGCATTCGAGATCAAAGGCAAGGACGCAAAG
>NZ_JBQNBV010000196.1:0-2848 GCF_052169755.1 Selenomonas sp. | reverse complement strand
AGACACTTGAAGTTGCAGATGTTCGTCGGTTCGATGCAGACGCAGAGCGGCACCGCGAGCGGCACGACCTCGCGCAGCGTCAGGCGGTTCTTCTGATATGCCTCGGAAAAAGGCACGACTTCCTTACTCACAGTGATTCCTCCAATATTGCAGCAGATGCTTGAGCGCCTGCTTGATTTCCTCTTCTTCAACATCGCGATAGACCTTAAGCTCATGCGCTTCGTTCAAAAGCACCGCCGTGATCCTTTCACTCGTCTGCTTCTTGTCCTTGTGAATGGCGGCGATAATGCCTGCAGGGGAGAACCACGCCTCGCACCAGGGGATATGCTTGAGGATCTTCATACAGAGCGCCGCAATACGCGCCGCATACGCCTCTTCGATGAAACCGCGCACGACCGATATCGCATTCGCCGTTATCATGCCGAGCGCGACGGCGGAGCCATGCGGTATCTCGTAGCCGCTAACGCTCTCGAAAGCATGGCCGAAGGTATGCGCGTAATTGAGCAGCACCCTCGCCCCGCGATCAAACTCGTCCTCTTCGATGAAGCCGCGCTTGAACGCAAGCGACGTCCTCACATACTGCAGCAGCTTCTCGTAATCGTGCGCGAGAATCGCCGCAATATCGCGCTCCATAGCGTCGATGCCCGCCGCACCCGCGATGACGTTGAACTTCACGACTTCGCCCAAGCCGCTACAATAATCCTTCGGAGTAAGGCTTCGGAAAAATTCGGGGTAAATGAGAATCTCATCGGGCGGATAGAAGGAGCCGAGTAGGTTCTTGAATCCCTTATAGTTCAGCGACGACTTGCCGCCGATGCAGCTGTCGCAGGCGGCAAGAAGCGTCGTCGGGAAGAACGTCCAGCGGATGCCGCGATAGAGCGCGGTAGCGACGAAGCCCGTAACATCCTGCGTGATGCCGCCGCCCAAAGATACGAGATGCGAGTTGCGCTTGGCGCTCATCTCCGTCATACGCTCACAGATCGCGAGCATCGCCGCCATATCCTTTTTCTCCTCGACGGCGTCCAGCAGGAAAAGCCGCTCCTCCGGCAAATCAGGCAGACGATCTTGATAAATCCCGTAAACCGTACGGTCAAGCACAAAAAACGTATCCTTCGCCGCTGCCAAATCCTGCAGCAAGGACAAATCTCTGCAAAAATCCACGCGGTATTCCTTGAACGCCGACTTGATCTTCATGCCGTCTCTCCCTTCCTACACCTCGTTGTGCGCAATCAGCTCGATCCAGTTCCCCTCGGGGTCGCGGCAGAAGCAGCACAGATTGCCGTGCCCCATATCATGCACGCGCGTCACTGAGATACCGCCGCGTGCGAGAATAGCCGCGCGCGTCGCTTCTATATCGCGCACGCCGAAGGCGATGTGCAGCCCCGCAGCAATCGGCTGCGGCGTCTTTTCCGCTTTTTCTTCGGGTACGAGCACTTCGAGCAATTCAAGCATATCGCCGTTGCCGTTCACCTTGCCCTGCTCGGTGATGAGTTTCGTGATCTTAACACGCGCATCCTGCGCCCGAAAAAGATCGGCGAGCAGCGTATCCGCCTGCTGGATGTTTTCGCAAATCGTATACATTTGAAAAACTTCACGATAAAAAGCTGCCATACGCGCCAAATCCTTGACATAAATGCCTGTATGCCGCAAGTTGATCTTATTCTCTTTCATACTTCCTCCGGTTCAATGAGCGGAATATACATATTGCGCGCCAATTCCTCGCGCGGCAAAAAGGGCGCGAGATCTTCCAGCGGCGGACTTGTCAGGCGTCCGTCGGGCAAACGCTTCGTCGCAGACTTCGGCTCGAACTTCTGATCTTCCGTCACGAACACTTCTATGAGTACATGGCTCGGTTCTCTGAGCGCCTCGCCAATCTTCCCGCATAGTTCCTTATTGGAAGAAATCGCGATATAAGGCATATCGAACGCCGCCGCGATTTTTTCAAACGAAGGGAATCCGAGATCGCCGCTCTCAGGGCCGACGCCGACGAGAGCGCCGCCAAAAACATTCCGCTGTGTCTGGCGAATCTGATGGTAGCCGTTGTTATTGATGACGAAGATCTTGACGGGCAGACGGTTCGTGACGACCGTCTGCAATTCCTGCAAATTCATCATGATGCTGCCGTCGCCCTCGATGCAGACGACGCTCTCACCGCTCGCGACAGCCGCGCCGACGGCGGCAGGCAGACCGTAGCCCATCGACGAGATGCCGCAGTTCATGAGGAAGCGGCTGCCCGCCTTGATGACGTACGACTGACTGCCCACGACGCTCGCCGAGCCGTTCGCCGCGACGGTAACGCTTCCTGCGGGAAGCGCCCGGCTCAAAGCGTCCATGAACGCATAGACATTCACCTTGCCCCGTGCCGTTTTCTGCGCGGGCTGTACAACAGGATAATCGCGCTTCCACCTGCGGCACTGATCGAGCCACGCAGGGTTTTCCTTCGGCGGCGCCTCGTTTGCCGCCGCTAAAAGCGCACGCATAAATTCCGCCGCATCGGCGCACACAGGGAAATCTACGCGGATCGTCGGCTTTTTCAGCTCGGCGGCGTCGATGTCATTGACGACGGTGTATGCCGCGCGCGCCCAAAGACGCACATCGTAGCCGACCTGATAGATGCTCAGGCGGCTGCCGATCGAGAGCAGAAGATCGCTGTTCTGCACGGCGAAATTGCCTGCACGGTCGCCCATCGTACCGCCCCTGCCGCAGTAGTACGGATGCTCGTCCGCGATGAGGTCGATGCTGTCCCAGCAGGTGACGACGGGCATCGAGAGCCGCCGCGCCAGCGCATCGACAAGATCCGCCGCACCCGCGAGGCGGATGCCGTTGCCCGCGTAGAGCACGGGGCGTT
>NZ_JBQNBV010000195.1:0-2934 GCF_052169755.1 Selenomonas sp. | reverse complement strand
TATCCTCACGCCTTAAGGAAAGTTACCCCATCAGCCTGCGCCTTTGGCTCGGCTTCTTAGACTTTCACAGTAAACGCCCTTATGTCGTCGCAACGGATATATCAAGCTCGACGACACGTCCCCCGAGGTCCATATCAACGGCAAGGTAGCCCGAGCTGCTGATCTTGATCTGGAAGTCCTCGCCGATGGAAAGCGAAGGCGTAGAGATGTCAACTTCCAGCCCCAATCCCGCGATATGCGTCGCCGTGTTCGCTGTCAGCATATTGCTTAATTCAGAAATCGCGCTCTGCGCCATCTCGTCGAAATTGTCGACGGGCATACCCATCATCATTGTGGAAGCAATGAACTTCGCCGTATCCTCCGTCATGTTGTAAACGACGTTGCCGCGAATCTGCTTCGTGAAGCCGACGATGACGGAAACACCGAGACTTACGGCGTTCTTCTGCTTGACCGTGACCTTGGCGCGCTTTGGCTCAGGAAAGCCGATCTGCGGCATGACGGCGGTAAAAGCGTCAATAAAAGGATTGACCAATTTTGCATCCATACTTTTACTCCCCTTCCGCAAATCCAAGATTCAGGCAAATATCGCCGATGTCCGTTTTAGCGACAACCTCAAACGACGTGAGTTTCGGGTTGGCAATACGGATATTCGCGCCGCTGATCGTACCCGGCGGCGTCAAGCGCATTTCCTTATCGCGAAAGATGTCATTGACCTTCGAGACGCCGCGTCCGACGATGATGTTCGCCGACTCTTCGACCGAATCGTTGATCTCGTCCTCCGCAATGTCGTCATGCTCCTCCATCGCGAGCATACGCAGCGCGAAGCGGCGCATGGTTTCTGCATCCATGTGGACGACGGCGCGTCCCATCGGCGCTCCGGTAAGACCGATGATGACGGCGATGCCCTGAATCGTCAGATAGGGGCTTTCATCGATGGAGACCTCCACCTCGCTCTCCACCCCGAGCAGACTGAACAAACTGCGTTGGAACGCCTGTGCGAAAGTTTCTACATAAGAGTCGCGCAGCATGGCGATGGCGCCAGTCCTCTTCTGGCAAAGAATAATCAGTATATCGATGATCTCATTGGGCTTCACGGGCTTCTGCAGGAACGCATGAATCCCCGCTTCACGCCCCTGCGTCATGAGGCTCGCATCCTTCATTGCACTGATCATGACGATCATGGCGTCAGGGTCGATCGCGAGGATGCGGCGGCTCGTCTCAATGCCGTTGGCGTCTGGAAGATTCATATCCATCGTCACGGCAGCCGGACGCGTTTCCTTATATTTTTCGACAGCCTCGGCGGCATTGCTCGCGATGGCACAGACATCAAAACCCGCTTTCGTGAGGATGCCCTCAAGCATCGCTTGACTGACGCGCGAATCGTCGACAATCATAATTTTAACTTTATTCACTAAGCTCACCCTATTCTTTCCGCCCGATAAGAGAACATATCCCTCTACATTTATCCTATCGGCTAAAGTCATTAAAAGATTAAGCATTTTCTCTATCTGCGCCCATGCGCGAGAGGATGACGCGGGCGACGTGAACGCCGCTTGCACCCGCCTGCGAAAGACCGCGTGTGACGCCGGCGCCATCGCCGACGGCAAAGACATTTTTAAGACGCGTTTCAAGCTCGTTGGAAAGCACGATGCGTGAACTATAGAACTTAACTTCGACGCCATAGAGCAGCGTGTCGTCGTTCGTCATGCCCGGCGCAACCGCATTGAGCGCCTGCACCATCTCCATGATGTTGTCAAGATGGCGCTTAGGCAAAATCAGCGAGAGATCGCCCGGGGTCGCATGGAGCGTCGGCTCCATGAAGCTGTGGCTCATACGGTGCGCGTTCGTGCGCCTGCCTTGAACGAGGTCGCCGTAACGCTGCATGATGATGCCGCCGCCGAGCATGTTGGAAAAAGAAGCGATGCTCTTGCCATACTTATGCGGCTCATTGAACGGCTCCGTAAAGTGGTTCGACACCAAGAGGGCGAAATTTGTGTTGCGGCTCTGCATCTTCGGGTCGCTGTACGAGTGACCGTTGACCGTCATGATACCGCCCGTATTTTCCATGACGACATGCCCGTGCGGATTCATACAAAAAGTGCGCACAGAATCGCCGTAGCGTTTCGTACGGTAGACAAGCTTCGCTTCATAGACGTCCGAGGTAATGTGATCGAAGATCTCGTCAGGCACTTCGACACGCACTCCGACGTCAACTTGATTGTTCTTCTGCTCGACGCGCAGCCGCCGACATTCCTCGGAGAACCATTCGGCGCCCGAACGCCCCGGCGCGACGACGAGATACTCAGCGGCGATTCGGTCGCCGCTCTCCAACGCCAGGGCATTTTCCCCTTCGCCGTCGGATAGGATGTTCTTGACGGACGCACCGAAACGGAACTCAACGCGCTCTTTCATGTACTCGTAAGTTTTTTCGAGCATTTTCAAGTTGTTTTCCGTGCCGAGATGGCGCACGCTCGCTTCCAAAAGATGAAGATCATGCTCCAAGGCAAGCTTGCCGATGCGGCTGCCCTTCGTGCTGAACACCTTCGCAGGCGCACCGTGGCGCATATTGATCGCATCGACATACTCAATGAGACGCATGACCTCCGCCGCGCTGATGTACTCGCCAAGCCAGCCGCCGAACTGCGTCGTGAAGTTGTACTTGCCGTCGGAAAAGGCGCCCGCGCCGCCGAAACCGCGCATGATGCTGCAAGGCTTGCAGCCGATGCAGCTCTTAACCTTGCCCGCTGAAATCGGACAGCAGCGATGGTATATATCGTTGCCGCTCTCTATGACGACGATGGAAAGATCGGGCTTCTTTTCTGCCAGCTCGTACGCTGCAAAAACGCCCGCCGGTCCCGCGCCCACAATAGCGACATCGTATTTTTTCACCTTGTCGCCTCCCGTCTGCCGGATGCGAAAATTCACTCTTCTACA
>NZ_JBQNBV010000194.1:0-3052 GCF_052169755.1 Selenomonas sp. | reverse complement strand
CAGCTGCGCCGGCATAGCCTTTTTGCTCGACTTCATCGTTGAAGAAGCGCCGGACATTGTCACCCTGCCCTTTGATAAACCCGTCTTTGTCGATGTCGGACTAGCTTGGAAGAAAGATCGCTACGTCTCTAAGGCGGCGCAAGCCTTCATCGACTTCTGTCAAAACACCTTGAAAAAAGAGTAGCAAATGCAGCAGCGACCGCGCCCATCGGAGCGGTCGTTTTCGTTTGCGAAAAAATCCTATGAGAATCTCTGAAAAATATGCTACAATGACAGCGGCAACCACAATGTACGCTGCTGTATACAAAAAAGCGTCTCAGGAGGAATCATCATGGCTTACATCAACGAAAATTATCAAAAACTCACCGGCAGCTATCTCTTTCGCGAAATCGCGCACCGCGTCGCAGATTACAAAGAAAAACACCCTGCTGCCAACGTCATATCACTCGGCATCGGCGACGTGACGCAGCCCCTGCCGCCCGCTTCCATCGCCGCCATGCACAAAGCAGTTGATGAGATGGCGGATGCCAAGACGTTCCGCGGCTATGGTCCCGAACAAGGCTACGGCTTTCTCATCAAGAAGATCATCGAAAATAATTTCCACGACCTTGGCATTGCGCCCGATGAAGTGTTTATCTCCGACGGCGCCAAGAGCGACTGCGGCAACATCCAGGAAATCTTCAGCGAAAAGGCGAAAATCGCCATCACCGATCCCGTCTATCCGGTCTATCTTGATACAAACGTCATGGCGGGACGCACAGGCAAACTGCAAAAAAACGGTCATTTCGACGGCGTCGTTTATCTGTCCTGCACGGCGGAAAACGACTTCATGCCCGAACTGCCGAAGGAGCATGTTGACATCATCTACCTGTGCTCACCAAACAATCCGACAGGCATGGCGATGACGCGTGAAGCCCTTGCAAAATGGGTCGCTTATGCGCACGAAAATGAATCCGTCATTCTCTTCGACGCCGCCTATCAAGCCTTCATCACAGAGGACGATCTGCCGCGCTCCATCTTTGAAATCGAAGGCGCTAGGGACGTCGCCATCGAATTCCGCTCCTTTTCCAAGACCGCAGGCTTCACGGGCACGCGCTGCGGCTACATCGTACTGCCAAAAAGCGTGCAGGGACGAAGCGCCGACGGCACGAAGAAGAGCCTCAACCCACTTTGGAATCGACGCCATACGACAAAATACAACGGCACATCCTACATCATCCAGCGCGGTGCAGAAGCCATCTTCACTCCCGAAGGAAAGAAAGAAACCGCAGCAACCATCGCCTACTACCTCGAAAACGCGCACATCATCCGCGAAGGTCTGGAAAGCATCGGCATCACGGCATACGGCGGCGTAAATGCGCCATACATCTGGCTCAAGGTGCCGCAGGAGCTCTCATCCTGGGACTTCTTCGACAAACTTCTTGAAGAAGCAAACATCGTCGGTACACCAGGCGCAGGATTCGGTCCATGCGGTGAAGGATATTTCCGACTCACAGCCTTCGGAGAGCGCGAAAATACGAAGCTGGCAATCACACGCCTCAAAGAAAAGCTGAGACTTTAATGAAAAGAGGATTCCCATGCTCAAACCTCACCTGCAAGAACTCTGCGTCTGCCGTTCCATCCTAGATGACGCACTCATCAGGGATTTTCTGCGCTTTCTGGAAAATCCCGAAGCCACATCTCACACCTACAGATTTATAGCAGGGCTCATAGAAAAATCCGAAGAACTCGGCCTTGCAGGAAATGTCCTCCGCGCTTATTTTCTCCATGTGCTCGCTCAGAGGGAAAACACCTTCTCCCGCACGTTGGAGCAGTCGGACGGCAATATCGGCAAAAGTCTGTACAACGCTTTCGTGCGCGATATGGAGATCCTCTCTGACATCTTTCAAGAATTGCCGAGCACCATGCTGCCGACCGACCTTCTCGACAACTACACGCCGACGAAAAAACGCACGACCGAGATGCTCGCCTTTCTGCACGAACAGATGAAAGATGCAGCTTCGGCGCAAGATACGGCAAACGCCTTCCTCACCTTTTATCAACGCTACGGCTGCGGTGAAATCTCAAGCTGCAAAGCCTTCTCATGGAACGAAAAGACGCACGCACTTCAAGGCATCCGACACTTCGAAGCGCCGCCGCTTACCGACATCATCGGTTACGAACGTCAAAAGAAGCAGCTGACGGACAACACGGAAGCCTTCCTCAAAGATCGTCCCGCCAACAACGTCCTCTTGATCGGTGCACGCGGCACAGGAAAGTCATCTGCCGTCAAGGCGCTCGTCCACGAGTACCATCGTCAGGGACTTCGCCTCGTACAGCTTACGAAAGCACAGCTCGGCGAGCTGCCTCGCATACTCGCGGCACTGCGGAAGTTTCCTTCCAAACACTTCATTCTCTTCCTCGATGATCTATCCTTCGAAGAGTTTGAAACCGATTATAAATTTTTAAAATCTGCCATCGAAGGCGGCGTCGAGGCGCGCCCCAAAAACGTGCTCATCTACGCGACTTCCAATCGCCGTCACCTCATCAAAGAAAGCTGGCGCGACCGTGAACAGGCAGCCGACGAACTTTACCGTCAAGACAGCATGAACGAAACGATCTCCCTTTCCGACCGCTTCGGGCTCATCATCACCTTTCTTTCCCCCGACCAAGAGCAATATCTGGCGATCATCTCCCACTATCTTAAAAAAGAAAACATCCGGCTCACTCCCGAAGATCTGCGAATCCTCGCGCACCGTTGGGAACTTGAACACTCGGGGCGCAGCGGCCGCACAGCACAGCAGTTCGTCGTACACTATCTAGGACAAATGCGGAAATGAAACATCCCCCTCGCTTCTCTCAAAAGAGTCGCGAGGGGGATGTTCTTCATGTAGGCGCAAAGAGCAGCGCCATAACTCAGCTGCACTTATCTGCGATCGTAAGTGCAGTAGCCGTTCTCGTCGCAGTAGGGACCGTTCTGTTCGCTGTCGCGATAGCATCTGCTGCCGCAGCAATTATAGCGCTGCACGTCTGCCGTATCTTTCGCCGATGACATCGAAGCCGCAAAAACGGG
>NZ_JBQNBV010000193.1:0-3073 GCF_052169755.1 Selenomonas sp. | reverse complement strand
CCGAGGGCGTTTACCACGACGACGGCGCCCAGCTTGAGATCGCCGACCTGCACCGCATGGTAGCCGATGCCGCCCTTTTGCGACTGCATCATGCCGCAGAGCTTGCCGACGGTGGCACCGGTACCGGCGCCGACAGAGCCGCTCAGGGGCTGATTTTCGGTCAATGCCTTTTGACAGGCTGCATAGCCCATGGCACTGTCGGGTCGGATCGCCGCACTGCCATAGGAAAGATCATAAATCGCGCTTTGCACCACCAAGGGAACCAGGGAAAAACCTGTATCATAGCCGATGCTGTGATCCTCCAGACACTTCATCACGCCGTCGGCTGCCGCCAATCCGTAGGCGCTGCCGCCGGACAATACGATGGCATGGATCGCGATGTCTTCTTTCGTAGGGTCGAGGACGGGCGTTTCCCGTGAGGCAGGTCCGCCGCCGCTGATATCTACCCCCGTCTTGGCGCCGTCGGGGAAAAAGAGAACCGTTACGCCGGTCTTTCCCTCGTCGCTTTGGGCATTGCCGACGCGTACCCCCTCCAATGCGGTAAAGGGGATTTCCTTCGTGGTGACATCCTTCGCCTGTGCCGTGACACCGACGGACATGACGGCCATGAAACTGAGCAGCCTTGCCATGGTCTTTAACAATTTCCTGGTGCGCATCATAATACCTCCCTATATAATCTCCTTTATCGGAATGGTCTTTCTTATTTTGTTATTTTTCTCCATGGATGAGATGTTATCCTGCTTTTAATGAAAATTTGCATAGAATTTGAAAGCAAGGCTGTACTGATATACACGCAACATATGGAAACCGCCGTGTATCGAACGAAAAGAGCGCGTTTTAGGGCGAAAATCCATTGTATGACAGATCGCTTTTATTCTATAATACTCAAACTTCCCACACCCAAATCGGTAGTGGCGTCTTGAAAATCGTACGTCTCAAGGGATAAAAATCTTCAACTTAAGACCATAATGATCACGAAAAAGTGAGCCACTTCGACCTCGATCTCCCCTATAATTGAGATAGCAATCTATCGCACGAAGGGGAGGCAAGCAAGGTGGTAATCACGATGCAAGACTATGAACACATTCGACGCATGTATTTGGTCGATGGCTTGAGCCAACGGCAGATCGCCCGGAAGCTCGGCATTTCCCGCAATACGGTGGCCAAGTATTGCGAAGGCAACACCTATCCGGGACTCCGAGCGAGCTACTGTCGTGCGGCGAGCGTCATGACGCCGGACATCCTTCGGTTCATCGAGCAATGCCTGCACGAGGATCGCTTGGAACCGAACCGAAAGCAACACCATACAGCCAAGCGCATCTATAGAACGCCTCGTGAAAGAGAAAAACTTCACCGGCGCCCAAAGCACTGTGCGGCGCATTGTCGCCAAATTGCGCGGACATCCTCAAGAAGCGTTCGTTCCCCTTGCATTCGCCCCGGGAGACGCCATGCAGATCGACTGGGGCGAAGCCGTCATCTACTTGGCAGGCGAACGCACGAAAGTGCAGATGTTTTGCGCCCGCCTTGCCTACAGCTGCGCTCCGTTCGCCGTGTGCTTCCGCAGGCAGAACACCGAGGCCTTCCTCGAAGGACTCATACAGGCCTTGAACTTTTTCGGCGGCGTAGTGCGCCGCGTACTCTTCGACAATGCGCGTGTCACCGTCAAGGAAGGTGCCGGCAAGAACGCCATACCACAGGAAAGCTATGCAGCGCTCGCGGCGCACTACTGTTTCCAAACAGATTTCTGCAATGCAGCCAGCGGCAACGAAAAGGGACTCGTGGAAAACCTCGTCGGTTGGACAAGAAGAAATCTATTGGTTCCCGTCCCCCGTGTCGCCTCCCTGGCTGAGCTGAACCAACGGCTCCGCGACGGCTGCGAAAGCTATATCGCCGCTCACCAAGTGGCCGGCAAGCCGCATCCGGTGGCGCATCTCCTGCAAGAAGAGCGCCAAGCGCTCCTGCCGCTGCCGGGGCGTCCCTACGATGTCCGTCGCACCGAGGTCTGCCGCATATCCTTGCAGGCAACCGTCCGCTTCCAAGGCAATGCGTATTCCGTACCCGTACAATATGCGGGGCAGGAAGCGGCCTTGAAGGCGGGAGCAGAGAGGGAATACGATGCCAGACAGGAAAAGACACGGCAACGCCGATTGAAGAGGGCACACTTTCCCCTGCACAAGACGCTGGAAGAATTCGATCTCGCGCGGCTGCAGCACATCCAACCGGAATTCGTCAAGCAGCTGGCCGGCTGCACCTACATTGACCGGCACGAGAACCTCGTGCTGATGGGCAATCCCGGCACCGGCAAGACGCACCTGATGACGGCGCTCGGCATAAAGGCCTGCCTGCTCGGCTACAAGGTGCAGTTCGCCAATGCAGCGACGTTGGCAAGCGAGTTGAAAGAGGCTCGTGACGGCGACCAGCTGCGCCGCTTGGAAAAAGGCATTGCGGCGAACGATCTGCTGCTTATAGACGAGCTCAGCTATGCGCGGTTCAACCAAGAAGAATCCGAACTGCTCTTCAAGGTGATCTCCGAACGCTCGGAAAGAGCGAGCACGATCATCACGACGAATCTTGTATTTTCCAAATGGACGGAGATGTTTGCAAGCGATACGCTTGTGGCGGCATTGGTAGACCGGCTGACCTACCGTTCACATGTACTCAACATGAATGGTGAATCTTACCGTTTGTCGAGCGGGCAGAACCATCAGAATCGTTCTCGGATGGCTCAATGATTCACGATCACATGGCTCACTTTTTCATGATCAAAAGTGGCTCAAAATTTCGTGATCAACTGGCTCACTTTTTCATTGACATTCACAATATGATAGAATCAGCAAGAATAGGGAAAAGCCATCGAGGGAGAAATCCTGTCGGTGGCTTTTTCACTGGAGGTGAAGCGATGCCGAGGAAACCGAAACGCCCCTGCCGTATGACAGGCTGCCCGAATCTGACAGACAAGAAGAGCGGCTACTGCGAGAAGCATGAGAAGCCGATGCAGCGGCACTACGAACGATTCACTCGCGGCTATCGGCAGCATGAGCGATACGGCAGCGTGTGGCGCAGGATTCGCGAC
>NZ_JBQNBV010000192.1:0-3084 GCF_052169755.1 Selenomonas sp. | reverse complement strand
CGGCGAAACCCCTGCGGCGTCTGCACCTCCCAAAGCCTCGTGCGTGACGGCGTCGCTTCGACGCGCCCATCCTCGCCGACGACCTTGATCGTGTTCTTTGCACGCACGGCGGCGATGGCAGCGCCCTTCTCACGCGCCGCAGAGATGACCGCCTCAATCGTCTCTCGGCTTACCAAGGGACGCGCCGCATCATGCACAAGTACGATCTCACAGGCAGCAAAAAGATGCTCGATGCCGTTCGCGATGGAATACTGCCGCTCAGAGCCGCCCACAGCGATGCACCAAGGCTTGAGCGCCTTCGTTCCGGCGAGAAGGCGCTCCACAAAAGCAGCCTCATCCTTTGCAGCAACAACGACCAGTTGTCCAACCTCGGGTACGGCAGAAAATGCCTGTAGGCTGCGAAGCAAGATCGGCACGCCGGAAATCTCCAAGAGCACCTTGTTTTGTCTCGCCCCCATGCGTCTGCCTGCGCCTGCTGCCGGAAAAATCACGGAAACCATAAAGCCTCCTTGCATATACTGCCTTATAAACACGCCGCCGATAAGTCTCTTGACCTATCGGCGGCACTCTCATTTCACCAATGTCGGGGCTTTGCAAAAATCATACGTCCGGCTGCCGTCTGCAGCGCCGAAGTGACCTCCACATCAATCGTGCTGTTGATATGGCGGCGTCCGTTCTCAATGACAATCATCGTTCCGTCATCGAGATAAGCGATGCCCTGCCCCGGCTCCTTGCCCTCCTTGACAACGGAAACGCGCATCGCCTCGCCCGGAATGACCACGGGCTTGACGGCATTGGAAAGCTCGTTGATGTTGAGCACCGTTACACCGCGCAATTCCGCGACCTTATTCAAGTTGAAATCGTTCGTGATAAGTTTGCCGCCCACGACCTGCGCCAAGCGAACGAGCTTCGAATCAACCTCGGCGATATCGTCGAAATCCTGATTCGTGATCTCGACTTCCATCTTCGACTCCGTACGGATGCGCTGCAGGACGTCAAGCCCGCGCCTGCCGCGCACACGCTTCAAAGCGTCCGACGAGTCAGCGATGTGCTGCAGCTCTTCCAAGACGAACTCGGGGATGAGCAACGCGCCGTCGATGAAGCCCGTTTCGCATATATCGGCGATGCGACCGTCAATGATGACGCTCGTATCGAGCAGCTTGTAGAGCTTGGGCGATTTCTGTTCCTTGCCGATTTGCCCCAGCGCTTCCTTGGCTTTCGCCTGCGCCTTCGCCTCGCGGCTCTTGCTGATCAGATTTGGAATCGTACCGAAAAGCTCCCCAACCTCCTTGCGCTTCTTGATCGTGATATGAATGCCGAGATAGCCGAACACGATGCTGAAAACGACTGGAAAATATGCGCCGACAAGCGGAATCTTAGAAAATGCCGCCCCCAATAAATTCGCGATGATAAGTCCGATGGCAAGTCCCGTTGCGCCTGCGATGACATCATGCGTCGGCATCTTGTTCAGCTGTGTCTCCACCCAATAGGTGAAGCGCTTGAGCGTAGCCGTAAAAAGAGGCGTCGTTATGAAGCCGAGAACCCCGCCCAAAGCAGCGCCGACAAGAATGCAGACGAGCGAAGCAAGCGTCAATCGAAAGAGTCCAAGATCCATCTTGAGAATTTCCGTGCTGATGAACAGGGTCAAAAGCGGGCTTGCAAGCTGCATGAGCGCACCACCGAGAATGACGAAAATCAGCGTGGTGAAAAAGCGCAATACTTTTTCGAGCAATAAACATCCCTCCCATCCCAGATAAAGGAAATGACAAAGCTAAACAGATTTATCATACTAAATCTATACAGCTTTGTCAAAAAAAATCCCTCTTGCATCACTCACTTGATCGGCGTCCGCATCAGGCAAAATCATTTTCTGCAAGGATGCCATCCATCCATGACTTGACTTCCTCAGGCGATTTGCTGCAAGCGTAAACAAGCTCGCTGACGATGATCTGCCGCGCAAGATCCAAAAGACGCCGCTCACCGCTTGAGATCTTGCGCAGACGATCCTGCAGGACAAGATTCCTCGCTACAGCCGCCACATCGCAAATATCGCCGCTCTTCATGCGCTCAAGATTTGCATGGAATCGTTTATTCCAACTGCCCGTTGCGCGTTCCGGCGCCATCTGTAATACACCCTTGACCTCTTCGACCTGCGTTTCGGGAATCACATCTCTAAGCCCCATATTATCTACATTATCCGTCGGTATCATAACCTTCATGTTGCCCAACGGCATCTTTAGCACATAATAGGACTTACCTTCACCCAGCACTTCGCAATCCTCTATACCGGAAATCACGCCCGCCCCGTGCATCGGGTAAACAACCGTATCACCAACCTGAAGCAATGCTTCACCCCCTGCCTTTCTCCACAGAAAACCTCTGTGGAAATCAAAAACTGCTTTTCATATTATAGCACAAATCCTCGGCAAAGGGAAGAAATTAGATATTTTATCATATCCCCTATTTTATGTCAATTACCTCATTGGAATTTTAGGAAAATCGTCTAGATCATATCCGCGGGCATTTCCCCATGACGATGCCCCAAAGCCGCCGCCCATTCATGGCTGATGAGACCGCCGTGCGCAAACAATTCGACAATATGCGCATTGGTTTCACGAATCGCATGCGTCGCTTCCTCTGCGGCTCCCGCGCGAAGGAGTGCATGGTACGATTTTTTCAGCCGCCGATTGATACGGTAATATTGCTGTGCGCGAAAATACATAAGAATTCCCCTTTCCTTTGCCCATTGCTTCGCAGTGCCGCGAGACATCACACCTTTTTTCCTATATGGCTTAGTATAGCAGAAGTATACGACATCGGAAAAGTCTCAGAGGAAAAATAATTTTTCCTTCATGCTCTTGACAATGTTTCGGACAAGGAGTATATTATGCTTCATCGAGGTTACAATGTAACACATCACGATAAAAGTTCATACACCGTAAAAATTCGATGACGGGAAAGAGTAACTGCGATAAGCACGTTCACAGAGAGCCGCTCCTGCGCTGAAAAGCGGCAGCCTGCCTTGCAGTGAAAATCCTCCCCGAGAAGCGAAGCTGAAATCGAGTAAGCCGAGCCGCCCCTTCC
>NZ_JBQNBV010000191.1:0-3124 GCF_052169755.1 Selenomonas sp. | reverse complement strand
CAGTCCGACGATCGCGCTCCTCCTCGGCATATTCTTCTTCCACGAGCCTTTCGGCGCAGCGCAGCTCTCCGCCTGCGCCTGCATCTGGACGGCGCTTTTGATCTTCACGCTCTCCGAGCGCACGCGGTAAGCAGGCGGCTGCCTTCACTCTCCCGCCGCGCGCCTTGCGATCTCGCGCATCCGTTCGATGGCATGGCCGCGCGATTCCAGATCATCCGCCAAGATGACGAGGATCATGTCGTTGTCATTCTCGCCGTAAAAAATGCCGCCGTCGCTGTACAGGCCGTCGAGCTCGCCCGTCTTGTGCGCGATCCGCGCTTTGGGCAGCGCATGCGGGAAACATTCCGTATCGGTCTGCGCCAAAAGCATGTCGCGCATCTTGCCGTCATACGGCTCGCCGACACATTCCGAACGGTAAAGACAGGCGAAAAACTCGCCGAGGTCGCGTGCCGAGGTGTAGTTCTCACGGCCTTCGCGCACGGCTTTCGTATCCATCATCTTGCGCTGCAGACGAGACGCACGGCAGCCGTGCGCCTTCATCCAGCGGTTGATTTCCGCCATGCCCAAGCGGTCGATCATCATGTTTGTCGCCGTATTGTCGCTCTCAGCGATCATCAGACGCAACAGCGTCTCGACGGAGAGCGCCGTGCCGTCACGATAGCCTGCGATCACACCTGCGCCGCCCACCTTGTCGTCCGCCTCGATTCGCAGCCAATCATCGAGATGCAGCTCGCCGGCTTTGACTTTTTCCATGGCACAGGCAAGGATAAACACCTTGATCATACTCGCTGCACACCTCTCCTCTTCGTCGGCGATCAGCGGCGTCGTCCCATCCTCAGGATAGGCGAGGTAGACCGAGAACTTCGCGCCGCCCTGCGCCGTGAGCCGACGCACCTCCTCGACCAGCGCACGGCGATCTTGCCTCACGTGCTCCGGCACCTTCGGGGCAGACAGGAGAGGCTCATCCGTACGCGGGCGATCGGCAGGCGACTCTTCATGCCGCTCGTGCAGCAGCAGCCACAAACCGCCGGCAAACAGAAGGAGAACGACGATGCCCACAATCAGCAAAGACAGGGCGATGATGATGTTTCGATTCGTGCCATTCATTTGTAAAGACTGTTGAACTGTGCATTCGCTTCATCGAAAGCATACGATGCCGTCGTGCCGTCGCTGAAGCCGTAGCTGTAATCGCCGCCATTCGAGCTGTCCACCATGCCTTTATACAGCCCCTGCGCACGCTTCACCTCGATGGCAAAGAGCGCACGCAGCGCATTGCGCCGTGCAGGATCGACATCGAGCGCACTCGCGCGGCTCTCGGCTCTTTGCGCACGCTCCATGGCGTATCTCGCATCATTCATCAAGCCGGCGGCATTGCGAAAGTTCGGATATCGGCTCAGATGCTGGTTCGCACGGCTGGCCACCTCACCGATGGCGATGTCGATCTCATCCTTTTCGCGCACGAGATCGTTCCATGCGGCGCTGTCCTGCACCTTTGGCGTCTCCTTGGCGGACGGCTGCGTCTGCATCGTTTTCGGTGCCGCACTCTTGTCGTCATCACTCGCGTTGTAGAAGTAGATGCCGAGCCCACCGAGGACGAGCACGAAAACCCCGAGGACGAGCAAGATGCCGCAGCCGATCAAAAGCCCCGTCTTGCCCGACGAGCCGCCGCTCGACCGAGGCGGCATCGGCGTGCCGAGCGGCGGCTGCGAGCCTTGTCGCCAAGCCGCGCCGCCCTGCGCCGACAGTCCTTGCCCGCCCTGTGCCGGCACATGTCCTGCCGCTCCGCCCATCGGCTTCACCAAATTCACACCTTGTCCGCAGTTTTGGCAGACGTCCGTTCCCTCGGGCAGAGCCGTCCCGCAATTGCTGCAATATTTCATGCTTCTCCCTCCATCTCTCTTACATTGCTCAACGATGAAGTTCTCTCTTTTGATGCGATGTTCCTGCAAAACTCTGCAATTTTTCCACCCTGCCGAAGAAACGTTTCTCCTCCCCGCGATACCTTTACAAGATTCTCTTTTCTACGGTATAATGAAAATGTAATGTTTTTTCTGCACGAAAGGGAGGTTTTCTCTGTCATGAAAGACGAAATCTTCAGCGTTCTCCAGCGCGTCGGCCGCAGCTTCATGCTGCCCGTCGCCGTACTGCCGATCGCCGGCATCCTCTTGGGACTTGGCGCGTCGTTCACCAATCCCACGACCATCGAGACGTACGGTCTCGTCGCCCTGCTCGGCGAAGGAACGGCGCTCCATGCGCTTTTGACCATCATGGCGAGTGCAGGCAGCACGATCTTCAGCAACCTGCCGATCATCTTCGCCGTCGGCGTCGCCATCGGCATGGCGAAAGCAGAGAAGGAGGTCGCGGCGCTCTCCGCCATGATCGCCTTCTTCGTCATGCACACAGCATGCAACGCCATGCTGAAGCTCGGCGGAGAGATTCTCGCGGACGGCTCGATCGCCCCCTCCGTACTCGAAGGAACGATCGCACCGAGCTGTGGCATCCTGTCGTTTCAAATGGGCGTTTTCGGCGGCATCATCGTCGGTCTTGGCGTCGCGTGGCTGCACAACAAATACCACAAGATCATACTGCCCAACGCACTGTCGTTCTTCGGCGGCTCGCGCTTCGTCCCCATCATCTCGACCATCGTCTTCCTCTTCGTCGGCATCGCCATGTACTTCGTTTGGCCGCTCGCGCAGCAAGGCATCTTCGCGCTCGGCGGTCTTGTGACGGGCACGGGCTACATCGGCACGCTGATCTTCGGTATCATCAAACGCGCCTTGATCCCCTTCGGTCTGCACCACGTCTTCTACCTGCCGTTTTGGCAGACGGGGCTTGGCGGCTCCATGATGATCAACGGCCAGCTCATCCAGGGCGGTCAAAACATCTTCTTCGCTCAGCTCGCCTCGCCCGACATCACACACTTCAGCTCGGATGCCACACGCTACTTCTCGGGCGAATTTATCTTCATGATCTTCGGTCTGCCGGGCGCGGCGCTCGCCATGTACCGCTGTGCACGTCCCGAAAAGAAAAAAGTGGCGGGTGGACTCCTTCTCTCTGCGGCTTTGACCTCGATGCTCACGGGCATCACGGAGCCGATCGAGTTCTCCTTCCTCTTCGTCGCCCC
>NZ_JBQNBV010000190.1:0-3144 GCF_052169755.1 Selenomonas sp. | reverse complement strand
GAGATTCGTACTCTCGCTTTGGCTCGTGCTCTGATTCTTCGTGCGCTCGATGCTGTATTGCGCCAAAGGAGAAAGCGCGTCACTGAGCGCATAGAGCTGCTTTTCGAGAAAATCCACCTCGTCATCCGTATGCGGCGCAGCGACGACGACGAAGCCAAATTCATCGCCAAGCATGACATCGATCAGGCGATCTGTGCCTTGAAAATCCTCATTCTCCTCATCGACCCCCGGCACACCTTCCAACATGCCGACGGAAGGAGCATCTTTCAGACGCTTCAAGATGCTCTCCTGCTCTGCCGGCTCGATCGGCTCGATTTTCGAGCCGCGAAAGTTGCCCTTCATGCTCGGCGCAAGAATATCACGCCCCAGATCCTTGACGCTGAATGGCAGCTTCTCCTCGGGATACGACTTGTCACGCGCCACGCCGAAGTAAAACTTCACGCCCGCGCTGTCGCCGAGAAGGATATAGAGAAAGCTGATGCCGTCCATGCCGCGAAGCGTGCCGAGGATGTTCTCCATCGCCTCCCTGCGCGGCGCTTTCTCCTCGAACGTCACCTCGTTGACGCGAAAGAGATAGAACTCGGTACGCTCAAGCGTCTGATTCTCTCCGCCCCAAGAGAGCTTCTTCTCCATCTTCAGCAGGCTGCGCATCCCGCGTGAGCCGAGAGCGTCCAATACCCCACGCGCATGTGCCAACCGCTCATCCATCTGTACGGCAATATCTTCCATCGTCACACGCTCCCTACAAAGTTTGTGAATAAATCTTGCCGGCAAACTCCGTTTGGAATTCTTCCTTGCGTCCCACAGCATATTCGATCATATTCGGCGCAGTCTTGCGGATGTAAATGCCCACATCGTCCTCGTCGCAGACATCCGCCTCGTCGATCAGACAGTGCACCATCTGCACCTGTCCGATCGGCATATCGTCCTGCAGTGCACGCGGCTCCGACGTGTAGTACAGCTCGAACTCCGGCTCATCGGCAAACGTGAAATATGCCCATTCGCCATAGTCCACCCCCTTGCCGATGCATACGGTGAAATATTTCCCCAAGTTGCCCGCATTTCCCAAATAATACGGGAAGCGCACCTCGCCCGTATCATCGACGTTGCCGTTGATGATCTTCACATCCTTGCCGCCCTTGCGGCAGCGCAAGAGTCCGAAGGCGACGCCCGTCTTGCCCGTGCGCTTGCGGTCAAAGTCCATGCTCAAGGACGCCGCTTTTGCTTTTGCTTTTCCTTCTCCTTCTTTCGCTTCTTCCTTCAAGCCCAATGGCTCATGCAGGCAAAACGCCCCCTTGGTATCTTTCATCTGCCCGTTTTTCAGCATCATCTCGGCGATCTTCTTTTCTTCTTTGTCGATATACTGCTCGAACAGCGTCTTGACCACGGGTGAGCGGCACGAATTGCCCGCGAGGAAAATATGGATCGGCAGGCAGAGCGACTTCCCCTTGAACGCGTGCAGCAGCGACTGGAAGAAGTTCTCGACGCCCTGTCTGATGCGTCTTTCGATGACCTGCTGCAGCATCTCAACATCGACGTGGAGATCGACCCCGACCTTGGAACTGCCGCTCTCTGCGTTCGTGACGCTGGAAAAGAGCGTGACATTCAGAGCATCCCCCGTGAGCTTCGCTATGCCCTCAGCGTCGCTTTCCCAAAGCGGGCGCAGCATCTCCGCCAAGATGCGCCGATTCATGTGCGCCGACGCATCTCCCGTCCTTTGCACCAACATCTCCGCTCCGGCGAAGGTGTCGCAGCCTGCAGGCAGCGCGAAAGGAATCTTCCTCTCACGCATCGCGGGCAAATTCTTCTTATAGACTTCATAGGCGAGAAGCTCCAAAATATTTTCTCCGCCGAGCAGCTCATCACCGTTGAAGCCGAACTGCTCGATGATGAAATTGCGCCTGCCGTTTTCCGGCACATACTCGATGCCGAAGTCAAAATCCGTCGTGCCGCCGCCGAAGTCAAATACGCCGTAAGCGACCTTCTCCCCCACCGACTTCGGCTCCAGACCGAAGCCCTCCAACGCGCTGATGGCATAGGCGGCAGGCTCGCTCGCGCCGAGATAGACACGGAAGCGGCGCATCATCGACGCATCTTTCAAAAGCGCGGGCGGCAGCGACTTCTTCAGCCCGCGCTCGAAACTCGCACGAATGCGCTCACGCACCGCCTTCTTATAGTTCACGGGGAAAGATAAAATATAATCCAAATAGATTTGATGATGCATATTGTTGATGTAAAGACCCAGATAGTAGGCGTAAAGCTCGATGGGATCGAAGTCGCCGCCACCCTCGCCGTCGTCCAAGGCGCACGTCTCGGCATACGGCTTGATCTCACGCATATTGCCCTCACGATCTATGAGAATCGGCCAGCGATCTTCCTCGCGCGCCCACTGCTTGAGCTCGCTGAACACCGAATTGTAAACGACGCTGGCGCATGTTTCCTGATCGCGGAAGATCGCATCCGCCGCTTGATGCGATACGGTCACTTGGTTCCACTCTGTAAACGGCCTGCCCGCGCGTCCGCGATAGGCGGCGAGGAAGCCCTCGATGTCGCGCAGCTCGACGACCGTCGGATTCTCGAAGTCGCGCATCGTCGGGGCTTTCGCATAGTCGCCCTTGCCGATGCGCAGCATACGCTCCTCACCGTCGCGGCAGACGACGACCGTGCTTTTCGTGCCGAAGTCGATGGCGCAAGTGCCGTTCATGCGCACATCGAGCTGCGGCGGACGCGCATAAACCATCTCATCCGCCGGGAACTGTACCTCGGCATATTCGTCGCCATCATCGGGCGACTCGAACAGCTCCCAATGCCCGCGATTCACATCCGAGAGCAGCCGCTCATCATACGGCTGGATATTGGCACGCACCTCGTCACAGCGCAGAAGATATTTTTTCAAGGCATCCGCAGAGCCTATATAAGGCTTCTCCCCGCTGCAGGCATCACGCCATGTGGCAGAGAAGTTAAATATGCGGGAGAGGACGGGGTCGGTAAAGTGCCCCTCCATAACATCTTCGGAAAAAGTATCCACGTCAATAAAAAACTCTGCTTCTTTTACCAACTTGCCCCAGACATCCGCAAGAGCCATATAGCGCTCTTCCTGCTCTTCGTTCAAGCCTTCGGGCAGCAGCCCCATGGTAAACCATG
>NZ_JBQNBV010000189.1:0-3187 GCF_052169755.1 Selenomonas sp. | reverse complement strand
TCACAGGATAAACGCCTGTTTATTTCGTTTGCGCTTTTTCAGCTTCCAAACCAAAAAATCTTCCTCGATCTCCACCCCCGGGGCATCTCTTGCGGCACGCTGTCCCGTCTCTAGCGGCTCGATCTCCACCGCTGGGGCATCCCTTGCGGCATGCTGTCCCGTCTCTAGCGGCTCGATTTCTGCTGCCAAGTATTTCATGCGATCACTCGATTCTCAGCAGCACAGCGCCGCCGGGGAAGGGCACATTAAACAATTTGTATGGCAATACACAATGATACTTTGCGTGTTCTGTGACAAGCGTATCGCCCTGCAGCAGATTTGTTGGAGCTGAACCGATATATTTGACCGTCTTAACCCCGTCCAACTTCCCTCTGAAACCTTCTTCGTCCGAACCATAATATATGGGAGATACCATATATTTTTTCGCAATATTGGGATCAACCGTAGCTAGTAAAGCGTATGTCGGCAAGAAATACACATCATCTTTTATCCCCAAATCATCGGGGCAATCGGTGATACAAACCCCTTGATTGGTATTGGATGCAGCGAACAGGACGCCTCTTGACTGAGATTCTGTCAAAAAACGTGTATCCGGCTCGCCCAAATAGAAAACGACGGGATCCGCTATGGAGTTTGACTGCGGATATTCCAGCGCTAGGATAATTTTCCCCGCATCCACATATACATAGTAATCAAGCGTCGTTTCTTTGCTGAACGCCTGTCCGGTTCCGTAAATATGCCACGGACGCCATACCCTTGCAGGCTTTGCAAATGTTCCGGATTCACCGCTTCCGCCGGGCATATACCATGATTGCAGACGATACGACATCGTGCTGTAATCGGTTGTCACCACAGAATATGCTTCGCTTGGGTTACTGTCGGCTCTGTCGCGAAGATTCAAGATCAAGTCGCGATCTCCCGTCACGCCTTTGGAATGAAGCACGACATAATCCGTTTCCGGCTTTGACGAGATGTCTTTCCAGCCTTTTTCTTTCAGCTTGTCGATAATGAGCGAATAGATTTCTTTCTTTTTGCACGTTCCCTTAGAAAAAATGTACTCTTGCGCCATGATGTTTATGCCTCCTACTTCATCTTGATCGTTACAGACAGTCCGTCGTCATTTTCCATCAGCCCCATGCGCAGCACGTCGCCTTCTTGGACGGCAATGTTCTGCACCAAGGTCGTAAACGTCTTGTACCGCGTCATTGACGGCAGGACGATTCTGCCGCCGATCGGCTCCCAGACTCCCGCACCTGCGGCAAACGATGCGGCGTCCATCTTCACGAGCGGCAGGACGATTTCAGCGGCGACAGGCTCTGCCATAAGCACGGCGACGGATTGAATCACGCCTTGATACGGATAGACTACGTTGATGTCGCTGCCCCTGAAAACGACGGCGTGTTCCGTGCTGCTGCCGCTGCCGCCTTCTCCTGTGCCGAAGCGTTTCAAGACCCAAGAGGCTGTACCGTCCGCAAAGGTGTCTCCTTCGCCGTAGCCGACCGGCTCGATGCTTGCGGACGTGCCTGCTTTCTCGCAGATCCAAAAGCCCCAACTCGGGCATGTCGAGGTTCGCACGACGTCTTTCTTCTTGTACGCTTTCCCCGCCTGCCACAGTTCGAAATGCGCCCGACTTTTCGCGTGTTTTCTTGGCAGGGCGTTTTTGTCTATCGCTTGGAGTGCATCGTTGAACTGCCGTGTCAGAAGCGGCTTGGCGCCGTCGATCAGCGGGATTTCAAGTTTTGCTGTCGTCATGGCATCCCTCTCCTCTCTTGGATCGTTTCACCGTCCCATGCGTAGCTTTGCACCTCGCCGCCTGCTGCTGCCGGCACATAGTACGAATTGAAGGTGTAGCCTTTTTTCATCGTATAGGCGGTAAGTTTCGCTTTGCCGCTCACGCAGAGAATCTCGCCCGTAAGCCGATAGCTTTTGCCGTCGTGTCCGAAGATCGCGCCATCGTCTGTCGGCGGCGCTTCTTCGCCGAGTGCAAAGAGCGGCAAGTCTTTATATATGACCTGTTTCGCTGTCGCCATCTTGCCGTCGGGCATGACGATGCGATCGACGATGCCCCACGCTTGCAGCCGTTCACGCGCTTCGTCTTCGGATGCGACGACATCGACGAGTACGGGGATCGTTCGACGGAATGTGCGCTCGTGTGCTTGATAGGAGAGCAGACCGTCACGCCTTGCGAAAAGCTCTAAGCGCACCATGTCGGAGAGATTCCGAAAGTCAAGACAGTGCTGCTCCCAGCCCAGTGTAATCGGCGATTGGGGGAAGGTGTATTCTCTGACTTCATCGCCGACCGTAAGCCGCACGAGGTAGTCGGTTCCTTCCTCAGATTTGATCGGCTGCTTCGTCCAGTATTCGAGCACGTCGTCCTGCGATACGGCGCCGAAGCTCTGGCGATTGTTTCGCGGCGCAAACGAGAGGCGGACGTCGCCGGCAAGGTCTTTGACCTTTCCTTTTTCTTCGACCATGTGAGCGCCGATGCGAAATCTGCCGGGTACGACAGGCAGCAGAGAGCGCCGCCTTGTCGTGAGAGACTGCACCTTCGTATGATCGAAGTCTTCTTTGTGCTTGACGGTCGCCGTTGTGATATTGTATTCTTCCGTGACCGTCTCTCCCGCCGCGCAGACGGGGCCACCCGTCGTGACCTGCGCATAGTTGCCGCTGCGAATGAAAAAGACGTGCGCCTGCGCGGTATGCTTTTTCGGCACGGTATCGAAGACGCCGCGCAGGACGCCCTTGACGTACCAATGCCCGTTCGCCAGTTCGATGAGCGTGCTGTACGCCATGATTTCATCGTCCACGATGAGCAGGCGATTCCCTTTGCGTGCGGCTGCGATGTCAACGGTGCTGCTCTCAAGCTCCTCTACGCCGCCGAGGTTGACGATCTCAAAGCCCAAGATGTCTTCGACGTCGCTGAATTCCTCGATGTCGTAGGAGAGCCGTCCCGTCGGCGTCCACTTGCTCATGCTGCTGGTACTGACAAAGGGCTTGCCCGTTTCTTGTCGCCAGACCGTCCATAGATCCGTCTTTTCATCGGGACGCGCGGCAAAGGCTGCGACGTAGGTATCGCGGTCGTTGACGATCTCATAGGGCAGTTCGAGATACTTCATGATCTGCACGCCTGCGGGGTATTTGCCCTCGGGTTTCCACTCCGTCGAATCCGAGAAGGAGAAGTCTGTTT
>NZ_JBQNBV010000188.1:0-3244 GCF_052169755.1 Selenomonas sp. | reverse complement strand
ACAGCTTGTTGTAAGCGTTCTTCCTTTCTATGACGGTAAACTATACCCACAAACGTCCACTTTGTGGACATTGTGCGTCGCCTTTACAGAAGCCTAGTCGATCGGCCTGCACCTTCGGCTTGACCTCTCGGGGCTTCATGGCAAAAAAGAGGCTGCACATAAGTCTTATGCGACTCGTGTGACAACCTCTTTTTATGATGCCGCGCTTAAGGAAGCACACGGATATAGGGTGTCGTTTCGAGATAAATCTCGAAGGTGCGCGGCCAAGGGAAGCTCATGTCAGCTTGGATGTCATAGACAAAGAGCAGCGCACTTTCGCCGTCGGGCAGATGGACGCGGAAGGGGCGGCGGCAGGCTTTTGTGCTTTTGAAGGTTTGCAGGCGCTCGTCCATAGCCTTTCTTAGCATCTCTGTCGCCGCGAGGTAGTCGCGCTCTAAGTCGAGGTCGTAAACATTTTTCGTGCCGTTCTTTTTCAGTCCCGTATTGACGAGGGTGATGACATCTTTGAGATAGAAGTAGTCCTCTAGGAAACGGTTGTTGAGCAGCTTGAGGTTCGCGGCGTGGAGTGCGAGGACTTCTTCTCTTGTCGCAGCTTTTTCGCGAGCGGCGGCGAAGAGCGCTGCCTGAGAGAGCGCCGTACCGACGGAGTTGCTTGCCGTGTTCCAGCCGGCGTAGGCGCGAAGTCCTTCGATGGGAGCGCCGCGTTCGATGAGGAGCGGCAGCAGCGTTTCTTCGGCGGCGAAGTGACGGCTGAGATCGACGAGCGCGACGGGTGTGCCTGCCGCGAGATAGGTTTCGATGCGCTTGACGCTTTTTCGACGTGCGCCGAGGTTTTTCTCACTCCCTGCGCTGATGAACAGCACGAAGTCGGCGCTGTCGGCGGATGCCGTACATACGCCGCCGAAGAGCGTGATCTTTTCCATCGCCGTTTCACGCATGGAGATCGCCATGAAGGGCAGAACTTCGTCGGGCGTTCCCTCGTCGTTCCAGTCGAGGTAGATTTGCGGGCGGCGGTCTGTTCTTTCGCCGGAGATGGCGGCGAGAAGCGTCAGTGCGAGTTCGTCGGCGCCGTGGACGATGGCGGCTTTTTCCGCAGGGAGTTGTTCGTCGATGAGGAGCTGCTGCAGGCGGCGCTTTTCGATGTTCGGGATGCTGTACGTTTCGCCGTCGTCCTGCCCGATGAGGAGACGATCGAGCGTACCTTCTTTGACGAGTTCGATGAGTGCGCGTGTAAGCCGTTCATTTTGCTCGAAGAGTGCGAGGTACCGCGCGAGGCTTGTAGGATGGATTTTCGCTTCAAGTTCCTGCATTTTTTCTGCGTCCGCAGGGTCGCCGCAGAGTGCATAGCGGTCGGCGAGGCGCGAGTAGGAAAGGAGGTATTTGTTGTCGTAGTAGTCGTCGATGCTCGCGGGCGGGATCATGCGCGGCAGGATGGAGAAGGCGCAGAGCGGCACGGTCGGGTGCGCGGCGTGCAGTTCACGCAAATAACGGACGAAGGCTTCAATTTCAGCGGGCGACTTTGCGGTTTCACGTGCTGCGAGCAAGCCGCCGTAAAAGAGCTGGTCGATGGAGAGGATGGCGGCGTCGCTCGTTTGGAGATTTTCGCGAAGCCACTGCTGCGCATCCTTCGTTTCGCCCGGCATGGTATAGTAGTCCTGCATTTCGTAGGGCAGTACGTCGATTTTCGTGCCCGCGATTTCGGCGGCGTCGAGCACGAGCTGGCGGCATGGCGGCCTGCCGTCGAGCGGCACGAACACGATGCGCCCGGATGCTTCCCGTGCAGCGTTGAGCGGTGCGCCGCCGTAGGTGGGGCGCAGGACTATGTGGTAGCAAAAGATCGTGCAGAGCGCAAGGATGAGCAGGCACAGCAGTCGCTTTTTCAAGAAAGTTCCTCCTTAATAGGAGCGCGGATAAATGCAGATCCCCTCTTTACCTAGCGGTGCGAATATGGGCGATTTCTTTTTATCCGTGCTTTCTCAGGAACCTTCATGCCGCAGCTTTATGCAAACGACGAAACTTTGTCGAAAGCTCCTTAAAAAACCATTCGTTTTCCAATATTATAGCATGGTGCAGTTCACGAAACGAAAAAAATATGATAAAATATGAAATGTTACCCTTGATTTTGAGGTGAAATTATGCGTATCATCACGGGCAAGGCGCGCGGCTGTCGTCTCAAGACGCCCAAGGGAGAGGCTACGCGCCCCACCGCCGATCGCATCAAGGAGTCGCTTTTCAATATCCTTGGACGGCGCGTCGAGGAAGCGTGTGTGCTCGATCTCTTTGCGGGTACGGGTGCGCTTGGACTTGAGGCTTTGAGCCGAGGCGCAGCATCGGCGCTTTTCGTCGATGAGAGGACGACCCCTTTGATCGAGGAGAATGCGGCAAAGACGCGGCTTTCGGCGCGTGCTGAGATCGTGCGCGGCGATGCTCTGCGCGTATTAGCGCGCCTTGGCGCTTTGGGGCGCAGCTTCGATTTGATTTTCTGCGATCCGCCGTATCAACGGGGATTTTGGGAGAAGGCTCTTTCCTCTGTGGATAGAGAAGGGCTGCTCGCCCCCGACGGCTGCATGATCGTGGAGCACGGCACGGATGAAGAAGAGCTTCCGGCGCTCAAGGAGCTTCGCTGCGTGCGTGAAGAAAGCTATGGCAAGACGACGCGGCTGCGCTTTTTTGTGCGGACTGCAAAGGGCTAGGAGGAAGTCTCGATGATTACGGCTGTATGCTCGGGGAGTTTTGACCCTGTGACGAACGGTCATGTCGATATTTTCGAGCGTGCGAGTCACATGTTTGACGAGCTGATCGTGGGCGTTTTCCACAACATTCGCAAGACGCCGTTTTTCACGGTAGAAGAGCGCGTGGAGCTTTTGGAAGAGGCGACGCGCCACATTTCGAACCTGCGCGTCGGCGCTTTTGAAGGCCTTTTGCCGGACTATATGCGCAAGGTCGGTGCGACTGTCATCGTGCGGGGACTGCGATCCGTCACAGACTACGAATACGAACAGAAGCAGGAGCAGATGCTCAAATACATCGCGCCCGACATCGAGACCGTGTTTTTGCTCACCGATCCGCGCTATTCCTTCGTCAGTTCTTCTGGCGTGCGGGAAATTGCAAATTTTCATGGACGCGTGACAGGACTTGTACCCGAGTGTGTAGAATTAGCTATAAACAGGCGTTTGGCAGATATGAATGGTTGAAGGAGCGCAGTTCCTTTGATTCCGATATAAAAATTTGGAGAAAAGACGGG
>NZ_JBQNBV010000187.1:0-3247 GCF_052169755.1 Selenomonas sp. | reverse complement strand
GCCCCTCGCCGATCTGAATCGCGTGATTGAACAAATTGCATTCATTGATCCACAGATTGTAAAAATAATTGTGAATATCCAAGCGATTGATGGAAACGCGCTCGATATGCACATCCTTCACGCAATTCATCGCCGTCGCGCCCCAGTACCCCTGCACGCTGATATCATGCAGACGCAGATTCAGGCAATTCGTCGCGCGAATCACATAGCCCGACGTGCCGTTCTTGCTGCCCTCTTTCTTGCCCGCCGCATTGCAGCCCACGATATCCGACACCTCGACATTGTACGCGCCCCAGATATAGATCATCGCATTCTTAAAGCGCGTATTGTGCATCTCATTTGCATCCGGCACGATATTGAAGCCGCTGACATGTGCATTGTGGCACTTGCACCAGAGCACCGCAGCATACTTGTTCGCCGTCGTCTTGAGCCGCACATCGCAGCCCTTGAAAAAGTAATGCGTCGCCGGCAACATCGTATAGCCGCAGGCAAAATGCGAGTTCACCGTCTGCGTCGTCGCCTCATGCCCGCCATACGTCGAAACCACCGAATGGATCTCCAAGCCGCCCGGATGATTCCAGTCGTACGTGATCGGCGACGTCAAAAGCCCGTCCGTCGTATGCAAAAGCAGCTCATACCGAGGCTCCGAGTAAAGATACCCGCCATCATCGCGCACCGCATACGGATCTTCCTTCAAGAACATCAAAGCATTCTGCTGCAGCGTCGAATCGTTGCCGTTGACATTCACCGCGAAATTATCCCGCACCCATGTATCCGTCGCCTCTTTCGTCGGCTCAAACGCGAAATAATCCGCCTCATTGTCCCCCCAGAGATAAAAGCCGAACCATGTTGCATTGTCATCCTTGACCAAAAGCTCCGAACCCGACAAATCAATATTGCCGCAGCACTGGATCGGTTCATTGTTGTCCTTTCGGATAATGCCCTCATGATTTGCCACCGTCACCGTATACCGCTTGCGCTCCGTCAAAGGCTCGATCGTATACGTCTCCGACTGATAGCGGTGACACATCCTAAGCGCCTGCTCATCGTCCGCCGCACCGTCCAAGACCGCGCCGAACTGCCGATAATTCACCGTTCGATCTGTAATCATCGCATAAAGATGCTTCTTCTTGATCGTCTTGCCGTCAGCTTCATAGACCGGAATCGGATTGCCCTGTGCGTCCTTCTTCAGCACATACGCGCCCTTCTCATCCACCTCCGGCGTGCCGTCGCGCTTATAGACCAGCTCGTACTCCGTCTCACTCGTCGCCCCCAAATCAATCGCCCAGGGAAACGCTGTCCCCGACCACAGATACTTTGCGATATAGTTCGCGCCGCCCCCGTCGAAAGGACGCCTGTATCCCATCGTCTTGAACTCCGTTCCGACGCCGATGCCCTTGGTGCCGTTTTGCAAAAGATCCGCCATCGTGCCAAACGACAGCAGCCCCTTGCCGCCGACCGCGCCGCCGCCGCTGCCCGTCCCCGGCTTTTCCACCACGATCACATTCGGCGCCTTCGTGCCGCTGATACCGCCCTTGACGCAGCGCTCCAAGACCTCCCAGATCTCTTGGACGATCATCGTCAGCTTGTCCGGCATGGCCTCCACCGCAGGCAGCGGATACTTCTCCCCGAGATCCACCATCTGCGTTCTTGGCGTATTGCGGTAAATGACGATCTTCTGCCCCGCCGAAAGCGTCGGCGGCTGCTCGCTCTCCGGCTTCTCCTCGCCCGGCGCGTACCCCGGATAAAGCACCGTGCGCGTCTTCGCATCGACGAAATAATCCCCGGCAAGAAGCGTCTCGCGCTCTGCCGCTCTATCATAAATCACCACCTTGACATCCGTCACATCGGCGAACGGAAACGCAAACGGAAAGCGCCGCGTCTTGCCGTCGCCCTGATAGATCACCTTCGTCGTCAAATGGTTAATCATGTTCTCCCCTCTTTCTCATCGAGCGCCTCGCCTGCGCCTCTTGTCCTTGTGCTTCTTCGGCTTCTCCGGCGTCTCTTTCGCTCGGAGCTTCTTGTCGAACAACACGCTTCGAAGCACATTCTCCATGCTCCGATCATAGTACGGATCCTTCTCCATGCTGTCCGTCATGTACTGCAAGACCGTGAAAATGCCGTCTGCGAGCGTATTCGTCACGCCCGTACGCGCCGCCGTCACCGTGCTGATCGTCTGTGCGCCCGACTTCATGACGTCGATATAGCCGATCTCCTTCTTCGGCTTCTTGTACTTCTTGTCATTTTCGTACTGTCTGCGCCTACGAGGCGTCATCTTCTGCATCTTTCGGCGCTCCTCGGCGGCTTTTTCCTCTCGCGCCAGATCCTGCTCGCCCTTCTTTTCGATCAGCTCCATCGTCGCCTGCGCCTGCTTCAAGCCGCGCGTCACGACAGAACCAAGCTCGAAATTGCGCCCGTACGTCGTCCCATCAAAGACCTTGCTCGCCACCATCCCCGCAAAATCACGGAAAAACGACATCGTTCCCGTCGTCGTTGACAGGAGATTCTTGCCCAAGACGCGCAGGAAACGCTCCTCTTTCGGCACCTCGACCTTCTTCTTTTCGCCCGTCTTGGGATCTTTCACCGTGCGATACCTCGCGCGATCATCGTCCCCTTCAAGACCGAGCGCGAACTTCCCCATCGCCCCGAGGATGCTGACGAGGACGATGCGATAGATGAGCGAACGCGCCAGCGGCATCCAGACATCGACACGCGAAGTGCCTTCCTCGCTGTACTTGCCCTTGAAGTGCGATTCCAAGAGCGCATTGAACTGCGTATTGAAATACGAATAAAACGACGTGAACATCTTCACCGCCTCGTTTCGCGAACGCTGCAGCGCCGAAAGATCCTTCGTCTGCCCCGAGCCGATCACGTCGCGCACCGCCCCGTCAGCAGCCTGCACCGAGCGCATCTCGGCCTCTTCGATCAGCTCCGCGCCCTCTCGTATCGGCAGCGCGGCGGCGCGTTCGAGCCGATGCCCCGCCTCGTAGAACGCACGCTCTTTTTCCTTGAGCGCCTCGTTCCTTCGCTTCTTTTCATCCTCGATCTCTCTTTCCGACATCCCCGCATACGGCGATCCTTTCAGCTGCTCGGGATTCATATAGCGGCGCTCCTTGCTCTCCTCTTCCAGTCCGAACAGCTCTTTTCTGAGATCATAGACCTCCGCCCGCAGCCGTTCGACTTCTTCTTGCGCCTCTTGATATGTGCGCCTATTCTCCACATTCTCCCGATTCACCGCCGCCAAAGC
>NZ_JBQNBV010000186.1:0-3256 GCF_052169755.1 Selenomonas sp. | reverse complement strand
GGGGCCGAACGGCGCGGGCAAGACGACGACGACTCGTATGCTGACGATGCTTACACAGCCGACGTCGGGCAGGATCTTTTACGAGGGGAAGCCGCTTTTTGGCAGTGAAGCGGCGGTCAAAGAGCTGATCGGCGTCGTGCCGCAGCAGGTGAACTTCGACCAGGATTTGACGGCAGGAGAAAATCTTGAGCTGCACGCGCGGCTGCACCACATAGGAGCGGCACAGCGCCGCGCACGCATCGAAGAATTGCTGGATTTCGTCGAGCTTGCAGGTGTGCGGCGCGATCCTGTGCGGCGGCTGTCTGGCGGCATGAAGCGCAGGCTTCTCATCGCCCGCGCTCTTGTGCATCAGCCGCGGATCCTCTTCCTCGACGAGCCGACGGTCGCGCTCGATCCGCAGGTGCGGCGGCGCATCTGGGAGCTGATTCGCCGCATGGCGCACGAGGGTGTGACCGTGCTCTTGACGACGCACTATATCGAGGAGGCGGAGAATCTTTGCGCCCGTGTCGCCATCATGAATCGCGGGCGTCTCGCAGCGCTCGATGCGCCCACAGTCCTTTCTGAGAGCCTCGGCAGCTTCGTCGTCGAGTGGGACGGCGAGAGAGGGCGAGAGTACCGCTATTTCGCCGAGCGCAGGGACGCCGCAGCGTTTGCTGCATCGCTCGACGGCGCGGCGAGCATACGGCGCTCGAATCTGGAAGATGCTTTCATCGAGCTTACAGGGCGAAAGGAGGGGCTGTAAGTGCTCTATGATATATGGACAGTATTCTGGCGCGATTGGATCGTCCTGAAGCGTCGCTTGACGAAGTTCATCTTGAGCCGGATGGTCGCGCCTTTCCTATACCTCATCGCTTTTGGCTGGGGGCTTGGACGCAGTATCACGGTTTCTTCGGGGACATATCTCGATTTTCTTGTGCCGGGTATTCTTGCGCTCAACTCCATGAACATCAGTTTCAACAGCGTGATTCCCGTACACGCCGAGCGCATTTATCATAAAAGCCTTGAAGAGTATCTCGTCGCGCCGATTCGCCCGACGGCGTTTGTCGTCGGCAAGGTGCTGGCGGCTGTGCTGCGCGGACTCATTTCCTCTGCGATCATTCTCGCGCTTGCCTATGGTTTTGGTGCAGCGCTTGCACTGTCGCCGCTCTTTTTGCTCGTGCTTGTACTGAATTGTGTGATCTTCGCTGAGATCGGCTTCATCGCGGCGATGAAGATCGAGACGTATGAGGAGATGGGGCAGGTCAATACATACGTCCTGCTGCCGATGTCGTTCCTCTGCGGCACATTTTTTTCGACGCAGGCGCTGCCGGATCTCGTGCGCGTGTTCATCGAGGTTTTGCCGCTCACGCATACGAGTGTGCTCCTGCGTACACTCGCGGGCGGCGGGGCGGGTGCGGCTCTGTCTTTTGGCGTACTCACCCTGTACGCGCTCGGGTGCTTTTGGTTTGCGAGGCGGTCGTTTTTGCAGCTGACGCGTTAGGGAAACACGGATAAATTCAGCCCCCATCTTGCAAATCTGGGCGACTTCATTTTATCAGCGTTTCCCTAGGTATACACTCCTTTGTTTAGAAAGAGGATTCCCTGTGTTTAAGAATATTTTACATCACCATGCGCGTTCGGCGGACGACTGCGGGCATCTTTGCTGCACGAAGGTCGAGGACTTCGCCGTATCTTTCGGACGGGCGGAAATTTTTTCGGGTGTGAATCTGCACGTTCACTGCGGGCAGCTTACCGCGCTCATCGGGCCGAACGGCGCAGGCAAGTCAACGCTTCTTCGCGCGATCCTTGGGGAAGTGCCGCACAAAGGAAGACTCTCCTATACGGATGCGGCGGGAAAGCGTGCGGGACATCCCGTCATCGGCTATGTGCCGCAGTATTTGCGCTTCGACGTGAGTTCGCCGACGAGTGTCATGGACATCTTCATGGCATGTCTTTCGCGCCGTCCCGTATGGCTCTTTCCGGCGAAGTCCCTGCGCCCTCGCGTCTTAAAAAGCCTTGCGCGCGTGCGTGCCGAGCATCTCATTGATCGACGGCTCGGTGCGCTGTCGGGCGGTGAACTGCAGCGCGTGCTTCTTGCGCTCGCGCTCGATCCCGCGCCGGATCTTCTGCTCCTCGATGAGCCTGTCTCGGGCGTCGATCAGAATGGCTTGGAACTTTTCTATCAGCTTGTCGCCGAGCTTCGCGCCGAGGAGGACATGGCGATCATTCTGATCTCGCACGATCTGAATCTCGTCGCGAAGTACGCCGACCAGGTCGTGCTGCTCGATCATGCGGTCGTCGTGAGCGGCACGCCCGCCGAGGTCTTTGGCGACGTGCGCACGAAGAAGATCTTCGGTATGCTTGCGGGTGCAGATTTGCAGGAGATGGCGGCGGATGCGCCCGCCGCGGCGCAGAGCAAAGGGATGCCGAAGCAGGAAACAGAAAAAGAGAGCGGGGAGATGCACTGATGGAAGTTCTCTATGCGATTCTTGCCGCGCTGCCCTTCGATTGGCTGCAGCACGGCTTCATGAAGAACGCCTTTCTCGCCGTGCTGCTCGTGACGCCGCTTTTCGGGCTTCTGAGTACGATGGTCGTGTCGAACCGCATGGCGTTCTTCTCGGACTCTCTGGGACACGGCGCTTTCACGGGGCTTGCCGTCGGCGTCCTTTTGGGGTGGCTCTCGCCGCTTCTCTCGCTCGTCGCCTTCTCCATCGTCTTTGCACTTCTCATCACCTATATCAAAAGCCGCAGCAGCACATCGACGGACACGATCATCGGCGTCTTTTCCTCGACGGGCATTGCGCTCGGTTTGATGCTTATGAGCCGCGGCGGCGGCTTCAACAAATATTCCTCGTACTTGATCGGTGATCTTCTTTCGATCTCGCCCGAGGAGATCGCTTCGCTCTTTCTCGTCTTTCTCGCTGTCATTCTCGTCTGGGCGGTCATATTCAATTCGCTGCTCGTGCTCTCGATCAACGCATCGTTCGCTCGAAGCCGCGGCGTCGCCGCTTTCTTCACGGAGGCGCTCTTCGCCTCGGTGCTTGCCGTCGTCGTCGCCGTCAGCATCCAGTGGGTCGGGCTGCTCATCATCAACTCGCTGCTTGTGCTGCCTGCCGCCGCCGCGAGAAATATCGCGCAGAACGTCAAGAGTTACCATCTGCTGTCTGTCGCCGTCGCGCTCTTTTCGGGCGTTGCGGGGCTCGTGCTCGCTTACTATTGCAATATGGCGGCGGGTGCGAGCATCGTCGTCGTCGCCGCCGCCGTTTTTTTCCTCACG
>NZ_JBQNBV010000185.1:0-3258 GCF_052169755.1 Selenomonas sp. | reverse complement strand
GATAAATTCAGCCGCCCATCTTCACACGTCTACGCTGTCCTCTCGTCGTCGACCAATCCTCGGCGTAGCACTGCTACGCCTGTGGTTTGTCTCCTAGAGAGAGCCAGCGCATCTGTGCAAATCTGGGCAACTTCATTTTATCAGCGTTTCCTAAAAAGGAGAGGGATCTTTCATGAAAGCAGCTCTTTTTATGGGAAGTGATTCGGACTGGCCGATCATGAAGCCGGCGGTGGAGCTTCTCAAGGAGTTCGGCGTCGAAGTCGACGTCATCGTGGCGTCAGCGCACCGCACGCCCGCGAAGGTGCACGAGTATGCCGAAAACGCGCGTGAAAACGGCGTCGGCGTCATCCTTGCAGCGGCGGGGGCGGCGGCGCATTTGGCGGGCGTCATCGCGAGCTATACGACGCTTCCCGTCGTCGGCGTGCCGATCAACGCGACGCCTTTGAACGGACTCGACGCGCTCTTGAGCACGGTGCAGATGCCGTCGGGCATCCCCGTCGCGACGATGGCGGTCAACGGCGCGAAGAATGCGGCGGTCTTCGCCCTCGAAATCTTCGGTGCGCAAGACGCTGCTGTTGCAAAGCAGCTCGAAGGGTATCGCGAGAAGCTCCGGGAAGGCGTGGCGAAGAAGGCGGCGCGCGTCGCATCGCAGGTCAATCAGTAGGAATTCAACGGAGGACAGGAAATCATGAGCAAGAAGGTTCTGTACGAAGGCAAAGCAAAGATCATGTACGAGACGGAGAATCCCGACGAATTGCTCGTCTATTACAAGGACGATGCGACGGCAGGCAACGGCGCGAAGAAGGGCACGATCGTCGACAAGGGCGTCATGAACAACAAGATCACGTCATTTTTCTTTGACCTTCTGAAGAAGAACGGCATTGACCATCACTCGATCCGTATGCCGAGCGACCGTGAGATGATTGTCAAGAAGCTTGAGATCATTCCGCTTGAGGTCGTCGTGCGCAACATCGCGGCAGGCAGTCTTGCCGAGCGCCTCGGCCTTGAAGAAGGCACGAAGATGGCGATTCCCATCGTGGAGCTTTACTACAAGAGCGACGAACTCGGCGATCCGATGATCAACCACTACCACGTCAAGGCGATGGCGATGGCGACGGATGAGGAGATTCGTGAGATTGAGCGTCAGGCCTTGAAGGTCAACGAGATCATGATGGCGCATCTGAAGACGAAGAAGATTACGCTCGTCGATTTCAAGCTGGAATTCGGCAGGGACAAGAACGGCACGATCATTCTTGCCGACGAGATTTCGCCGGATAACTGCCGCTTCTGGGACAGCGATACGAACGAGAAGCTCGACAAGGACAGATTTCGGCGCGACCTCGGCAACGTGGAGGACGCTTACAAAGAGATCTTGCGCCGCCTGACAGGCGAGGAGAGATAATAGCCCGCAGCCCGCCGCCATTCTTTCGAATGGCGGTGGGTTTGTGTATTTCTTTGCGGTTTTTTGATTCATGCGAGATGTGCGCACAATGTGCCAAAAGTGACATTTGTGCGACGTTTTGTGTGGAGGAGGCAGAATGGAAAAGAAACTTACCTATCGTGACGCGGGCGTCGATATCGACGCAGGAAATGAATCTGTCAAGCTCATCAAGGACAGCGTGCGTGCGACGTACCGCCCCGAAGTGCTCGGCGATCTCGGCGGCTTCGGCGGTCTCTTTGCGCTGCAGGCAGCGAAGTACAGGGAGCCGGTGCTCGTTTCGGGCACGGACGGCGTGGGTACGAAGCTTCGGCTTGCCTTCATGCTCGACAAGCACGATACCGTGGGGCAGGACGCTGTCGCCATGTGCGTCAACGATATTCTCGTGCAGGGCGCAGAGCCGCTCTTTTTTCTCGACTACCTCGCCGTCGGCAAGCTCGTCCCCGAGCAGGTAGCCGCCGTCGTCAAGGGCGTCGCCGCTGCCTGCAAGGAGTCGGGATGTGCGCTCATCGGCGGCGAAACGGCGGAGATGGCGGGCTTCTATGCGGACGGTGAGTACGACATCGCGGGCTTTGCCGTCGGCGTCGTCGAGAAGTCGAAGATCATCACGAGCGAACGCGTCAAGGAGGGCGATGTGCTGCTCGCGCTGCCGTCCTCGGGCGTTCACTCGAACGGCTTCTCGCTCGTGCGCAAGATTTGCTTCGAGCACAAGGGCTTCACGGGGGCGGAAACCTTCCCCGAGCTTGAAAAGACGCTCGGCGAGGAGCTTCTGACGCCGACGCGGCTCTATCCGCGCGTGTGTCTGCCGCTCATCGAGAAGTTCGACATTCATGGCATGGTGCACATCACGGGCGGCGGCTTTTACGAAAATATCCCGCGCGCCCTGCCTGAGCATCTTGCGGTGGAAGTCGATGCTTCCGCCTGGCAGACGCCGTCGATCTTCCGCCTGCTGCAGGAGTGGGGCAATGTCGATGGACATGAGATGTACCGCACGTTCAACATGGGCGTCGGCATGGTCATCATCGCCGCGCCCGAGGAGACTGCGAAGATTCGTGCGCACCTTGCGTCAGCGGGCGAGGAGGTCTACGCGATCGGCTGCGTCAAGAAGGGCGCACACGATGTGACGATCAAAGGCGGGATTCTCGATGCGTAAGGAAGTGCTCGGCATCCTGTGCTCGGGGCGCGGCACGAACCTCGAATCCATCATCAAGGCGCAGAAGAACGGCGAGATCCGCGCGGAGATCGCCGTCGTTCTGACGGACAAGCCTGAGGCGAAAGCCTTGGAGCGTGCGGCAGAAGCGGGCATCGCGCATCAGTGCGTCGATCGCAAAGCGTGCGCGACACGCGAGGAATTCGAAGAAAAGCTCGTCGCGGCGCTCGAAGCGGCGGGGGTGACGCTCGTCGTGCTCGCGGGCTTCATGCGCATCTTGAGTCCGTACTTCGTGCGCAAGTTCTGCGGGCGCATCCTGAACATCCATCCGTCTCTCCTGCCGTCTTTCGGCGGGGCGCACGCCCATCGCGACGTGCTCGCCTACGGCGTCAAGGTCTCGGGCTGCACGATTCACTTCGTCGACGAAGGCATGGATTCGGGACCGATCATTTTGCAGGCGGCTGTGCCTGTCATGGATGACGATACGGAAGATACGCTCGCCGCGCGGGTGTTGGAGCAGGAACATATCCTCTATCCGCAAGCCATCGCGCTCTATGTGGACGGGCGGCTCAAGGTGGAAGGCCGCCATGTGACGATTTTGGAATAAGTTACTTGTTTGTTGTAGACGAAAGGTGGAGATTGACCATGAAAATCAAGCGTGCTCTCATCA
>NZ_JBQNBV010000184.1:0-3298 GCF_052169755.1 Selenomonas sp. | reverse complement strand
CCGAGAACACGCCGCGCGGCAGGTCGACTTGGCTTAAATCTCCCGTCACGACCATGCGCGAGCCGAAGCCCAGACGCGTCAGGAACATCTTCATCTGGCTCGGCGTCGTATTCTGCGCCTCATCGAGAATCACGAAGGCATCCTCCAGCGTGCGTCCGCGCATATAGGCGAGCGGCGCAATCTCAATGACGCCTTTGGCGAGGAGCTTCTGGTAAGTGTCAAAGCCGAGGATGTCGTGCAGCGCATCGTAGAGCGGGCGCAGGTACGGATCGACCTTCTCCTGCAGATCGCCGGGCAGAAAGCCCAGCCGCTCGCCCGCCTCGACAGCGGGGCGCGTGAGCACGATCTTTTCCACCATCCTCGCACGAAGCGCCGCCACCGCCATGACGACGGCGAGATATGTCTTTCCCGTGCCTGCAGGTCCGATGCCGAACGTGATGGAATTTTTGCGGATGGCGTCGAGGTAGATGCGCTGGCCGAGCGTTTTCGGGCGCACATGACGACCGCGGCTCGTCACGAGGATCGTGTCGCTGAAAAGGCTGTGCAGCGCCTCACCCTTGCCGCGCTTGACAAGTCCCACGCTATAGCGCACCTCGTGCATCGTGAGCGTCGTGCCCTGCCGGTGCAGGTACTGCAGTTCGCGCACGACCTGCGCCGCTGCCCGCACGATCTGCGCTTCACCGTCGATCGCAAGCGTATCGCCGCGGCTTATGAAGCGGCAGTCGAAATTGTCCATGAGCACCTGCAGATACTCGTCGCGCTCGCCGAGAAGCGCCGTCGCCTCGCGCTGATCGGCAAAGGCGATCTTCTCCTCCAAAACCTGTTGCAAAGAAAGACTCCTCTCTCGTGTATTCTTCTCATTATACCTTGCAGCAAGCGCGGACGCAATAGCGGCCCCTACCGTAAACCTTCATCATAGCATCAGTTGACTATAGGTGCCGTCTGAAATATAATAGGAAGGAATGCAAACTTTTGAAAGAAATGAGGCAAATGCCATGACAAAGGAAAACGCCGTCAAAAAACTCACAAAAGAGATTCTCTGCGGCCGCCGCATCAAGCGCGAAGACGACCTCTCCATCTTCCTCGATGCGCCGCTTGAAGCGCTGCAGCAGGGCGCACACGATCTGCAGCGGCAGTTCTGCGGCAAACACATCGACCTCTGCACGATCATCAACGCGCGCAGCGGTCACTGCAGCGAGGACTGCAAGTACTGCGCCCAGTCCGCGCACCACAGGACGGGCATCGAGGAATACGCATTTCTCGCACAGGAAGAGATCATCGCCAACGCACGCGCCAACGAGGATGCGGGCGTCAATCGCTTCTCCATCGTGACCTCGGGCAGAGCGCTCGCGGGCAGGGAGTTCGACGCCGCACTCGACTGCTACCGCGCCATGCGCAAGAAGCTCCATATTGACCTCTGCGCCTCGCACGGCATTTTGACGCGCGAACAGTTCCGTGCGCTTCGCGCCGCGGGCGTCACGAGCTACCATCACAACATCGAGACGTCGCGCCGCTTCTTTCCCGAGATCTGCACCTCGCACACCTACGACGACCGCATCCGCACGATCCGCCTCGCACAGGGCGAAGGTCTCAGCGTCTGTTCGGGCGGCATCATCGGCATGGGCGAGACGTGGGAAGACCGCCTCGACATGGCGGTGAGCCTTGCCGAACTCGGCATCGAATCCATCCCCATCAACTCCCTCATGGCGATTCCCGGCACGCCGCTTGAAGGCAGAACGCCCTTGACGAGCGACGAGATCCTGCGCACCATCGCCTTCTTCCGCTTCATCAACCCGACGGCAAACATCCGCCTCGGCGCGGGACGCAAGCTCATCGAGGACAACGGCACGCCCGCCTTCCTCTACGGCGCGTCGGCTTCCATCACGGGCAACATGCTCACGACCTCGGGCACGACCATTGCCGAGGATATGGCGCTTCTGCAGCGGCTCGGTCTCTCCAACGAGACGGCGAATGCAAGACAATCCTCCGCTGCCCACGCCGCCAATGAATGAATTGTCATCATTCTTGAGAAAATGTGATAAAAGCAACAGAAAAGATCCCGTCGTTGCTGTAAAATAAGCGCAAAGCGCATTTTCAGCAAAGGATAGGTGATCTTCATGGCAATCCATGTCATTGACGAGGCACGGCGCTGCCTCCAGTGCAAAAAGCCCCTGTGCCGCATCAAGGGCTGTCCTGTGCAGACGAACGTCCCCGAGATGATCCGCCTCTTTCTCGAAGGCAGCATCAACGAGGCGGGCGCCATGCTCTTCGAGAACAATCCCCTGAGCATCATCTGCTCGCTCGTCTGTGACCATGAGAAACAGTGCGAGGGCAACTGCATCCAACTGCGCAAAGGATCCGCCATCCAGATCTCCAGCATCGAGCACTACATCTCGAATACCTACTTCGACCGCGTCGCCTTGGAGCGTGCGCCTTCGACGGGGCAGACCGTCGCCGTCATCGGCTCGGGCCCTGCCGGCATCACCGTCGCCATCAAACTCGCGCAGAAGGGCTACGACGTGACGATTTTCGAGCGCATGGACAAGATCGGCGGCATGATGCGCTACGGCATCCCCGACTTCCGTCTGCCGCTGAGCATCCTCGACCGCTATGAGAAAAAGCTGCGCGAATTCGGCATCTGCATCCGTCCCAACCGCACGATCGGCGGCCTTCTGACACTCGACACGCTCTTTGCCGACGGGCACGACGCCATCTTCATCGGTTCCGGCGTCTGGCGTCCGCGCAGCCTCGGCGTCAAGGGCGAAAGCCTCGGCAACTGCCACTTCGCCGTCGACTATCTGCAAAATCCTGATTCCTTCGATCTCGGCGACCGCGTCGCCGTCATCGGCTCGGGCAACTCCGCTATGGATGTCGCGCGCACCGCGATCCGCAAGGGCTGCCGCTACGTCACGGTCTATTCGCGCGGCAACAATGTCGCCGCCAGCGTGCGCGAATTCGAGTACGCGCAGGCGGACGGCGTGGAATTCGAGTTCTGCAAAGGCGTCGATTCCATCACGAAGGAAGGACCTTTGATGCGCGACCGCCACTTCGACGAAGAAGGCAAACTGACGGGCGAAGGAGATCCTGTCCTATGTCCTGCCGACAGCACCGTCATCGCCGTCAGCCAAGATCCGAAAGACAAGATCGTGCGCACGACCACGGGCATAGAGACGAACGAAAAGGGCTTGGTCGAGGTCGATGAGACCGGCGCCACCACCCGCCCCGGCGTCTTCTCGGGCGGCGACGTCGTCCTCGGTCCGTGCAACGTCGTCCAAGTCGTCAACGACGCCAAACATGT
>NZ_JBQNBV010000183.1:0-3304 GCF_052169755.1 Selenomonas sp. | reverse complement strand
CATAAGCTGGCAAAGTTTGACAGAACGATGCGACAATTAAACTTGCAATCTTCCGTACGGGCGGCTTTTACCGTTTTCTTTTGCAAAAAAAGTTCATGTGTTATATAATACTATGAGATGTGTATTGATCGGCTAAAACTTGCTGGACAGAGGTTCAGCTAAAAACAAACAAAATTTTGGAGGTGTATATTTTTTGGCTTCAAATTCTTCAAACACACATTCGACCAGTCATTCTGCCAGCGCAAAAAAATTACAGGTCATCCCCTTGGGCGGACTCGGGGAAATCGGCAAAAACATGACGGTACTGCGCTTCGGCAACGATATTCTCGTCATTGATGCGGGACTGATGTTCCCGACGGAAGACATGCTCGGCATCGATCTCGTCATTCCGGACATCACCTATCTGTTGGAAAACCGCGACCATATCAAAGGCATCGTGCTGACGCACGGTCACGAGGATCACATCGGCGCCCTGCCGTATGTCCTGAGCCAAATTGACGTACCCGTCTACGGCACGCCGCTGACGCTCGGCATCCTCAAGGGACGTTTAGAAGAACGCGGCGTTTCGACGCAGAACCTTCATCCCATCATGGCAGGCGACCAGCTTCGGCTCGGCTGCTTTGCCATCAAGTTCGTGCGCGTGAACCACAGCATCCCTGACGCCGTGGCGCTCGCGATCCGCACGCCGCTCGGCACGATCTTCCACACGGGCGACTTCAAGATGGACTACACGCCCGTCGACGGCAAACTCACAGACTTCAAGACGCTTTCGGAGATCGGCAACAAGAGCGTGCTGCTCATGCTCGCCGACAGCACAAACGCCGAACGAGCCGATCCGGTGCCGAGCGAAGCGACCGTCGGCGTCGCTTTCGACCGTGTCTTTCGGCGCGCACGCGGGCGCATCATCGTAGCCACCTTCTCATCGAACGTCTCGCGCATCCAGCAGATCATCGACTCCGCCGTGCGCTATCGGCGCAAAGTGGCGATCCTCGGGCGCAGCATGGTCAACGTCACAAACATCGCTATGGAACTCGGCTATCTGAATGCACCCGAAGGCACGATCATCGACATCGACGAGATCGGCCGCTACAACGATAATCAGATCGTCATCGCAACGACGGGCAGTCAAGGCGAGCCGATGTCCGCTCTGACACGCATGGCGATGAGTTCGCACCGCAAGGTCAACATCACGCCGATGGACACCGTCATCATCTCGGCGACGCCAATTCCCGGCAACGAACGCTACGTCGGCAAAACCATCGATCTCCTCCTGAAGCTCGGCGCCGACGTCGTCTACGGCAAGAGCGAAGGCATCCACGTCTCGGGACACGCGGGGCAAGACGCGCTAAAACTCATGCACAACCTGATCCGTCCGCGCTACTTCATGCCCGTCCACGGCGAATACCGTATGCTCGTGCGCCATGCCAAACTCGCGCAGAGCCTTGGTATGCCCCCGGAAAACATCTTCCTTAACGAAAATGGCGGCATCCTCGAACTCACACGCAACTCGGCGAAGCTCAACGGCAAAGTGCAGTCCGGCATCGTCCTCATCGACGGGCTCGGCGTCGGCGATGTCGGCAACATCGTCCTGCGCGACCGCCAACAACTCTCGCGCGAAGGAGTCATCATCGTCGTCGTGACCATCAACCGCGCATCCGGGCGCATGGTATCCGGTCCCGACTTCGTATCGCGCGGCTTCGTCTACGTGCGCGAATCCGAAGAACTCATGGACACCGCCAGGCGGCGGGTATTCAGTGCCCTCAAGAAGTGCGAAGATGAGCATGTCACCGAATGGTCCGTCATCAAAACGACCATCCGCGACGTTCTCAGCCGCTTCATCTTCGATGCCACACGTCGCCGCCCCATGATCCTGCCGATCATCATGGAAGCATAAAACACATCAGACAAAATAGAAAAAGCGTACAGCCCAAACGATCACGGCTTGTACGCTTTTTTATTGCTGCAAACTTCTACAAATACTCCTCCAGCCGATCCCTATCCAAAATGCGAATGGTACGCGACTCCACAGAGAGAATCCCCTCTCGCTGCATGGCGCTCAACTCCCGCGAAAGCGCAGGGCGCGACACCGCGAGATAGATCGCCGTCGACTCGCGGCTCTCAGGCAGGCAGATCTTGCCGCCGTCCTGCTGCGGCTGCAGCATCAAATAGCGCGCGATCTTGCCACGCAAAGAGCCGCTTGCAAGCACCTTAAGCATATTGTTCATCTGATACGCCTTGCGCGCAAAATCGCGCAGGAGATTCCTCTGCAGCAGCCCCTGCAGGCGCACGCGCTGCGAATCATACGCCTCACTCAGCGCCGCATCCGCAGCTCCCTGTGTCAACATGCGGCTGGAAATCTCCAAAAGCTCCGTCGGCACAAGAGCCTGCGTGAACATATCGTATGCATGGCGCTCAATGAAGAGATACACCTCGCCGAACATCACACCGGGCTTACGGATCTCGCCGAGAAAAATCTGCCTTCCCGAATACGTATCCTTCAATATGCGCACCGCGCCTGAAATGAGCAAAAAAAGCCGCTCGGGCACATCGCCCTCATGAAAGATGATCTCGCCCTTCTTATAGCGTACGAGACGCACCTGGCTCGATGCCAAAAGAGCATCGACATCCGCATCCGTCATACCGCGTGCAAGGCTCGTCCCCTTGATCTGCTCATGAATCTCCTGCCGCATATCTCTCTCCTGCCCCCTACGCGCGAACAAGCACCTTCTGAATTTCCGCCACATACATCGTATGGTAATCCCTCTCAGGATACCACTTTGCAGCAGGCTCCTGCACAATAAAGCACGTCTCCTTCATCTCCTGCGCATAGAGCTTGCGGCAGAAAATCGCCAATCGCGCCTCAGCAAAGTACGTGAACCCCCCATTCGAAATAGGCGTAAGCCCCGCCTTCTCAATCTTCGCCTCATCGCGCCCCGACACCGTGCCAAGATAGTTGAGCGTCTTGCGCTTCGACTCATCAAGCACGGAAAGCGTAAAGCCATCTGCCGCATCAACAAACTCCTTCGTGTAACGCTGCGGACGAATAAAGATAAACACCACAGGCTTGCCCCAGAGCACCCCCATGCCGCCCCAAGAAGCCGTCATCGCGTTCGCTCTGCCATCCTTCTCGCCGCAAACGACGAGCCAATCCTTGCCAATCAGCGTAAACACATCATCCCGCATCTCCTGCGGCTGAATCTCCTTGAATGCCATATTGTGTTCCTCCTCCATTGGTTGCTCAGGCTCTATTCGCCTTTCCTCCTACACCTGATCTTTGCTAAAGTAAGTCTTTTTATAAAGATGA
>NZ_JBQNBV010000182.1:0-3321 GCF_052169755.1 Selenomonas sp. | reverse complement strand
ATTCATCTGCTTGTTATAGTAACAAAATTAAGAATAATTTTCAATATGAAAATTAGAGACAAAAAAGCCGCAGATCACTGCGGCTCTGAATTTACAAATGGCAGGGGTAGCTGGACTCGAACCAACGCATGCGGGATTCAGAATCCCGTGCCTTACCAACTTGGCGATACCCCATTGACAAGTGTTGTTGTCAACGTGATTTATTATAGGGGAAAGTGCGCGAGCTGTCAATCCCCTTTTTAGAAAAATATCCGCGCTGCCTAAATTCTTTGGCTGACAGAAGTATAAAAACAAGCTATAATATAACTGGAGGGAATGGCATAGAAAGACGAAAGGGGATTCTTCATGCAGACGATCGAGAATTTTTACCATGAGGCATTGAAGAAGGCAACGGGGCGGGAAGAATTTGAGTACGATCCCGATCAGCTCAAGTGCCTGTTTCATCCGAGCGTTCATGAGCCGCTCTGGGGCGAAGAGAAGCTGTCGGACGAGGGCGAGAAGAAGCCGCTCACGAAAGATGCACGCGCCGTTTTGGAAGACGTGCTTGCGGGGAAGAAAGCGGGGCGCAAGGCGTATATCCTCATCGCACCGGCGTTCATGGGGCAGTATCAAGACGTCAAGACGGGGCAGATCCGCAACGCCTTTCGCAAGATGGGCTTCGATGGGCTTGTCGAGGTCGCGCTCTTTGCCGACATCCTGACGCTCAAGGAAGCGTTGGAGTTCGACCGCAATATCCAGTCGGAGTCGGACTACATGCTTACGAGCTGCTGCTGTCCCATGTGGGTGGCGATGATCAAGAAGAGCTTCCGGCATCTCATGCCGTATGTGCCGCCGTCCGTCTCGCCGATGATCGCCGCAGGCCGCACGGTGAAGAAGCTCTATCCCGACGCCTTGACCGTGTTCTTAGGGCCTTGCATGGCGAAGAAAACAGAAGCGAAGGATCCCGATCTCGTCGGCGCGATCGACCATGTGCTGACGTTCCAGGAGTGCAAGGACATCTTCGACCGTCTCGGCATCCAGCCGCAGGATCAATCAGACAAGAAGCGCGTCTACTCATCCGAGGCGGGGCGCATCTACGCCTATGCGGGCGGCGTGTCGCAGGCGGTGCAGATGACGCTCGACCGGCTGAATCCCGAGCGTGCGATCAAGGTTCGCTCGCGCCACGCGAACGGCGTCGCCGAGTGCAGGCAGATGCTCAACGATCTCATGGAAGGCGACGTCAAGGCGAACTTCTTCGAGGGTATGGGTTGCGCGGGCGGCTGCGTCGGCGGCCCGAAGAAACTCATCCCGCAGGAAGAAGCGAAAGAGCACGTCAAGGCGTACGGCAAGCGCTCGCCGTACCGCACGCCGCTCGACAACCCCTACGTCTTGGAGCTTTTGACGCGCCTTGGCTTCTACACGCTCGAAGGGCTTCTGTACGATGAGACGTTCTTCTCAAGGAAGCGCTTCGCCTGACGATAAGACGGCTGAAAAACACAAGACGGTGCATGTGCCGCATTCGGCATATACACCGTCTTTTTTTCTGCGCGGCGACATCCTGCAAATCCCTGCGGCAACTGTCGCATGACGGGCGACCACGACGGGGCGTTCCCCTGCTACACTGATGATACAGACCGATGGCATCGCCGACATGACAGGCGGGCATGTTTTCATCACAGTGCGGCAGTAAAAGGAGAGGGAAGCCATGACGTATCGCAGAATTTTGGCAGTAGGGGACATTCACGGTCATTTTGAGAAGTTTCGCTCCGCTTATGAAAAAGTTCAGTTCGATCCGACCGAGGACCTCCTCGTGTTTCTCGGCGACTACATCGACCGCGGCCCTTCGGTGCGCCGGACGCTGGAATTCGCCATGAAGATCGCCGAGAAAAAGAATGTCGTCCTTCTGCGCGGCAACCATGAGCAGATGATGCTCGACTACTTCTTCGGCGGCGCGACGGGAGAATGTTGGCTGAGGAACGGCGGCAGGGAGACGATGGCGGAACTTCTGGCGTGGGAAAAGGAGGCGCCGGGCGCGATTGCGCGCGTGCTCGCCTTCCTGCGGGAACTGCCGCTTTCGTATACGGTTGAGCAGGAAGGCGAGCGCTATTTCTTCGCACATGCGGGCGTGCGCCCGAGCGTCGCCCTTGAAGAGCAGCGAGCGGATGACCTCCTGTGGATTCGCGAAGAGTTCTATGCGCATTACGCAGGCGACGACATCGTCGTCGCCGGGCATACGCCGACCTTGTTCCTTGACAGGAGAGGCAAGCCGCTCTTCCTCAACAAGTGCATCATTCTTGCCGATACGGGCTCCTACTTCCCCGAAGGGCATATTTCCATCGTTGATGTTCTCACGCGGCGCTTTTGGCAGAATGCCGCATGAGAGGATCGGTGAAAGAGCGGCTGAATCTTGTATCGATCGGATGCGCTTCTTTCTGTCGAGATACCCTTGTCAAATATATGTTCGATATGGTATACTGTTTTACGAACATATATTTGACAAGACGGGAGGAAAACAGAATGAAGCAATGGGACTTGCCGGACGACTGGGAGATCGAGGCGGCGCTGCCGGAGTATGTCGATGGGGAGGGCGACGCGGTGCGGCTCCTTCTGGCGGACGGCACGGAGCAGCTTGTGCGGGCGCGCCTGCGCACGGTGCTTGAGTGCTTGGCAAGGCGGCATTGTCAAGCGCTGCCTCTTTTGCGTGCGTGGGCGAAGGAGCGCACGGCGATTTCGCAGACAGCGCCCTTGGCGATTGCGGCGGAGCTGGTGCTCGTGCCGTTTCGGGTGCGCCGTCCGCGTCTTAAAGGCGACGCCGCGATGGGCGTTGTGAACGCCATGCACGCACGTCTCACGCGAAGCGAAGAAGCGGCGGAAGTAGAACTTTCGTGCGGCAGGCGCATACGCGCCCTCTGGGGCAGAGAAACGCTCGCTGCACATCTTCGCGCGGCGGAGATTCTGCGCCAAGATCTCGAAGCGCAGGCAGAAGCCGCCGTGCTGCGCCGTCTCTTCTGGCAGAAAGCATGGCGTCACGACATTCGGGAAGGAAATCGAAAGAAATGAAAGAAAGCGCAAAGAGCGCCGCAGCGAAAAGAGCTGCGGCGCTCTTTGCTTTATGACGCGAGGGTTGGCGAGCAGCATGTCGTCGATGGCATGATGCGCCGAAGTATGCTATACTCTATTCGTTGCCTCATCCATACCGGCACGGGAAGGAGGTGCATGTGATATGGAGAATATCCCTCTATCGTTCCTTCTCTCTGTCGCGGCAGGAGTAGTCTGCCACTACTTGTGCAAGGAGTACGACGGCGGCCGCGCCGTATGGACGGGCATGAGGACACAGGTGCG
>NZ_JBQNBV010000181.1:0-3511 GCF_052169755.1 Selenomonas sp. | reverse complement strand
AGACGGGCAGCAACGACGTTTATGTGGTGAAGAAGCCTGACGGCGCGGAGCTGCTTGTGCCGGCGCTGAAAAAGGTTGTGCGCGAAATCAATATCGCTGAGGGATTTTTGCGCGTGGATTTGCAGGAAGAGTTGGACAGCCGTGCGGATTGATATTGTAACACTGTTCCCGATGATGTTCGAGGCGGTGTTTGGCGAGAGCATCATCAAGCGCGCCCGTCAAAAGGGGCTGCTTGATATACGCTTGACGCAGCTTCGGGACTTTGCCTTTGATAAGCACAGGCAGGTCGATGATTCGCCTTTCGGCGGCGGCAGCGGCATGGTCTTGAAGCCAGAACCGATGTTTCGCGCCGTACGCTCGATCTTGGCGAACAGCACGGCAAAGCGGCGGCGCATCGTGCTCTTGTGTCCGAGCGGCGCGACCTTCACACAGGCGAAGGCGAAGGAACTGGCGCAAGAGGAGCAGCTGATTTTTCTCTCGGGTCATTACGAGGGCTTCGATGCACGCATCCATGTGCATTTGGCAGATGAGGCGCTTTCCATCGGCGATTTTGTGCTGACGGGCGGCGAGCTGCCTGCGATGGTCGTCGTCGACGCTGTGGCTCGCATGATTCCGGGCGTCCTCGGTTCGGATGAATCGGCGCCGACGGATTCCTTTTATGACGGTCTTTTGGAGTTCCCGCAGTATACGAGACCGAGTATGTTTGAAGGCATGGAAGTGCCGCAGGTGCTTCTGTCGGGCGATCATGCGAAGATTCGCGCATGGCGGCGCAGGGAATCGCTTCGCATCACATACGAGCGGCGTCCCGAGCTATTGGAACAAGCGTGCCTAACGGCGCAGGATAAGCGTTTCTTGGCGGACTTGAAGGACGTGCTGCATTGAGCTGTTGAAACATCCGCTGCATTATACGAGGGGCTTGTGTCATGCAGATTTTTTGCTAAAAGGTCAAAAAATCAAAAAAAGTCCTTGACTATTTATCGAAAAATGAGTAATATAAGAGCTGTGATTAGCACTCAAGCAATGCGAGTGCTAACAAAAAGATTTTAGGAAGAGCTGATTGGTCAGCGCTTCCGTTGATTTGGGAGGAAGATAAACATGATCAAGCCATTGGGCGACAGAGTTGTCATCAAGGTTTCGGAAGGCGATATGAAGACGGCGAGCGGCATCGTGCTGCCGGACACGGCGAAGGAGAAGCCGCAGGAAGGCGAAGTCGTCGCAGTCGGCACGGGCAAGATGCTCGACAACGGCACGCGTGCGCAGATGGAAGTCAAGACGGGCGACAAGGTTATCTTCTCGAAGTACTCGGGTTCTGAAGTCAAGGTCGACGAGCAGAACTACCTGATCGTTCGCGAGAGCGACATCCTCGCGGTTCTCTGAGATTTGTCTGAGAGAGCGCAGATTCGATAGATTCGTAGATATTGGGAGGTTTTACTATGGCAAAGCAGGTTTTGTTCAATGAAGAAGCGCGCCGTGCGCTCGGCAAGGGCGTCGACGCTTTGGCGAATGCCGTAAAGGTCACGCTTGGTCCTAAGGGCCGCAACGTCGTTCTCGACAAGAAGTTCGGCGCACCGACGATCACGAATGACGGCGTGACGATTGCGAAGGATATCGAACTCGAAGATCCGTTTGAGAACATGGGCGCACAGCTCGTCAAGGAAGTCGCGACGAAGACGAACGACATCGCGGGCGACGGCACGACGACGGCTACGCTTCTCGCGCAGGCGATGATCCACGAGGGCATGAGGAACGTCGCTGCGGGCGCGAACCCGATGATCCTCAAGAAGGGCATCGACCAGGCGGTCAAGAAGCTCGTCGATGAGATCAAGAGCAACTCGAAGAAGGTCGAGGGCAAGGCGGCGATCGCGCAGGTCGCGGCGATTTCCTCGGGCGACGAGGAGGTCGGCGAGCTGATCGCCGAGGCGATGGAGAAGGTCGGCAAGGACGGCGTCATCACGGTCGAGGAGTCGAAGTCTATGGACACGAACCTCTCGGTCGTCGAGGGTATGCAGTTCGACCGCGGCTATATCTCCCCCTACATGGTCACGGACACGGACAAGATGGAAGCCGTTCTCGACAATCCGTACATCCTCATCACGGATCGCAAGATTTCGGCGATTGCCGACATCCTGCCGATTCTTGAGAAGGTCGTAAAGCAGGGCAAGGAACTGATGATCATCGCCGAGGATCTCGACGGTGAGGCGCTTGCGACGCTCGTCGTCAACAAGCTGCGCGGCACGTTCAAGGCGCTTGCCGTCAAGGCTCCGGGCTTCGGCGACCGCCGCAAGGCGATGCTCGAAGACATCGCTATCCTGACGGGCGGCACGGTCATCTCCGAGGAAGTCGGCAGGAAGCTCGACAGCGTCGAGATCGAAGATCTCGGTCAGGCGCGTCAGGTTCGCTCCTCGAAGGAGGAGACGACGATCGTTGACGGTTCGGGCGATAAGGCTGCGATCGACGCTCGTGTCGAGCAGATCAAGAAGCAGGTCGCAGAGACGACTTCGGACTTCGACAAGGAGAAGCTGCAGGAGCGCCTCGCAAAGCTCGCGGGCGGCGTCGCCGTCATCGAGATCGGCGCTGCGACCGAGGTCGAGATGAAGGACAAGAAGCTGCGCATCGAGGACGCGCTAAATGCTACGCGTGCGGCGGTCGAAGAGGGCATCGTCGCCGGCGGCGGCACGACGTTCGTCGATATCCTGCCTGCACTTGATGCACTGAATGCCGAAGGCGATGTGCAGACGGGCATCAACATCGTGAAGCGTGCTGTCGAAGAGCCGGTGCGCCAGATTGCGAACAACGCGGGTCTTGAAGGCGCGGTCGTCGTCGAGAACGTCAAGAAGTCGGCGAATGGCACGGGCTTCAATGCTCTGACGGGCGAGTATGTCGACATGATCGGCGCGGGTATCGTCGATCCGGCGAAGGTCACGCGTTCTGCCCTGCAGAATGCGGCGAGCATCGCGGCGATGGTTCTCACGACGGAGACGCTTGTGGCGGACAAGCCGGAGAAGGAGCCGCCGATGCCGATGGGCGCTCCGGGTATGGGCGGCGGTATGCCGGGCATGATGTAAGGCGCGAAATCCATCGCGAATAAATTGAAATAGAAAAGCTTCCTGCTGCAATTTGCGGCAGGAAGCTTTTTTGTGTGTCCGTATTTTTTTAGCTGCGGCTCTTCGCAAGCCAGGCGTTCATGGCGGCGACGAAGACGAGGGAGAAGAGGACGAGAGCCGCCGCCCATTGGAAGGCGAGGTCGTAGTCGTTCGCCTGCACGGCGGCGTAGATCGCTGTGGACATCGTCTGCGTCGTGCCGGGGACGTTGCCCGCGAACATGATCGTCGCGCCGAATTCGCCGAGCGCACGCGTGAACGTCAGCACGAGTCCCGCAACGATGCCGTGCTTGGCGTTCGGCACGAGGATGCGCCAGAAGATGCGCCACTCGGAGATGCCGAGCGTGCGCGCCGCATAGACGATGTTCTTGTCGAGCTGCTCGAAGGCGCCGCGCGCGGTGCGGTACATG
>NZ_JBQNBV010000180.1:0-3550 GCF_052169755.1 Selenomonas sp. | reverse complement strand
CACCTTGCAGCACGTTGTTGTTGTCCAATTTCCCCACAGCAGCGCCGAAAATGATGCGCTCCCAGTCGTCTTGATTCCAATACTTGAGACGCGGCGTTGAGATCGGATAGCCGTCTTTGCCGCTCTTGTGGTTGTACCAGAATTTGATACTCTGCTCATCGGTCAGATCCTTGTCGATGCAGATATTGACCGCATCTTCCGCCCAGTGCGAGCCGCCGAGCGTGCCGATCTTGCCCGTTTCACCATCGACGTATTCTGTATCGCCGCTCAACGTGCGCGTCACCGTGCCGAAATAGCGGAAGGTAGGATTCTCGTCGATGGTACCCGAGAGCGTCAGCGAATAATTATGTTTGCTCCACGAGCCGGTCGAAAGATCAAGAGTTCCCTTGCGCTCGACCGTTCCCTTGCGCGTGATGATGTTGATGACGCCGCCCGTCGCATCCGGTCCATACGCCGATGCACCGGGACCTTTGATGACTTCGATCTTGTCGACGCTTTCGATGCCGAGCAGCTGGTCGAGATTGACGCCTGTGGATTTGCTTCCGCTTTTGCTGTTACCGCCGATACGCGTACTCGTAAGGTTATCCACGCGCCGCCCGTCGATGAGGATGACGACACGCGAGTCTCCGTTGATGAGCACGCCGTTGTTGTAGAACTGATAGCCGTATTCACCGCCGCGGTAGCCCGGGTTCTGGAACGTCACGCCCGGGATGCGCTTGATCGCCTCCGTGAGATCCATATAGTGACGCTTCTCAATCTCCTCGCGCGTGATGACCTTGACGTCGCCGCCCGTGCGGTAGTAAGACTGCTCCGTCACCGTATCGCCGAACTGGTTGATCGTCTGCTCCGCCGTGACCTCAATGCTGTCCAGCGTATAAAATTGCAGATTTTCGTCATGCCCTGCGTGAGCGGGATTTTGCCCCCCCCCATGTGGACAACAATCCGGCAAGAATCGCGCATGTGAGGTGTCGCTTTTTCATTTCTTTCATTTCCTCCTTGATGAGCGTACGCCCTTCCTTTTTCCTGCAACGCCCATCCGGCATTGCTGAAAAACTGCATAAAATACACGCACAAACGTCCACTTTGTGGACATTATGCGCCGCCCTTCATGAAAGTTCGCCAATCAGCCTGCGCCCTTTAGGCTTGACTTCTTGGACTTTCATAATAAAAAAAGCTTTCTCCACGAAGAAAGCCGCTGTATCATCCCGATATCGTAGACGGCTCCCCTTCCCATCTCTCGTGGATCTGCGGGGCGCACAAAACAGGCAGTTCTCCTGGCTCGGAATCCTCGCGCGGCTGCGCCTTCCCAGAGATGGCTCCCCAGTGACCGGATGTTCATCCATGCAGCTTTGCTCTTCCTTACAGTGGCGGGACCGCTCCGGCATTTGACCGGATTCTCTTTTAGAAAACATAGAGAAAAAGCACCGTGTTCTCGGTACAGCGTTTTCTATGCGTCCTAAAGCGTTGTTCAGCACCTGTTTTTTTATGCAATTTTTATTCGCATCTCATTCTATAAGAACTTTCATCTTTTGTCAACGATAGAATAGAGTAATAATCTAAACGAGATTTAATCCCATCGACAGTGTGTCGATGGGATTAAATCTCGTTTGAAAAGGAACGATTTGCTTTTCACGAAAGATTCTAAAGGATGATCTCCATCTCAGTCCTTAAAGAGCTCCGTCGAAAGATAGCGGTCGCCCGTGTCGGGCAGGAGAGCTACGATCATCTTGCCTTTCGCCTCGGGACGACGTGCGATGCAGGTGGCGGCGGCGAGCGCAGCGCCCGATGAAATGCCGACGAGGATGCCCTCTGCACGCGCGAACTGCCTGCTGTAACGGAAAGCGTCGTCGTTCGACACCGTGATGATTTCATCATAGACGCTTGTATCGAGCGTCTCGGGTACGAAGCCCGCGCCGATGCCCTGGATCTTGTGCGGACCTGCCTTGCCCGCACTCAAGACGGGCGAATTCTCCGGCTCGACGGCGATGACTTTCACGTTTGGATTTTGGCTCTTCAGATATGCGCCGACGCCTGTGAGCGTGCCGCCTGTGCCGACGCCTGCAAGAAAATAGTCGACTTTGCCGTCCGTCGCAGTCCAGATCTCGGGTCCCGTCGTGCGCTTGTGCACGGCAGGATTGGCAGGATTCGTGAACTGCGATGGAATATAGGCGTTCGGCGTCACTTTGGCAAGCTCTTCCGCCTTTTCAATCGCGCCCTTCATGCCCTTCGCACCGTCCGTCAAGACGATCTCGGCGCCATACGCCTTCAAGAGATTGCGCCGCTCGACACTCATCGTCTCGGGCATCGTCAAGATCGCGCGATAGCCGCGCGCCGCCGCGACGCTCGCGAGACCGATGCCCGTGTTGCCGCTCGTCGGCTCGATGATGACCGAGCCGCGCTTCAAGTCGCCGCGCTTCTCCGCATCCTCAATCATCGCCTGCGCGATGCGATCCTTGACACTGCCGGCAGGATTGAAGTACTCAAGCTTCGCGAGAATGTCCGCTTCGACGCCGTTCTCCGTGCAGAAATTCCGTGTGCGCAGAAGCGGCGTACCGCCGATAAGCTCTGTGATACTTTCGTATATCTTTGCCATGACGTTTCCTCCTAGAGTTAAAATCTCTTTATTTCATATCTGTTTGATATGTTATATCTTACAGACTTTTTCCCACTATGTCAATAGGCTTTTGAAAAAATAAGGGAAGCACGGATACCAAGAAATCGTCCGGATTTGCGCGCCTGCGCGACTTCTGCCGAAGAGATAAATCTTGCGATCTTTAATTTAGTGAATGCAGAAAACCTATTTCATCACTATGTGATTGACAAATGACGGCTTTCTCGATAAACTACACGCACAAACGTCCACTTTGTGGACATTGTGCGCCGCCCTTACAGAAACCTAGCCAATCAGTCTGCGCCCTTCGGGCTTGACTTCTTGGGGTTTCATGGTAAGATAAATACATAGATAAACCGTATGAAAAGAGGTATATATACATGAAAATCTCTGCCAAAGGACGCTATGGATTGGCTGCTATGGTCTTTCTCGCGCGCATCGGTCAAGCGAGCAGTCCGACGACGATTCTCACGATTTCTGAAAATCTAGGCATATCCAAAATCTATTTAGAGCAAGTTTTTTCTCTTTTAAAGCACGCGCGGCTTGTGAAGTCGAGCAAAGGCTCGCAGGGCGGCTACCAACTCTCTCGCGCACCGCAAGAGATCACGGCTTGGGATGTGCTCGCCGCCATCGAACTGCCGCTGACGGAAAAGCCGGGACCTGCGACAGCGGATGATGAAAGTGCGCTCGATCAAGCGCTACAGCACGCTGTTTACGAGCCGCTTGACACAGCCATCCGTACAGCTCTTGAAAAGGTAACCCTTTGTGTGATCCTCGATGAAACAGATAGACAGAAGTCTCAGGGAAACATCATGTATTTTATCTGAGATTTCATAGGAGCTATCTTGTATGGGATTCAAGGAATGTTTTTCTGTTGTTGTTTATTAAGGAAGCGCTGATAAAATGAGGTCGCCCAGATTTGCACAGATGCGCTGTATC
>NZ_JBQNBV010000179.1:0-3566 GCF_052169755.1 Selenomonas sp. | reverse complement strand
CGCGGGAGATGCCGTCGATGAAGCAGCGCTTCTTGCCGTGCTCAAGGGTCTGAATGAAGGCACGACTGAAGTCATGGTGCACCCGGGCACGGCAAACGAAGAACTCGCGCGAGATTGTGGCTGGCGGCATGACTTCGAAGCGGAACTCGCCGCGATTCTTTCCGCGAGAGCGGCGCAGATCCTAGCGGAAGAGGGGATCGAAGCGGTGAATTTTCAAGCGTTGGGAGGCTCTCTAGAGAATGAATCGTAAGTGCCGAGAGACTGTACTGGCGGCTGCGGGTATATTCTTATTGATGTATGCGCTCAATTATTTTATGCCGCTGCACCGTGACGATTATGAATACTCACTGATCTGGCTGACGAATCAGCATATTGCGTCTCTTCCCGATGTCATGGAATCTCTGTGGCGTCATTATTTACTGCATGGCGGGCGCATGGTGGCGTTCTTCTTCCTCGATGTTTTTCTCCTCTGGGGTAAGGGCATTTTCGATATCGCTAATGCTTTGATGTTCCTCATCCTCATCGTGCTGCTGACGATTCATGCACGGCGTGATTGGCGGTTTTGGCAGGAGCCGCGTCTCTTTGCCGTCATGGGTGCTTTCGCGTGGCTTTCGTTTCCGCATTTTGGCGAGGTAGCCGTTTGGAAGTGCGGCGCTGCCGTCTACCTGTGGACGGGTGTGTTTGCCGCGCTTTTCCTCGTGCCGTACAATCTCCAATGCAGGGCGATGGCACAGGAGAAGCCGCCTGTGCGAAATTGGCTGATCGCGCCGATGCTTGTGCTCGGCGTCCTCGCGGGCTGGTCGGTGGAGAATCTTGCCGTGACGGTGTTCGCTCTGACGGCGGGGCTTTCGTGGTGGGCGCGGCGCAAGGGGGCAATGCCGCTTTGGATGCCGGCGGGCGCTTTTGGGGCGTTCGTCGGGCTTGTGCTGCTCGTCGCTGCGCCGGGCAATTTTGTGCGCTACGATGCGCAGGGCAGCGGCAAGGGGATACTCACGCATATCGGCAATCAGTTTGCGGGCAACGGTGAGATGGCGCTGTATATCCTGCCGGTTCTTTTGCTCTTGCTGGCGGCGGGGCGCATCTATCGTCTGCATCTTGCCGCGCGTGTGGACATGCTGCACGATAATGCTGCGAGAGAGCGCCCATGCGCTCTTAAAGTAGGGCAAATCGCTTGTTTGCTATGGATCCTGCTCCTCGTTTTTTCCTATTTCAATGGAGGCTTCTTTGCCAATGCGCTGCGTGATTTTCTCGTCGCACATGTGCTTGTACCGCTGGGGCTTGACAAGCCGCGCACGATCGAGCACTTTGCCAACGTCATGGCGGGATTTGAGGAAATGGCGATCTATTGGCTTACGATATTTTTCTTCTACAGCCTGCTGAAGCGCTCGCTTGGATTTTCGCGCGATAAGCTCGCCGCAGCTCGCACCGTGTCGTGGCTTGAGGTGATGCATACTTTTCCGGCGGCGCGCTATGCGGCATTCCTGCTTCCTTTGGCGCTGTTCAACAACTTCGTCATGATCGCCGCGCCGACCTTCCCGGCACGCGCGACATTCAGCTCCGTCGCGATGATCCTCGTTGCCGCCTGTGCCGTGCTGCGCGATCCTGTCGTTGCGGATGTCCTGCAGAGCAGAGCGAAGAAAACGCTTCTCGCAGGCGCTGCGGCGATTTGCTCCTTCACGATGGCTGCTGCACTCTTCATTACAGCCGCTATGCAGGAAGAAAATGCCGTGCGTATTGCCATCGTCGAGCAGGCGGCAGCGAACGGCGAGGATATCGCTTATATGAAGCCCATCCCTTTGAAGAACCGCGCCCTGCGCCATGTATTCTTCGTCGATTTCGACAACGGCGTGACGAAGGAAGGTCTTTGCCGCTATTATGGCATCAAGGATATTTGTGTAGAACGCTAGAGAAATACGGGACCGTCGCACTTAAAGCATGTGCGGCGGTCTCTTATTTTATTTTGCGGGCGCTTTCTCGCAGGGGAGTTATCTAATATACGCCTAATTACCTATTGTGAAAGTATGGAATTTATCTATACTATGCGGATTTTCTCGCTGGAAATTCATCTGGAGCTGGGTGTATAGGCGGAATATAGGGCTTTTCTGGGGAGAAAGACTTGATTTATGAATGAGCTTCATTTCTTCTTGTATTCGATCAAGATATGTGATATCATTCTCTTTACCAAAGGAGCGTTTGAGGACATCGTTGAGGAAACATGGATACTCAGAGGATGCCTCCCGATTCTTTGGAGAAGATTTACGGTTCCATTTTTGAAGGAGGAGCTTATTATGAAGAAGTCTCTCACAGCCGCTTTGACGACGGCGCTCGTCGTCGGCGCAGCATCGACGACATTTGCTGCGGCGAACCCGTTCAGCGACGTCCCGATGGATCATTGGGCATACGATGCAGTCGCGCAGCTTGCCGACGACGGCATCATCGAGGGCTACGGCGACGGTTCGTATCGCGGTGAAAATGAGATCACGCGCTATGAGATGGCGCAGATGGTCGCAAAGGCGATGGCAAAGGAAGATCAGGTCAACGCCCGGCAGAAGGCGATGATCGATCGTCTCGCCGCTGAGTTCAGCGAAGAGCTGAACAACCTCGGCGTGCGCGTCGCCAATCTCGAAAGCCGCATTGACAACGTCAAGTGGACGGGCGAACTGCAGTACACCTACGAGCGTCAGAAGGCAGAGAGCGAGGATGACGCAGATACGACCAATGAACTGGTGTTCCGCCTTGAGCCGGAAGCTACGGTCAATGCTCACTGGAAGGTCAAGGCTCGCCTCGATGCAACGTGGGATGCGAAAGAGGACAAGGGTGATTCTGGAACGGTCGAACTCAAGCGCGCTTATGTCGAAGGAAATTATGGAACGACGGTTATCCGCGCCGGCAAGATGCCCGTTCTGACAGAACAGGGCATGGCGATCGACGATGATTTGACGGGCGCTTCCGTGACCTTTGGCGAAGGTACGAACTTCACCGGTACGCTTTTCGCCGGTCGTTGGGATTTGGAAGATGCTGAGGGTGTAAAGGACAGCGTCAAGGATGCGCGGAGGAATATGTGGTTCCATCCCAGGGCGAGTGCTACTGCAGATGTGCAGATGGTGAACCTCAACTGGATGCCTTCCGAGAGGTTCAATGTCGCAGCGGAATATGTGCGCATTCATCAGGAAGCGGTTCTGAATACTGCTTTTGAGATGCACGACGCCAGCAATATTTGGGGCGTTGGCGCAACGTGGAAGCCGGTTGACACGGTATACCTCACGGGCGGTTATTGGAAGAACACGAGCGATGAAGGAAGAGCGCTTCTTGCCGGCAAGGATGGTATGAGGGCTTACAACATCGAGCTTGGCTATAAGGGCGCGGAGCCTGAGAACGCCCGCACTTTCGGTCTCTATGCAGCCTATCGCTATGTTGGCGGCGCTGTGGCGTTTGCGCCGACATTTGATGGAGCGCTTTGGAATACGAAAGGGTGGGAGATCGGCGGTCAGTACACGTTCGCTAAGAATGTCGTCGGTTCGATGGTCTACTTTAACGGAAAAGACCTTAGAAAGACCGATAAAGAT
>NZ_JBQNBV010000178.1:0-3567 GCF_052169755.1 Selenomonas sp. | reverse complement strand
CGTTGCCCAATCGCCTGCGTCCTTCGGACTTGGCTCTTGGACGGCTCAGCAAGGATTTGTCGAGGATGAGAGGACAGCGCAGATGTGTGAGATGGTGGCTGAATTTATCCATGTTCCCTCAAAAGTTATTCTGCATCAGCGTGCGCCGCAAGCCAATCCGACCAAGGAACGGCAAAGTCCGCCGCCTGCTGCTCCCGAACATACCGATGAAACAGCGCGATGTGACGCGCCTTTTCCTCATAATACGGCACTTTCCAATACGTCGAGCCGGCAGGCTCCACATGCGCGACGTAGCTGCCGCCGAGCAGGCATTGGCGGTAGAGGACATCCTTCAAAGGCACGGCCGGGTTCTTCAAAATGTCGTACATCGCGAGAAATTCCGTCGTGCGTCCCTCACCTGCCTGACAGTGAAAATGCAGCCAAACATCGTCGGGCAGCGTCTTGTAAAAGCGTACAAATTCATCGACGGCGTCAGGCTCGGGCCAAATATGATCCGTCGCCGTGATGCGCTTGTAGCGAAGCCCCGCAGCTTCGACAAGCTCCGCTTCCGTCTGCGCCTCTTCTACAAAAATCTCATGCTCATCCAAAGGATTCTTCTCCCCGCCGAGGTGAGCGACAGCCGTCATCTGTCCCTCAGCGTCATGGATTCGCCCCTTTTCCTCAGCAAGCGCTTCTTCCTGCGTCAGACCGACGTTGCCCCAATCGCGCTCGCCGTACCAACTGACCGCCGTGCCGTTGAAAAAGCCGTGCGACTCCTCGCGCAGATCGACGATGCAGATCGGCGCGCTCGTCTTTTCAGCAAGAACTTCCAACAAAGCGCGCAGACCACTTGCAGAAAATTCGCCGCTGCCCGAAGCGTGCAGGCGCTCAAGCCCCTCGCGCGTCGGCACATAAGAAGCATCCATATCCGCCTTGTAGGCGGCGCGAAAGTCTCCGTCCATCGTGCGGAAGTTGCGCGGCAGCCCCGCGACATCATCGGCGTCAATGCGCCAGATATAGCCGGGATTTCGCGTGCGCGGCGGCGCATCCGCCGCATGAGCGTCCGCCGTGCCGAGCACCGCTCCCCAAAGAAGCAAAAGCACTGCGATGCATAGACACAGCCATGCTTTCCTTTGCATATTACCGCCTCCCCCTCGCGCAGCTCCTCAAAGCATCGCTTTGTAGCGTGCCTGCTCAGATTTCGGAATAGACAAAACATCCATCGCTTTCTCCGCCGTCAACTGCAAGTTTGCCATAATGTTACGAATAGAAAAAATGCGCTCGCTTTCCTTCCCCTGCTCCATGCCACGCTCCATGCCACGCTCCATGCCGCGCTTTTCAGCTTCATCCGTAAGCAATTCCATCGCTTCACACATAGCACTCGCTCCTTCCTCTGTCTCTTTGAAGTACATCACTCGATTTGCCAACACTTCGTAATGCATATCCTCTGCTCGCGTGCAACGGAAGTCGTGCATCAACCTGCCGAGCGGCGAATCTTCATCCGCCATAGAACTGTTGACATAGATGATATGCGAGCCATCGCCAAAAACCGTGCCGCTTCCTTCAATCGTGCGCCGAACGACATACATCGGCTGACCCTCGCCCAGCACATCCGTTTCCGTGATGAAAATTACATACGATTCCGGCAGCTTGTCATAGTCTTCACCCGCCAATAACACATTGGCGTCTATCAAGCTGCTGTTGTATCTGGCTCTTCGTTCCAGCGCACCTTTTCCACTACGCTGAATCTCCACATTGAATTCCTGCCCATCCGCCCATGCATGGATATCCAAACGCACGCTGCGCCCGTGCAGATTCTTCAGCGTATCTTGCACGATCGCCTTCGTCGCCTTGATGTTCGGCTTGTTCAGGATGATTTGCAGAACAAGATCGACGCATTCCAAACTCTCTTGAAATACCGCTGTCATGAAATCGTCATCCAGCAGACGAAAGCCCGCCAGCACTTTCAGGAATTTCTGACGCCATTCTTCCTTCTCATCCCAAGTCATAGCTTTTTCTCCTATCTTGTTACCTCAATTATACGATGAAAGTCCAAGAAGTCAAGCCCGAAGGGCGCAGACTGAGTGGGAACTTTCATGTAAGGGCGGCGCACAATGTCCACGAAGTGGATGTTTGTGCGTGTAGTTTACTATGAAGTTTCTTGTGCGACAAGAACTTGCCCGCTTTTCCCGTTCCGCTTTCATCCGCAGCCGCTTACCGCACCTTCTTCGCGTAGATGCCGAAGAGCGGCACATCATCGTAGTGCAGACGATCATCGCCGTGCACCAGCGGCGCGATGTCCGCGTCCACCTGCACGGAAAAGCCCAGCGCCGTGAGAAGCCCCATATCCCAGATGGGGCGGCGATGCGTGCTGATGCGGAGTTCATCCTTGATCGCGTTGCACTCGGCGATCAGCGCCTCGCCGATCCCGGCATGAACGCACGCTTGATCGCCCGTTGCGGAAAACGTCGTTTCGCCGCAGTCCGAATCGAAGTTCAAAAGTATGCCGCCCGCTTTGAGCACGCGATGCCACTCGCGATATGCCTGCATCGCGTCGGGCAGCGTCCATGTGAGGTTGCGGCTGATGACGACGTCGAAAGAAGCGTCGGAAAAATCAAGCTGCTGCGCGTTCATCTTCCGAAGCTCTGCACGGCAGCCGAACGCTTCGAGATTCTTCTGCGCCTCAGCCAGCATCCCCGCCGACATGTCAATGCCCGTGACCGTATGCCGCAAGCGTGAAAAAAGAATGGCAAAAAATCCTGCGCCCGTGCCGACGTCCAAGACGCGCAAGGGACTGCCCTCCGGCAAACGACGCTCGATCAGCTGCTGCCAAAGCGCTGCATCGACGCCTGCAAGCTCTCTTCTGCGCACATCGGAAAACGCAGGGCTTCGCTTGTCCCAGTAGCTTTCTATACGCTTTTCCAGAGCTTCTTCTTTCGCAAGCATTTCCTGCGTTTTCATGATCTGACGTTCTCCCGTTCTTCATCCTCTACATGCGGCAAGCGGAAAAAGTCCGCCGCCAAAAGCTCCTGCGTATAGGGCGACTTCGCCTGCTGCACGACCTCCTGCACCCGGCCTTCCTCCACGACCTTGCCGCCGTGCATGACGACAACGCGATCGGCGATCACAGGCAAAAGCGCGAGATCGTGCGTGACAAAGAGACACGCCGCCCCCTGCTCCTGCAAGATGCGGCGCAAGAGGCGCACGACCTGCGCCTGCACTGTGACGTCAAGCGCACTCGTCACCTCATCGCAGATCAGAAGTTTCGGCGAGAGCGTCAAGGCGCGCGCGATGGCGGCGCGTTGACATTCGCCGCCGCTTGCCTCGTGCGGATAGCGCGCGGCAAAATGCGCTCCGAGCCCCACCTCTTGCAAGAGCGCCGCCACGCGCTCCTTACGCCGCTCCTTTTTCCAACCGTGCCGCAGAAGCGGCTCGGCGATGCTCCAACCAAGCGTCTTTCTGGGGTCAAAAGAATCCTCGGGCATTTGAAAAATCATCTGCATCGCGCCGTACACTTCACGAAGCTCGCGCCCGCGCGTATATGTGATGTCCTTGCCGCAAAAGGAGATGCGCCCTTCATCCGCATCC
>NZ_JBQNBV010000177.1:0-3581 GCF_052169755.1 Selenomonas sp. | reverse complement strand
AACTCTTCCTGCAAATCCACACGCAAAAATCCCTCAGCGATGTTGATCTCGCGCACAACTTTTTTCAGCGCCGGCACAAGCAGCTCCGCGCCGTCAGGCTTCTTCACCACATAGACGTCGTTGCTGCCCGTCTTGAGAACATGGCTGACCGCCCCTAGCCGTTTGCCGTCCATATCGAGCGCTGCAAGACCGATGATGTCAAACGTATAGAACTCGCCCTCGGCGAGCGGCGCAGCGTCTTTTCTCGCGACGCGCAGAAGCTCGCCCGTCAGCTTTGCCGCCGCTTCACGCGAGCTGCACTCGGCAAGCGTCAAAAGCACAAATTGACGATGATAGTGGACCCGCTCGACATGGTAGATCCGTTCGCCGATAAGCACCTCGCGCAGGGACTCGAACCGTTCGGGAAAGTCCGTCAAGGGAATCACGCGCAGCTCGCCCTTCAGCCCATGCGGCGCCCCCGCCTTGCCGATGACGACACGCCCGTCAGCCACGGATCGCAACGACCTTGTCGTCCTCGACGAGGACTTCGACGTTCATCAGCTCCCGCATGTTCGAGCCAACCTTAAGCTCCGCCGTGCGCTCCAACGTACCTTGAACGATCTCGGCGCCGATCGCGAGCTTCTTCGTCTCCTCAAGCTTCGCTTCTGCCTGCTCCTTGAAATCCATGCGCTTCTGACGTTCGATAGCAAAATGCTGACGCGCCGCCTGCGCACGCTGGATGTCCTGCTGCGCCGCCTCAGAAACGATGCGCTTTTCCTGTATGCCCATCTGCTGCAGTTCAAGCTCCACCTTCTGCAGACTGTCCTCAAGCTCATCAATGATGCGCTTCTTGAGCTTTTCCGTCAGCTTCGCCTTGACCGTGCAAGGAACCTTCACCTGAATACTGTCCATTCCCTTTCCTCCTAAAAAAATAGCGGCAAGAACCCCCGAAAGGAATACTGCCGCATACATCCATCAGTTGATGTCAACCTTGATTTTTTTATTCTCGCGGGTGCCGGCAGCCTTGGCAACCGTGCGAATTGCTTTCGCGATCCTGCCTTGTTTGCCAATCACCTTCCCCATATCATCCGAAGCAACATGAAGCTCGATCAATGTTATGCGGTCTTCCTGCTTTTCGTCGACAACGACATCCTCGGGATGATCCACCAATGCCTTGGCGATGATTTCAACGACTTCCTTCATGTGACGCCTCTTTTCTCAAGAGAAGCTGCGGGAATCGGCTTTCATGCACCGTCCCCGCCGCCTCGCCTCGATCAGTTTTTCGAGCGCTTCTTCTCATCAAACTTTGCCATGATGCCCTTCTTGCTGAAAAGGGAGCGGACGGTATCCGTCGGCTGTGCGCCCTTGCTCATCCAGTCGATAGCCTTTTCCTCATCGACATTGATGACGGCAGGCTCCTTCGTGGAGTCGTAGTTGCCGAGGATCTCGATGAAGCGACCGTCGCGCGGCGAACGGGAATCCGCTACGACGATGCGGTAGAACGGGTTCTTTTTTGCGCCCATGCGGGTCAAACGAATCTTTACTGCCATGTTTTCACCTCCTTTAAAGGATTCAATGTATCATTCAGCCGATCAAGGCATGAACGGCAGCTTCATGCCGCCGAGTCCAGGGAAGCCTTTGCCTTTCTTACCGCCCTGCATCTTCTTGACCTGCTTCATCATCTTCTTCATCTCGTTGAACTGCTTTAAGAGCTTGTTCACATCCTGTACGCGCGTACCGCTGCCGAGTGCGATGCGCTTGCGGCGGCTGCCGTTGATGATGGAGATGTCGGCGCGTTCCTTCGGCGTCATGGACTTGATGATCGCCTCAATACGGCGCACTTCCTTGCCGTTGAGGTCGATGTCCTGTCCCTGCAGCTGCTTCTTGAGACCGCCCATTCCCGGAATCATGCCGAGGATCTGCTCGAAGGAGCCAAGCTTTCTGACTTTCTGCATCTGCGCGAGGAAGTCGTCAAGCGTAAACTCTGCCTTGCGCAGCTTCTTCTCCATCTTCTTGGCTTCTTCCGCATCGAACGTGGCCTGCGCCTTTTCGATGAGAGAAAGCACATCCCCCATGCCGAGGATGCGCGACGCCATACGGTCGGGATGAAACGGCTCTAAGGCTTCGAGTTTTTCGCCCATGCCGACGAACTTGATCGGGCAGCCCGTGACCGCCTTGACCGAGAGCGCTGCACCGCCGCGTGCGTCGCCGTCGAGCTTTGTAAGCACAACGCCGTCAAGCCCAAGTCCCGCATGGAAGCTCTCCGCCACATTCACGGCGTCCTGCCCCGTCATCGCGTCAACGACGAGCAGGATCTCGTGCGGCTTGACATTCGCCTTGATATCTTTGAGCTCCTGCATGAGATCCTCGTCGATGTGCAGGCGGCCCGCCGTGTCAACGATCACAACATCATTGAGATGCGAACGCGCATGATCGACCGCACTCCTGGCAATCGTCACGGCATCCGTTCCCTGCGTCATGGCAAAGACGGGAATGCCGAGCTGCCCGCCCAAGACTTCAAGCTGCTTGACGGCGGCGGGACGATAGATGTCGGCAGCGACGAGCAGCGGCTTCTTTCCCTGCTTCTTGAGGAAAAGTCCGAGCTTGCCCGCCGAAGTCGTCTTGCCCGCGCCCTGAAGCCCCGCCATTAGGATGATCGTCGGCGGCGCAGACGAGATATTGAGGCGGCTCTGTGTGCCGCCCATGAGCTCCGTTAGCTCCTCGTCAACGATCTTAATGACGACCTGCGCCGGTGTCAGGGTATCGAGCACATCCTGTCCGACGGCGCGTTCCTTCACTTTTTTGATGAAGTCCTTGACGACCCTGAAGTTGACATCGGCTTCTAAGAGAGCCATGCGCACTTCGCGCATCGCCTCGTTTACGTCGTCCTCCGTCAGCTTGCCATGCCCGCGCAGCTTCTTGAACGTCTGCTGCAGGCGATCTGCCAGGCTTTCAAATATCATGCTGTACCTCCCGTCGCGTCCCGAGGAGTCTTGCGATGCGCTGCAAGATCTGATCTACTTCTCCAGCGTTATCTTCCGTACGCAATGTTTCAATCCGTGCGGCAATCGCCGCCAACGCTTCATGCTCCACCTTGAGCCGCCGCAAAAGACCAAGTTTTTCTTCGTAACCCTCCAACGCCTGCTCCGAACGATGAACCATATCGTAAGCCGCCTGCCTTGAAACGCCGACTGCTTCGCCAACTTCCGCCAAGGAAAAATCCTCGAAAAGATGCAGTTCCAGGCAGCGGCGCTGCTTTTCTGTGAGCAGCATACCGTACATGTCAAACATGTCCGCCAGATGAAAGAGCCTTTCGAGCATCATTTTCACCCGCTTTCATGAAAAGGCACGTCTCAAATCATAAACATGCTTTCGGGAAATCCCCCGACTACGCTATTATACGCAAGTATTCACTCTCTGTCAATATTTTTCCTTGGCAGATATATATAGTTCTTTATGCCTACAGTCATTTCACAGATTGCCGGGGAACGTCTCCTGTAGGCGGACTGCCTAAAAAATTGCGCTTTTTATAGGGCGCATGTCTTGCTTGTACAGGAATATTATAGTATAATCTTACTATGTTAAATGGATTTTAACAAATA
>NZ_JBQNBV010000176.1:0-3593 GCF_052169755.1 Selenomonas sp. | reverse complement strand
ATCGTTCAGTTTCTCTTTTGTTGCGGCATCCGTCACCAATTCCTTATTATCTGCATCTGCGCCATAGGTGTTTGTATATTCCTTTTCCACACTGGATGCGGTATGTGCATATCTGTAAAACTCGCCATTTTCTTCCACGTATCTCTTGCCGTCTATATCATAGGTGCGATTTTTTCTCTCCGCATCCTGCGCACGGCCGTACTCGCTGAGCTTGTAAATCGCGTAGCCCGTCGCCGCTGCGACGCCGAGCCAGCCGCCCATCAGCGCCCATACGGCGCGTGTCAAAGAACCGACCGCCGTCGTTGCCGTCGCCATCGCGCCGACGGTCTTCGTTCCTGCTGTGACGGCGGCATTTCCCGTCGCTGTCGTGGCGACAGTCTGCGCGTTCGCTGCCGTCGTTGCACCCGCTGTGGCGATCGCCGTCTCTGTCTTTGCCGCCACATTCTTTTCGCCGGCTATGACGGCGGCATTGCCCGTCGCCGTCGTCGCCAGGGCAAGCTCTCTCTCTACGCCCGCCGCGACTTGCCCTGATCGCGCCGCGCCCGTATGCGCCCCCGTCATACTTGCGCCCGCCTCAGCCGCCGCGACGGCGGTGCCGTTCAAGGCCACGGTCGTCTCTCCCGCCGCCACGACCGCCGCCTGCGCCTGTGCGGCGAAAGCTGCCCTCATGCCTGCGGCGATTCTTTCGGCGGTTTCGGCGGTCTTGATTTCGATCTTCGTACATTCTGCAACAATACGCGCCGTCGTTTCTTCTGCCGACAGATTCGCTTTCATTGCCGCTCTTACGGCGGCGTCCTGCTGCCGCTGCGCCATGCGCTCCACGGCGGCGATGCGCCGCGCGATTTGACGCTCATGCGCCGCCGTGACTTCCGTCTGCGATGCCGTCTGCGATGCCGCACTTGCAAGCGCTGCCTGCTGCGATTGCAGCCAGAAGGTGTGAACCGTGCGCAATGCGCCGCTTGCAAACTTGATCCCTTTATAAGCGGCGACGAACTTGACGACAGCCGCCGTGACTTCGCGGACTTCTTTCTTGTTCTTGGCAAGCCATGTCGCCGAATCCGTCAAGCCTTCAATGACGACGGGAAAGACGCTCTCTGCCACGGGCGCAAGCGCTGACGTGAAGGCAAGCTGCACCTGCTGCGATTCCATCTGCATGACCTTCATGTCGAGCGCCAGTTCGTGCATTTCCTTCGCGTCGAGACCGATGCCCTTGACACGCGCCGCCGTCTCAGCCGCTTCCGTGTACTGTTCAAGCGTCTGCGCGAGCGCAAGCCCCTTCGTGCCGAGCGTCGTCATGAGGAATTCCTGCTGCACGCCCGCATCTTTTGCGAGTTTATAGCCCTTGGCGAGGTTTTCCAACTGCTCGTTGAGCGGCAGGAGCTTGCCGCCCGCGTCCGTCAAGCTCACGCCGAAGAGGTCGAGCGTGCGACGCGCCTTCTCTCCTGCCTCGCTGTCGGAAAAGAGCGACTTGTCGAGACGCATGACGGCGGAGCCGAAGGAATCCACGTCGCCACCCGTAATCTTCAGGATGCGCGAGAGATTTCCCGCTTCCGCCGTCGTCACGTTCAGGCGGTTGGACAGCTTGTAGATGTTGTCTCCCGCCTGCACCGCGCCGTCGATGATGCTCGCAAGGCCGAAAGCACCGGCGGCGACGGTCGCCATGCTCTGGAATTTGCCGATGAGGTTGCCCGTTTCCTTCGATACGCCGGCGAGAGCGGCAGTCGCGGATTCCATCGGTTTGGTATTGAGCGCTGTCTGCATAGCACGCTGCGTCTCGTTCAGTTCTTTCTTCAGTTCGGATGAATCCGCGCCGATCTTGATTTTCAGCTCGCTGATGCTCTTTGCCATTACTCCACCGCCTCATGTAAACCAAATTCCCGCTTCAAGTAGTCCTCATCCGCCTTGCGCTGCTCTTCTCGCCGCCGCGCCTCTTTCTCGCGCTCTTCCGGGTAGAGCGGCGCGAGGATATCAATCGTCGATACAGGCTTTGTGCACTGCACGCTGACGAGGCACGAAACGAAGTAGGCACGCTTCCAGTCCTGCCGCTTTTCTTCTGCTTCGCGGCTTTCCAATAGCAGATAGAACTCGCGCACTTGCAAGGATTCATAGGCTTCGGGCGTAAGACGGAGCATGCCGTATGCAATAGGCTCTGTAGCTTCTACCCATGCCGCCATAGATGCAACTTCTACTTCTTTTTGGGCTTCACTTCCTCTGTCGGCGTTTCGTCGTTTTTTCCGCGCGTAAAGATCCCCGTCGCGAACACCGTCTGAATGAGCGCCTGATTGATGTCGTCGATTGTGCCGCCCGCCGCGCAATGCTCCTCAATGATGCCGATGATTTCGGCGTCCTCTGCGGGCGCAGGAAGCGCCCAGCGCAAGGCGGCGACGGTGTACTGCAAGTCCAGTGAGCGCAGGCTGCCGCGCCCCATCTCGGCGATCACGGAAAAGAGCGATTTGCCAATCTCCTGCTCAAGAGCCATCATGTCGCGAATCGTCAGGCAAAGCGTGAGCAGCCTGCCATCTGCCGTCTTGAATGTCGTTTGTTTCTTCATGCGGTGAATCCCCTTTCGTCAAAAGCAAAAGCCATATTCACAAGCGCCTGCGAATATGGCTTTCTCCCTCTCATCCTCTTCCATCAAGGCGAACTTTGCGAGCCGCCCGAGCTGCTCGACGGCGTACCGCTCGCTTTCGTGACCTCGCTGATCGGACCGTTGCCGTCAAGTGTGCCGGAGAGCGTCGCCGCGCCGTCATGCGGCACGTCTTTCGAAAACTCCGTGACCGCCGCCCAACCGCGCTGATAGCTCTTGTCCGGGTACTGCAGCTTGACGTCAACCGTCTTGCCCGCGCGAAACGCGACTTCGAGCGCTTCGACGCCCGCATCATTGAGCATGACAAGCCCTGAAAGGTCGATGCTCCAAGACTTCATGCCCGCGAGTTTCGAACTCCATCCGTCCGTTGCCTTGTCCGAGACATCAATGGAATCCGCTTTCTCCGTCAGCTTGCTGTTCCTCTGCCCGCCGACGACCGTCCAGACAGGCACGGCGAACGTGCCTGTGTTAATCATGAGCAGGTAGTCCTTACCCACCGTCGCCGTCGAGATGTTCGGATTGACGGGCAAATTCTCCGGTTTGATTGGCATTTCTTATCCCTCCATATCTTGTATTTGTACTTCAAGGCGCAAAGTTGCGCCATAGCCTCTGATTTCCCGTTGATTCGTGCGAATCTCCGTGATTTCCTGATCGACGACGGCAAATCCCACCGCCTGCATATCAAGCCGCGCCGCCGTGAGCACCGTCGCCACATTGTCTAAGATGCCATTGACCTCTGTACGGCTGTTCGCGCCGCTGTAGATTTCCAGATCCATCTCCGCCGTGTAAAGTGTAGCGCCCTTGGCATCGTCGGGTGATACGCTGATTTCACCGAAGGCAATGAGCGGCAGTTTCGCCTTGTCGTCTATATGTTCATGAATTGGCGTCGTCTGGCACGCGGTCAAGAGATCGCGCACAGCTTTCTGTAATGCCTGCAAAGGCAGACGCTTCTTCCTCACGGGTCAATCGCCTCCTTGAGCGCCTTGACGACTTTCGGCTCTACCTC
>NZ_JBQNBV010000175.1:0-3594 GCF_052169755.1 Selenomonas sp. | reverse complement strand
CACGAATCGTTGGGCGGCAGGCTTCAATCGCGAGAAGGCGATCTTCATCATCTCAGGGGAAAGCGAAAAGATCGGCGATGCTATCATGGAGAGCCTGCATCGCGGCGTCACTTACCTTGAGGGGCGGGGCGGCTTCCTGCAGGAGAAGAAGGACGTCGCTTTTGTTGTCGTCTCTCTGACGCAGCTCGCGCGTGTCAAGGCGATCTGCGACCGCTTTGACGCGAACGCTTTCCTCATCATCGCCAACGCATCTGAAGTGCGCGGCAGAGGCTTTTCGAGCGAACGGATTCTCTATCAGTTCGCGAAGAGAAGAGAGATGATCGAAGCGAGAGAGAGAAGGATGGCGAGTATTAAGAAACGGCAAGAAACTTTCGATGAAATAAAGAAGGATGACGGAGGATGATTTCTCAATCTAGGGAGGGTGCGAGAAAATGAGCATGAAGATCGGCGGTGTTGTGCAGGGGCGTGAGGCGAGCGCTTCTTTTGTGTCAGCACCTTCGTCCGCGATGGCGCTGACACAAAAGACAAAGGAAAAGACGCATCTCGGCAGCGCGGCAGAAGTGTCGATCAGCAGGAAGGCGCGTCTCCTGCAGCTTGGGGAAAAGGACGCGAAGGAAATTCTGCGTGATGAGAAGAATTATGACGGTCTGACGGCGCATGGCAGACTTGCCGGCATTGATGAAACGCGGCAGGGCGTCAAGATGGAGAAGGAGCGTATTCTTGAGATTAAGGAATTGCTCAAGGATGACACGCTGACGGATGACGAAAAGTCGGCGCTCAAAGAGGAGAAGGAAAAGCTTTTGTCGCATATCGTCGCGACCTCGTACGATGATAAAATTTCCATGATTTACGAGCTGAAGAAGAAGCTTGAAGCGAAGCTTGCAAAAGCGCATGAGGATGCTGCGAATGATCGTCTGCGTGCGCCCTTGACGAAAACGGATGAGGACGATGATGCTGATATATTCACGGGAGATATCGCGAAATGGAATCGACGCTTGGAGAAACTGCGCGAACAGGGATTTGATGTGGAAAGTCACCGCATAAAAGATTCCTTGGGGATTCGAAGTCAGGAGCAGCAGGAATTCGATGAATTGGACAGTAGTCGTTCCATGCTTGATTTGTGGCTGAAGAATACACAGCGATTGGCAGAAGATTTGGAGTGGATGCTGCTGCGCTTTAGTGCGGGCGCTCGCCAGGAGGATGCAGCGGAAGCCGCTGAGAAGATGAAGGAAGAGCAGAAGAAGCTCGAAGAAATCGCGAAGATGAAGGAAGGCTTGCTGCCTTTGCCGCCGGAGAAGGTGCAGGCGGAGGAGGATGCCGACGATCCTGCGAAAAAAGGCAGGCGAAAAGGTAAGAGCGCAGGCGCTGACCTGACGGTTTCGCCTGCTGCAAATGCCGCTGTCCGCGCCGCAATCTCCCGCTACGCGGCGAATCATTGATCGGTAAAGAGAACGGTCGACGGAAGCTTTAGATGTTCTTCCGTCGACCGTTCTTTCCGTTGCGAGCACAGGCATCTTCTCGCAAAAATCGCCATCTCAGAGCATTGGCTATTATATAATGATCTGCCAGATCATGTATTGTAGTATCAAGTTTTTTGAAATCGAAGGAACTGCAGCCTGTCCATGCAATCCATCGCTTAGATTCTCTTGATGATTGTCCATTCACGAAAGATAGCGTTGCATCCATTAAATCACAGGGGAAATGATCGTTCCCGACAATGAAATGGGCTTGCCTTACACCGATAAAATGAAGCTCCAGACTTCTCAGCGCCATTTGGGACTGAAAACGGAGCGTCATCGTGTGTCCATCTATATGGGAATAGTGTATCGTGCCTTCCTGATCGACGCTGGTTTCGCTTTGATACGATGCGGCTACGATGCAAGCATCATGGAAGCCGTAATATAGACGGAGCAAATCTGCAATATCCTTTTCTGTTTCAATGTTTTTCCAAGAACACATTTCCTTATATCGCGCTTTTTCCCACGGCGTCGAACGTGTCTGTGATGCTCTTTGCAGGCGCCTTGTCGAGACGGCTCACGATGTAGATGGCAGAGAGGGCGAAGACGAAGCCCGGGATGATTTCGTAGAGACCGAAGAAGGCGAACTGCTTCCATACGAGGACGGTGACGCCGCCCGTGATGATGCCCGCGAGGATGCCGTTCCTCGTGGCACGCCGCCAGAAGAGCGAGGCGAGAAGCGCGGGGCCGAAGGCGGCGCCGAAGCCTGCCCATGCGTAAGCGACCATGTCGAGGATGAGGCTCTCGGGATTCATGGCGAGCGTCAGGGAAAGGGCGGCGATCGCGAGGACAGAGAGGCGGCTGACCCAGACGAGTTCGCTTTGGCTTGCTCCCTTATGCAGAAGCGAGCGGTAGAAGTCCTGTGCGAAAGCGGAAGCTGCGACGAGAAGCTGCGCCGACGCCGTGCTCATGATGGCGGCGAGGACGGCGGAGAGGATGAGTCCCGCGACGAAGGGGTTGAAAATCGAGTCCGTCATCACGAGAAAGACCGTCTCCGTCGCCGTGCCGAAGAGCGGATCGACAAGGTAAGCGCGTCCGACCATGCCGACGAGGACGGCGGCAGCGAGCGAGATAGCGACCCACGTCATAGCGATATGCATGGCGCGTCCAAGCTCGGCGGATGAGCGGATCGCCATGAAGCGCACGAGGATGTGCGGCTGACCGAAGTAGCCAAGTCCCCAGCCCATGAGCGAGATGAACTCGATGAAGCCGAGCGTAGAGCCGTCGGGCTTCTGGAAAGGATTGAAGAACGACGGTTCCATCGTGTAGATGGCGGCGAGCGTCGTCGATGGACCGCCGAGCAGATAAGAAGCGGCGGCAGGTACGAGCAGGATGGCGAAGAACATCATGACGCCCTGGATGAAGTCCGTCCAGCAGACGGCGAGGAAGCCGCCGGCAAGCGTGTAGAATACGACGACGAAAGCGCCGAGGAACAGCGCATAGGTATAGGGCAGGGAAAAGATCGTTTCAAACAGCTTGCCGCCCGCGACGAAACCAGACGATGTGTAGATGACGAAGAAGATCAAGATAAAGACGGCAGGGATGATGCGCAGAAGGTTCGACTTGTCCTCGTAGCGATTCTGCAAAAAATCGGGAAGCGTCAGCGAATTGTTGGCAAGTTCCGTATATTTTCTGAGACGTGCGGCGACGAACTTCCAGTTCGCGTAGGTGCCGAGCGCAAGCCCCAGCGCGATCCAGCCCGCATTGAGCCCGGCGATGTAGGCGAATCCCGGCAGCCCCATGAGCATCCAGCCGCTCATGTCGGAGGCTTCGGCGCTCAAGGACGTGACCCACGCGCCGAGCTTACGGTTGCCGAGGATGTAGTCCGCCATGGAGCGCGTGCGTCGATAGTAGTAGATGCCGATGAGCATCATGAAGCCGAGGTAGACGATGAATGCGATGATGATCGCTAGGTTGTTTGTCAAGATAAGTCCCTCCAAATTTTACGAATATACTTCCCTATTATAATATAAAACAGAAAAGGGCTCAACGTGATATTTCTCCAATAGAAGGGAGCCGGGGATATGACGAAGATTGTACCGATTCATGAACTCGAAGATACCCATGCAATTTCTTC
>NZ_JBQNBV010000174.1:0-3674 GCF_052169755.1 Selenomonas sp. | reverse complement strand
ATATTCAAAGATAAAACACCAAGGAGCGATACCATGAAACCACATACCAAAGGCATCCTGCTCGTAGCGCTCGGCGCACTGCTCTGGGGCGGCTCCGGCGTCGCCGCACAATTTCTGCTGCAAGAACGGGGCTTTTCTACCGAATGGCTCGTCATGATGCGCATGTCGCTCGCCGGCGTGCTGCTTCTGCTGCTCGATGCGGCAAAGAGTCGGGAAAATATTTTCTCTCTGTGGCGGAACCGTCCTGCGGCAAAGCATCTCCTCATCTTCAGCATCTTCGGTATGCTCGGCGTGCAGTACACCTACTTTTCTTCCATCGAGTACGGCAACGCGGCGGCGGCAAGCGTATTGCAATACCTCATGCCGATCATCGTCGTCCTATGGAGCGCCTTGAAAAGCCGCTGCCTGCCATCGCTGCATGAGATCTGCTGCGTGCTGCTCGCCTTCGTCGGCACCTTCCTCATCGTGACGCGCGGCAGCTTTTCGATGCTTGCCATTCCGCCGCTCGCGCTCTTCTGGGGCGTCGCTTCCGCCTTCTGCGCCGCCGTCTACACCATACAGCCAAAATGGCTCTTGGAACACTTCCGCTCGCCGCTCGTCATCGGCTGGGGAATGCTCCTCGGCGGCATCTTGCTCATGTTCTTTCATGCGCCTTGGGATTTTTGCGGCAGTGTCGATGCCGCCGCCCTTCTCGTCTTCCTTTATGTCGTACTCTTCGGCACGGTCATCGCTTTTTGGTCGTACCTCGAAAGTCTTAAATACATCCGACCGAGCACCGTCGGCATCCTATGCTCCATCGAGCCTGTATCCGCCGTATTCTTCTCCACCGTGCTGCTCGCCGTCCCTTTCGGCATCGCGGAATCCGTCGGCGTACTTTTGATCTTAGCCTCCATCGCCCTGCTCAACCGACGCTGATAGAGCGTCTTCTCGTGCATGACTTTTCGCCGAACTTTCCCCCTATGCTATACATTTTCAGCGAAATCATGTAAGATAGAAAAGGAACAAACAACGGTTTCAAGGAGGAGAAATCTATGGGAAACATTGATACCACCTGTGTAAACGCGATTCGCGTCCTTTCGGCGGATGCCGTGCAGAAAGCGAACTCCGGACATCCCGGACTGCCGCTCGGCGCGGCGCCGATCGCCTACGAGCTTTGGGCGCATCACATGAAGCACAACGGCAAAAATCCAAACTGGGCAAACCGTGACCGCTTCATTCTCTCTGCCGGACACGGCTCCGCCATGCTCTATTCCCTGCTGCACCTTTTCGGCTACGGTCTGACGATCGACGATCTCAAGGACTTCCGACAAGACGGCTCCTTGACCCCGGGTCACCCCGAGTATCGCCATACGCAGGGCGTCGAAGCCACGACAGGGCCTCTGGGCGCGGGTATGGGCATGGCAGTCGGCATGGCGATCGCCGAAGCGCACCTCGCCGCCGTATTCAACAAGCCGGAGTTTCCCATCGTCGATCACTATACCTTCGTCCTCGGCGGCGACGGCTGCATGATGGAGGGCATCTCCTCCGAAGTCTTCTCATTGGCAGGCACGCTCTCGCTCGACAAGCTCATCGTACTCTACGACAGCAACAACATCTCCATCGAAGGCGACACCGACCTCGCCTTCACCGAAGATGTCGAACAGCGCATGGCGGCGTTCGGCTTCCAGACGCTCACGGTCGAAGACGGCACCGACCTTGCCGCCATCGGCAAAGCCATCGAAGCGGCAAAAGCCGACAAGGAGCGTCCGTCGTTCATCACGATCAAAACGAAGATCGGCTTCGGCTGCCCTGCCAAAGCAGGCAAGGCGAGCGCCCACGGCGAGCCGCTCGGCGAGGAGAACCTGCGGGCGCTCAAGGAAAATCTCGGCTGGGAAAATCCTGCGGAGAGCTTCTCTGTCCCCGCCGCCGTCTACGAACATTACGACACCCTCGCCGCCGAAGGCGCAGCTCTTGAAGAAAAATGGAACGAACTTTTCGCCGCCTACTGTGCGAAATACCCTGAAAAAAAGGCTCTCTGGGATGCTTACCACGCGCCCGTCGATGCTGCGGCGCTCCTAGAAGATGCCGCCTTCTGGGCGCATGACGACAAGCCTGCCGCCACCCGTGCGCTGTCTGGCAAGATGATTCAACGCCTCAAGGACATCGTGCCGCAGCTCATCGGCGGCAGCGCAGATCTTGGACCGTCGAACAAAACCGTGATGGCGGATGCGGGGGATTTCAGCCGCACAGATCGCGCCGGACGCAATCTGCACTTCGGCGTGCGCGAGCTTGGCATGGCGGCAATCGCCAACGGCCTTGCGCTGCACGGCGGCATCCTGCCCTATGTCGCGACCTTCTTCGTATTCAGCGACTACATGAAGCCCATGCTGCGCCTCGCCGCCCTCATGGGGCTGCCCGTCGTCTATGTACTCACACATGACAGCATCGGCGTCGGCGAGGACGGCCCGACACACGAGCCGATCGAGCAGCTCGCCATGCTGCGCGCAACGCCGAACGTCCACGTCTTCCGCCCCGCCGATGCGACAGAAACCGCCGCCGCCTGGTACAGCGCCGTAACGAGCAAAGATACGCCGACCGTCCTCACGCTCACGCGTCAAAACCTGCCGCAGCTTGCAGGCAGCTCCAAAGAAGCCTTGAAAGGCGGCTACATCATCTCCGAAGCCCAAGGCACGCCGCAAGGCATCCTCCTTGCCACAGGCTCTGAAGTATCGCTCGCCCTCGAAGCGCAGGAAGAACTCGCCAAAGACGGCATCGCCGTGCGCGTCGTCTCCCTGCCGTCCGTCGATGTTTTCGAGCAGCAATCCGACGAATACAAGGAAAGCGTCCTGCCGAAAGCCATCCGCGCACGCGTCGCCGTCGAAGCGGCATCCGACTTCGGCTGGGCACGCTACACAGGACTCGACGGCGCGACCGTCACGATGCAGGGCTTCGGCGCCTCCGCCCCCGCCGGCGTCCTCTTCAAGAAGTTCGGCTTCACGAAAGAACATGTCGTCGCGGCGATGAAACAGGCGCTTGGTACAACCTAAGGAAACACTGATAAAATAAAATCGCCCAGATCTGCACAGACAGATGGAAATTGTGCCGAGCAGGAAACAGCTCGACAAGATTCATGTGCAGGTCAAAAGAATCGATATGAAGTAAGCACATAAAAACCGCTGCCAAGAGCATCTCTCAGCAGCGGTTTTTTACATGTATCCCGTTAGAGCGCTTCCAAACAATAAATCTTAACTTCGTTTATACCATGATTTCCCGGCATTTTTCGAAGAAAATAGTCCTTTTTCGGTAGTTGCTAAAATTTCACTTCCATGAAGCGCTAAATCGAAAAAGGCACCTTGACTAGAACGATTTTCATATCGATGGTACCAACTGCGACCACCATTCGTTGAAGATTCTATTTCAAAACTGTTTTTAGGAGATATTCTGAGAATCTCCTTACCTAAGTTTAACATGATAGGCATAATCCTACATCCTCCCTAAATCTTTGTAAATATTATAATACATATTGTCCCCCCGCAAGAACTTTTGTATATTTTGCAAAGAGAACCAGGTTCGTTCTAAAATACAAATCAGATATGTGGCGATATGAAACAAGCACCATGCGCAAAGACCATACGACTGTAGTCATTCCTAGGAATCAAATCTTTGAATTTTGCATGGAATCCTTAGGATGGTCG
>NZ_JBQNBV010000173.1:0-3702 GCF_052169755.1 Selenomonas sp. | reverse complement strand
TTAGATTTGGTATCAAGAGCTTACAGATCAGGAGGTTTCTATGAGAAAAATTGGTATTGGCGTTGCGTTTCTTTGCCTCGCGGCAGTCATCGTGCTGATCTTCACACCACGCACGCAGGAAGCGTCTCAGCCGAAAGAACTGACGGTGACGGACAGCATGGGGCGCGAAGTCACGCTGCCCGCGCATCCGAAGCGCGTCGTCATCCTGAACGCCTCGAATCTTGACCTTTTCGTTGCGGCGGGCGGCGCAGAAGCCGTCGTTGGAAAGCCCAGCTCACAGGCGTTGTCGCCGACAGTCGTGGAAAAGACGGCAAACGCCGAGGAAGTCGGCATCATTCATCAGCCGAATGTAGAGAAAATTCTCTCGCTGCAGCCGGATCTCGTCATCGGCACGAATGTACCGTTCCATATCGACCTCGAAAATACGCTCAGTGATGCAGGCGTGCCTATCTACATCCAAGCCCTCGACGACGTCCCTTCGCTCTTTAGTGCGCTTTCCTTCTATGGCAAGCTCACCGGTGACGAAGAACGAGCCGAAAAAGAAGTGCAGACGATCAAGGACAAGCTCGCCGAGGTCGAAAAGCGTGCTGCCGGAAGCGCGCCGCCCAAGACGCTGCTCGTATTCGGCTCGCCTGAGAGCTTCAACATGGGTACGGCGAAATGCTTCACGGGCGGACTTATCGAACTGCTCGGCGGCGGCAACATCGCTGACCGCGCATCGGGCGACGGCGCATATTTGCCGCTTTCTATGGAATTCGTCGCGCGTGAGAATCCTTCCATCATCCTCGCGATCGTACACGGCCCGACGGAAACGCTTGAGCCGAAGATGCGCCGCGACCTGCAGGACAATGCCGCATGGGCGGATGTTGACGCCGTAAAGAACGGGCGCGTCTACGTTCTGCCCTACGAGCTGTTCGCCATCAACCCAGGCATCCGCGCAGCGGACGCGCTCGATGTACTTGCCGACATCATGTACCCGAAGAAGAAGTAAGATATATGCAAGTGCCCGAGCGATGGGATCTGTGTGCCATCATTGCAGGCAAAAACCAAGGTTTGTTCGGGCTTTGGGGAGTGCATCGAGCTTGCGCTCCCTTATAGCCTTTGCATCTATATATCTCATAGGAATACAAGGATAAGGAGATGGAGCAATGCTGAAGAGAATCACGAAGAAGAAGAGCCTGCTGCTGACGGCGGCTGTTCTCGCCGCCATGAGCGTTCCCGCCTATGCGGCGGAGAAAAAGCCCGAGGACGGAAAAGCGATCAAGACGGGCGCCGTCGTGGTCACGGCATCGAGGACGGAGCAGGAAGTCAAAGAAACGCCGAGTACGGTCGAAGTCATCACGCGCGAGGACATCGACAAGATGGGCGCGGAATCCGTAGCGCAAGCGTTGCAGCTTGCCATCGGGATGGATATTCAGGAAAATGCCATGGTTGGCAATAGAGTTTCCATTCGCGGGATGGAGACGAACCAGACGCTGATTCTCATAGACGGGCGGCGCGTGCGTACAGAGGACACAGGCTCGACGATGAACTTTTATGAGTTTGAGCGCATCAATATAGACGATGTCGAACGTATTGAGATCGTGCGCGGCGCGGCAAGCTCGCTCTACGGCTCGGAAGCTCTCGGCGGCGTCATCAACATCATCCGGAAAAGACCGGACGAGCAGAAGACATCCGTCACGCTGGATTGGACGACTCGACGCAAGGACGCCGGCATTCGTTTCGATGCAGGAAAGCACGGAAATTGGAATATTGCGGCGAGCTTCAAGGTGTCCGACTACCGCGAGCGCGGTACGGATGACAAGAGCAATATGTACGGCAAGAAGTATTTCTTCAATATCGAAGGTCGGATGGATGTAGCGAAAGACAAGTGGCTCGATGTCTTTGCAGACTATTTGATTGAAGATCAGTATATGAAGGGGATAATAATTCGTAAGAACAAGCCGACAATCTATCATGGAAGAGACTACGATCATACGCGCCTGTCGACGGGCGTCAAATATGCAGGTCGCGACAAACGCGGCAACTATGAAATGCAGGTCTATTACACGCGTTTTCATAAAGATCAGAATCAGAGGAACAGAGCGAACCATGACCTTCTCGGGTTCGATGATATGACGTTTAACTCTTTGATCTTCGATGGCAGGCGCTCCATGCAGCTGTCGAAAGATCACCTTCTGACCTTTGGTGGTGAATATCGCGAAGAGAGTTATGACAGTACGCGCTTGACAGGCAACGGCTCCATGTCGCGTGAAGGCGTCGTGAGCCCGTTCGGTAAAAGGTCTGTGAACTATGCAGCGCTTTATGTGCAGGATGAGTGGCTCCTCAATCCCGATTGGCTGCTGATTCCGTCCGTGCGCTGGGACTACAGCAGTTCCTTCGGCAGCAAAGTGACTGGAAAACTTGGCACGACATACAAAATCAACAAGGATCTGCGGTTCAAGGCAAATATCGGAACAGCATATCGCGCACCAACGGCAAGCGAGCTTTATCTTGACTGGGATGGTATGCCAGGCGGCGAAAGAGTGAAGCTATGGTTTCATGGAAACCCCAACCTCAAGCCGGAGACCTCGCTGAACTTCGATGTCGGTCTTGAGATGGAGAAGGATAAAACTTTTGGCAAGATCACCTACTTTCACAACAAAGTCCATGATTTGATCTACGGGTATTCCCAATTTCAGTATATGCCGCCGCCAATGAGGTCAATCAATCACATCTTCTATGACAATGAAACGGATGTGACGCTCCAAGGTCTTGAGTTTGAGGTCAAGCAATCTCTCGGGAGCGGTTTCAACGCGCGCGGCCTCTATACTTACCTCGATGCGCGTAACGACAAAGATATAAGGCTCACCGGCCGCCCGTATCACAAGGCGAGCCTGCAGCTCAGCTACGAAGATCAGAAGAACGGCTGGGATGCGACGCTATGGAACGATTGGATTGCAGACTATTATTATGCGGAGGCTGTTGGAAGGAGAACCATCTATAAAAACGCTGCCATAAGCATTCTGAACCTCGTCGTCAATAAAAAGATCAATGATCGTTTCAGTGCTTACTTTGGCATAGATAATCTTCTTGATACATATAATGACAACCTCGGCTACGACGGCAGAATCTGGCGCGGCGGTGTAAATGTGACGTTCTGAAGAATCCAAGGATAAGGAGATGGAGCAATGCTGAAGAGAATCACGAAGAAGAAGAGCCTGCTGCTGACGGCGGCTGTTCTCGCCGCCATGAGCGTTCCCGCCTATGCGGCGGAGAAAAAGCCCGAGGACGGAAAAGCGATCAAGACGGGCGCCGTCGTGGTCACGGCATCGAGGACGGAGCAGGAAGTCAAAGAAACGCCGAGTACGGTCGAAGTCATCACGCGCGAGGACATCGACAAGATGGGCGCAGAGTCCGTGCTGCAGGCGCTGCAGCTTGCTATGGGTTTGGATACGATGAAAAACGGCATGACCGGCAATCACGTTTCCATACGCGGCATGAAAACGAACCATACGCTGCTTCTGGTCGACGGGCGGCGCGTGCGCACGGGAAATACGGATAAAACAGCGAATGTCTACGAGCTGGAGCGCTTCAATATCGACGATGTAGAGCGCATCGAGATCGTGCGCGGCGCGGCAAGCTCGCTCTACGGCTCGGAAGCCTTGGGCGGCGTCATCAACATCATCCGGAAAAGACCGGACGAGCAGAAGACATCCGTCA
>NZ_JBQNBV010000172.1:0-3708 GCF_052169755.1 Selenomonas sp. | reverse complement strand
CCGCTTTCGGCTTTTTCAGGATGATATTGACAACACCGCCCATTGCCTCCGCACCGTAGAGTGTCGATGTCGCGCCCTTGACGATCTCGATGCGCTCGACCATCGCGGCTGGTATATTTTCCGTGCTCGGATAGTTCTTGAGGTTCATCGGCACGCCATTGACCATGACGAGCGTGCCCCTGTCGTAGCCGCGCAATGTGATGCGTCCGGCCGCAAGACCGAAATCCTGCCCTGCCTCGCCATAGGATGTACTCGTCGAGCCGATCTGCTGGTCAATCGCCTCGAATACGTTGCGATAGCCCGCTTTTTCAATATCCTTCGCTGTGATGATCGTCGTCGTCGCGGGCGTATCGAGATCACTCTTTCGCCTGCGCTGAGCCGTCACGAGCGTATCAGGCAAATCATGCCCGCCGTTTTCTGCAGTTTCCGCACTTCGTTCCTGCACCTGCGTCGTTTTCGCTGCCGCCTTTCCTGCCGCCGCATTTTCCGCCGCATACGCCTCGCCCGATAGGCTCATGCCCGCGATTGCCGCAAGCACCGCCCATGTCAGATGTCTCTTGCCTTTCATCTACATCACCCTTTCCAAAAATAAAGCGCCCTCCTGCAAAACAGAAAAGGCGCATAAGGGCGGCGCAAAAAAATTCCCGGCAATTTCGCCGGGATGATTGCGTTCGTGCAGCCGAAGAAACGCCAAACAGCGCTTCCTTAATCCCCTTCCCATCACTCGCAGGTCAAATGGCGATTGTCCATCAGGCAGTTCTCCTGGCTCCAGTTCATCACTCCCCTGCGCCTTCCCAAGGCATTCGCCCCAGTGACTCAAGAAGCATTGATAAATGAAGTCGCCCAGATGTATAAAGATGGGGGCTGAATTTATCAGTGATTCCTTATTACAGGGTTGCTCGCTGCTACAGTGGCGGGACCGCTCCGGCTTTTTCCGGATTCCCTATTAAGTCTTGCGACACCTGATCCAACGATATAAAATTTCTATAAAAGAATAGCATTGATTTATTCTTATGTCAAGAACATGGATTTTAGAGGAATCGTTCTTAATCTTCGACATAGTGGCTGAAACTGCCGATGACGAGCTGCGGAAACTCCCTCTTGAGCCGTTCCAAAAACTCTCTCGCGCCGACCGCCTCGCCCTGCGCTTCCGGCATAATTTCAAGGAAGGCGTCGGGATCGACATTGAGGTTGCGCACCTGCACCATGTTGACGGGCAATTCGCAAAAGAAGCCGCGCCACGCTTCGAGTTCTTCGGCGCGGTCATTAAAGCCCGGAAAGAAGAGCATGTTGAGCGACACATATACGCCGTGCGAAAGCGCGTAGCGGATCGACTCCTTGACGTCGGCGAGCGTGTAATTGCTGCGGTAGTACGCCGCATAGCTCTCCTCGATGGCGCTGATGATGCTCACACGCATGGAGTCAAGTCCGGCATCGACAATCTTTCGGATGCCCTCGGTATAGCCGGCATTCGTGTTGATATTGATCTGCCCGCGCTTCGTCGCGGCACGAATCCGACGCTCGGCTGCCGCGATCGCATCCGCCGCAAGCGACGGCTCACCCTCGCAGCCCTGTCCGAAGCTCACGATGGCATCGGGCGCAGTCGAAAGGTGATATATGCCGACCTGCGCGATCTCCTCGGGCGTCGGACGGAACGCGATGCGACTCTGCGGCGACGGACAGCACTCGGCGGGCTGCAGGGAAATGCAGCCGAAGCAGTTCGCGTTACAGACGGGCGACGTCGGTATGCCCGCTTCCCAGCGGCGGTAAAAGAGATTCTGCGCCGTGCAGCAATGCCACTTCAAGGAGCATCCCGCCACCTGCTCGACGATGCGGTTGCCGGGCAGCTCCTTCTCGACACGGCGCACGAGTTTCTTGAGCTCACGCGTATTGTAGTAGGCGGGATCCCATTTCGTATTTTCATTGGTGTAGAGCGCCGCCGCATAGAGATCATCCTTATAGAACACGACCGCCGTGTAACCGTAGAGAGCGAGCCTTTCAGCCCCTTCCTCTCGCTGAAAGGCGGGCAGAAAGAGCCGCGTATAGCCCGCAGGCAGGATGGCAGCGACGGCGCGTCCCGCCAGAGGCAGCGTCTCACCCGCCGCCGTCCGCCCCATCGCCGCGCGATCAGGCAGAAACATCAAGTCCGCCGACTCGGGCAGGGGGATGAGATCGGCGGGCGTGAGCGACACGATCCGCTTGCCCGAGCGCCCCAGTCCCGCGATGCCCGGCGCATCAAAGATTGCCCCATCTTCATCGGCGTAGAGCGCACATATTTCATCTTTCATGCTTCGCCCTCCTGCCTCTCGATCTGTAGTACAGCGCTGCTTTTCCCCGCGTCTTCCCCCTCATGCGCTTCCTGCTTCGCCGCCTTTTTCTTGCGCGGGTTGTAACGGTTCATCGCCATGTCGATGCCATCCGTCACGATGCACTCGACAGCCGGCAATAAATAAGAAATCGCCTCTTGAATCTTCGTCGCATCGTCTGCGGGAAACGGCGCAAGCACATGCCTGACGACCGTCCAGCCGGGTAGAGGACGTCCGATGCCAATGCGCACGCGAGAGAAATCCTCTGAACCGATGTGCGCGAGAAGCGACTTGATGCCGTTGTGGCCGCCCGCGCTTCCCTTGCGCCGCAGACGGATCGTGCCCGCCGCGATGTCCATGTCGTCGTGCGCGACGATCAAGTCCTCCGGCGCGAGCTTGTACCAATCGAGCAGAGGACCTACCGCGCGTCCGCTTTCATTCATATAGGTCAAAGGCTTGACGAGCAGCACCTTCTGCGCGTCGATACGCCCTACTGCGATCAGAGAATTGAACTTCTCCTGCCAAGTGTCGATACCGATGCGCTCCGCCAGAGCATCGACGAGCATAAAACCGACATTATGTTTCGTATGTGCATACTCCGTCCCGGGATTCCCAAGACCGACCATGATCTTCATTATATTCCTCCGAACCTTTCTGAGATGCACCGCCGCAAACCACGCGGCGAGGCTGCTACCACGATTCTACTGCACGAAATGCGCTTTGTCAAAACAAAGCCTTTGCACCCAAGGCAAAAAGCGGGTAGAATAAAGGAAACGCCATCCGAAAAGGAGGAAAAAACACATGACCCACTTCGAAGAAGCAAAATTTCTGCGTCAAGAGCCAGGCGGCCGTCACTACAACTGTGCGCAGTCGCTTCTCGTACCCTTCGCTGCCGAAATCGGCATGGAAAAAGAAGACGCCTATGCACTCGGCGCTTTCTTCGGCGCAGGCATGATGCACGGATCCGCCTGCGGCACGCTGACCGCCGCGCTAATGATCCTCGGCAAAGCAGACAAAGATAAGGAAACGGCGAAGAAGCTCATTGACGACTTCCTCGCCGCCAACGGCACGACGGACTGCCGATGTCTTCTAGCCGCCGCAGAAAAAAAAGGCATCGCACGCAAGGAGAACTGCGACGGGCTTGTTTTAGAACTATGTCAAAAGCTTGATGAGATTATTACGCGAGAAACGCAATAAAGAAAATGCCGATAAATTCAGCCATCTATTTTTACATCTGCGCTGGGGAAGTTGCCATCGGCATCAATATCTGCTGCGCGTTTCCCGCAAACAGGGCTATCTGCCTCGACTTTCTACGCCTTCGAACTGCACGGCAGGTAAATTGTTCTGTAAGCCTGTCCCATACTCTTTTCTTTGCAATAAAAAGAGTGCAGCAGTCTTTTCC
>NZ_JBQNBV010000171.1:0-3726 GCF_052169755.1 Selenomonas sp. | reverse complement strand
GAAAAAGGTGCCCACGCTGCACGGAAAGCAAGATGTGCTGCAGGAAGCTTACAGCATCGCCTTGAACGAGCAGGGCAGACGTGCGCTCGACAATCTGTCGGAAATCTATCGGCTCTTGCAGGAATATGGCGTTGCCGATGCCGTCTATTTTGATCTCGGCGTGATCCGCAGCTTGAATTATTACACAGGCATGGTCTTTGAGGCGTATGCCCCGGGGCTGGGCTATCCGATCTGCGGCGGCGGACGCTACGACCAGCTGCTCGCGGGATTCGGCAATGCCTGCCCTGCCACGGGCTTCGCGCTCGGCATCGAGCGTCTGCTCTTGGCGAAGGAGCGGCAGCGCCGCGAAAAGACTCTGCCCCAAAAGGACTGCTACATCGCCTATGCGCACGATCAGCTTCCCAAAGCCTTGCAGGAGGCAAAGCGGCTGCGGGCGCAGGGGAAGGTTGCTGAAATAGCATTTCAGGCGCAAACGGAGCAGATTGCCGATGCGTATAGAAAAAGCAAGGGCTATCAAGAGTTGATCTATCTTTCATGAAACAGAGAATTCTGCAATTTTTTCATGCGCTTACGGCGCGTTTGCGTGAACGTGACCATGCATTTGTCCGCCGCTTTCTGCGCGAAGAGGAGCGTGCGCTTTTCTATGCGATGGACGTCATCGATCAGCGTCATGCCGTTCATACGGCATATACGGCGCTGCAGCTGGCGCGTGCGGAAGACGGCATCGACGAAATTTTTCTCGTGCGCATCGCGCTTCTTCATGATGTGGGGCGCGTGCAAGGGGATCTCGGTCTCTGGGGCAAGGTCGGCGTCGTCCTTTTGCACCGTTTTTTACCGCAGCTTTCCCGCCGCTTTGCGGCTCTTTCGCGCGACGGGGCTTTCGGCTTTTGGCGTCATGCGCTCTATGTCTATGATCATCATGCGGAGATCGGCAGCGAGAAATTGCGGCTGCTGGGGTGCGGCAAAGAGGCTGCCGTCATACGCCTGCACCACAGTCCGCCCGCTTCATCCGATGCAGCGGAATTGCGTTTGCTGCGGCAGGCGGACAGCATGAATTAGGGAACCACTGATAAATTCAGCCGCCCATCTTCACACATCTACGCTGTCCTCTCGTCGTCGACAAATCCTCGACGTAGCTCTGCTACGCCTGCGGTTTGTCTCCTAGATAGGCACAGCGCATCTGTGCAAATCTGGGCAACTTCATTTTATCAGCGTTTCCCTAGTGATTTGAGGTGCAAGGAATGGATATAAACGGCAAGGAATACTTGACGATTGCTTTCCCGAAGGGTAAACTCTTCGGGCTTTCCAAGGAACTTTTTTCCCGCGTCGGCTATACGGCGGATGGCTTGGAAGAGAAGTCGCGCAAGCTCATCATCGCCAACGAGGAGAAGAAAATTCGCTTCATCGTCGCAAAGACGGCGGACGTGCCGGCGTACGTCGAGTACGGTGCGGCGGACATCGGCGTTATCGGCAAAGACGTTCTCGCAGAAGAGGAGAAAGACGTCTATGAGGTGCTTGACTTGGGCTTTGGCAAATGTCATCTGATGATGGCGGTGGACAAGGCTGAGAAGCGGGCAAAGCTCACGGACTATGCGCATACGCGTGTCGCGACGAAGTTTCCGCATATCGCCGAGCAGTTTTTTACGAAAAAGGGGATGCAGATGGAGTATATCAAGCTCAACGGTTCGATTGAGCTTGGCCCTCTGGTCGGGCTTTCCGAGAGCATCGTGGACATCGTGGAAACGGGCACGACGCTGAAGGAGAACAACCTTGAGGAGATCGCGCACATCATGGATGCGTCGGCGCGGCTTATTGTCAATCGCGTGAGCTATAAGCTGAAGTTTGATCGGATCTATCGTCTGGTCGAAGATTTGCGCGGCACACTGGAAAGCGGGGAGGCAAAACGATGAAGATTGTATCGGCGAAAGCGCTCGGAAAGGACGCGATTCGGAAGCTGTTGACGAAGCCGCCCTTCGACGAGGTGCAGCTCAGTCCTAAGATACGCGAGGCAAATAAGAAAATTTTCGGCACAGATCTCACGGCGGCAGAGGTCGCCCTGCGCATCGTCGAGGATGTGCGCCGTCATGGCGATGAAGCTGTCGTCAAGTATACGAAGCTCATTGACGGCACGGATTTTTCTCCCGAAGATTTTCAAGTATCGGAAGAGGAGTTTGCCGAAGCGGCAAAAGCCGCCGATCCTGCGATCGTCGCATCGCTGGAAAAAGCCGCGCGCAATGTACGCAGCTATCACGAGGAGCAAAAGGCGAGCTCGTGGCTGACATACCGCAAGAAAGGCTCGATTCTCGGGCAGTCGCTGATACCGCTCGACCGTGCGGGCATCTATGTGCCGGGCGGCACGGCGGCGTATCCGTCGTCCGTCTTGATGAACGCTGTGCCTGCCGCTGTCGCGGGTGTCGGCGAAATCCTCATGATGGTGCCGCCGAAAAACGGCAAGATCAATCCCTATGTGCTTCTTGCGGCGAAAATCGCGGGCGTATCGAAGATTTATAAGATCGGCGGTGCGCAGGCGATCGCCGCTATGGCTTACGGCACGCAGACGATTCCGCGCGTCGATAAGATCACAGGCCCCGGCAACATCTTCGTCACACTGGCGAAAAAGGCGGTTTACGGGCATTGTGACATCGATATGCTGGCAGGGCCGAGCGAGATCCTCATCGTCGCTGATGAAACGGCGGATCCCGCCTATACGGCAGCCGACATGCTCAGTCAAGCGGAGCATGACACCTTGGCATCGAGCATCCTCATCACGACGAGCGAAGCGCTCGCGCACGAGGTCGATGCCTTGGTGGATGAGCAGCTCAAGGGACTGCCGAGGGAGCAGATCGCCCGCGCGTCGATCGAGCAGAACGGTCTTATCGTCATCGCCGACCATATCATGGAGGCGATAGAGTATGCGAACATCTCCGCGCCGGAGCATCTGGAGCTTTTGACGAAGCAGCCGTTTGAACTCTTGCCTTATGTGCGCCATGCGGGCGCCGTCTTTCTCGGCGCGTACTCGCCCGAGCCGTTGGGCGACTACTTCGCAGGCCCCAACCATGTGCTGCCCACGGGCGGCACGGCGCGATTCTACTCCGTGCTCAACGTCGAAACCTTCATGAAACGCACGAGCATCATTTCTTATACGAAGGATGCTCTGCATGGGGTGGAGGCGGACATCATACGCCTTGCGGAAGCGGAGGGGCTGCACGCCCATGCCAATGCCGTGCGTCTGCGCAGCCAAGGGAGGAGCGATTGATATGCGGCAAGCCGAGATTCAGCGGAAGACAAACGAAACGGAGATCGCGCTTCGCATCGCTCTGGACGGCACGGGAAAATGCGCAGTCGCTACGGGGATCGGCTTCTTCGATCACATGATGACGCTTTTCGCCGTACACGGGCTTTTCGACTTGGAGATTCAGTGCCGTGGCGATCTTGCGGTGGACGGGCATCATTCCGTCGAGGACATCGGCATCGCCTTGGGGCAGGCGTTTCGCGACGCGCTCGGCGACAAGGCGGGCATCACGCGCTATGGCTCTTTCTATCTGCCGATGGATGAAGCGCTCGCCTTTGTATCGCTCGATCTTAGCGGCAGAGCGTATCTCGTCTACGACGGGGGCGAAATGACGCCCGTCGTCGGTAGCTACGATACGGAGCTGACGGAGGAATTTTTGCGCGCCTTTGCCTTTAACGCCGGCATCACGCTTCATGCCAAGGTGCTTTACGGCA
>NZ_JBQNBV010000170.1:0-3760 GCF_052169755.1 Selenomonas sp. | reverse complement strand
GCCGCTTCTCATACCCAATGGATTCCAGCACTTTCGCGACTTCCTCAAACGAAACCGCCTTGGGATTGTTCCGAATGCGTGCGATGAGTTTTTCCCACTTGCTCAAGGCATTTCCGCCCCCATATATAGTACCATGCCCAACCTTTTGAAGCAAATCTTACTTCGCCAACGCTTCCGCCAGTGCATCGTGCACGAGCTTTGCGTACTGCTCCGTGCCCGCATCGTTCGGGTGAACGCCGTCGCCCGAGAGCCATTCGGGGTGCTTCGATACGAGTCCATACCAGTCGATGACCGTCACATTCTTATGCTCGGCAGCCATCTTCCGGATGTATTCATTGTTCGGATCCTGCCACGAAAGGTGCGGCGCGTAGACATTAACCCAGAAGATGCGGCGGCTCGATCCCAAAAGCTTCAAAAGACCCTCTGTCTGTTCCACATAGCGATCGCCGGCGGCGAGCGGCCCGTTCGTGCCGAGCGAGACGACGACGACGCTGCCGAGCCTGCCCTGCGCCGCGAGGCTCTGTGCGGCTTCGATTCCACCGCCCACATAGCGCGAGACTTCCGCATCGACCGCGCAGCCGGGCAGCGCCTTCTGCAAATCTCCTGCCGCAGACAGCATGACCGAATCGCCGATGCAGGCGACGCCCGAAAGATCCACCGCCTTCATGCGTGCCGCCTTGTCCTCAGCGGCTTTTGCCGCAGCCGCCTTCTCGGCTTCTTCCTTCTGCCGCGCGAGTTCCGCCGCATTCTTCTCAAGACGTGCGCTGAGCTGCGCCCTCGCCTCCGCCTTGTAGCCGGCAGGCGCCGCAAGCCCCTTACAGCCAAAGCCCATCAAGAAGACGCCGCACAAAGTGAAAGCGAGAAAGCACGCCCCCTGCGCATAGACAAGGCGATTGCCGAACGCAGGCAGCTCGCGCCTGCCGACGCTCTTCGTCAACGCCTCCGTCCACATGGCGAGCAGCAAGATGACGGCGATCTCCCACGCGGCAAAATACGGCATCGCTTCCCAGCCCTTTTGTTGAAACAGGAAGATCACGGGGTACTGCCAGAGGAAGATGCCATAGCTGCGCGTGCCAATCCAGCGAAAGACGCGCATATCGAGAAACTTGCCGATCGTCATGCCGCGATCCGCCGTGATCGCGAGCAAAAGACAGAATAGAAGCGTCACAAGGAACATGCCGCCCCGATAGAGCAACGGATTTGCACCATCGAGGAAAACGCACGCGAAGAGGACGGCGACGAGCAGAAGTTCGAAGCTGACAAACTCTGCGATCTCGCGCCAAAGCGGATTCTTCTTCGCCGCAGCAGAAGTCCCCGCACGCCAAAGCCCCATCGCCGCGCCCAAGAGGAGCGCAAAAACACGCGTATCCGTGCCATAGTAAAGGCGCGTCACATCTGCCCCCATCAGATACGAAAGCGGCATGAGAAGCGCCGTCCCCAAACCGAGCGCGGCGATGACCGCTATGCCCGCCCCTTTCCCCAGACAATGCGAGACAAGCGTATAAAGAAGAAAGAGCAGCGGCCACAAGACGAACGCATATTGCAGCTCGATGCCCATGAACCACAGATGCGTGAACGGCGATGCATTGGCGATGCGCGTGAAATAGTCGGCGTTCGCAGCAATCTGCCACCAGTTGTTATAGCCGAGCGCGACGGAAAGAACCTCCTCGCGCATGTCCACGACCGTCTCGGGAAGCACGAAGGAATAGACGCCGAGCGTCACGAGAATCATGACGACGAGAGCGGGATACATGCGCAAAAGGCGCTTCAAAAAATAGCGTCCGAGAGAAAATTCGCCCGCGAGCCGTTCCCGCTCCGTCGTGTAGGCGAGAAGATACCCCGTCAAAACAAAAAACAAGGATACCCCGAGGTATCCCCCTTTCACCACATCGGGAAATATATGAAACAACGTGACTGCGACGATTGCCAAGGTGCGCAGAGCATCGAGACCTTGAATCTGCTTCGTCGGTCTTCCTCCAACGTAATTCGCCATAAATCCACCATCCTTTGTGTGTTCTCCATTATCGCACAAACGAAAAGCCTCTTCAAGGGATTTTCGTTTGCTTTCGGAAGGGACGAATTGTATAATTAAGAAAACGACGCCCCCTGCTCGGACTTTTGAAAGAGGCTCCTGTCGATCTAGATACAGAGTCTATACGAAAGGAGCGTCTGCAGCGTCATGAAGGCACTCTGTGATACAAATATCATCCTCGATGTACTGTTGACAAGCGAACAATGAAAGGACAGATAAACTTGGATACTCTGCTGCAAAACATCTCAGCCATTCTTGAGCATCCGGCGAGCCTCATCGCGCTTCTCGCCGTGCTCTTCGCGATTCTCTCGCACCTCTACTTTAGGCGCGTGCGGCTCACAACGCCGATGATCGTGACCATCGCTCTCATGCTCGCGATGACCGTCATCCTGCACCAGTTTCGCCTCTACCACATGCCGCAGGGCGGCAGCGTGACGCTCGGCGCGATGGTGCCGCTGCTCTTCGTCTCCTATCGCTACGGAGTCGGCACAGGCTGCCTCGCGGGCTTCCTCTACGGCATCTTCAACATGATGCAGGATCCCTATCTGCTGCACCCCGTGCAGGTGCTCTTCGACTACCCGCTGCCCTACATGGCGCTCTCGCTCGCCGCACTCTTTCCCGCACACCGCATGGCGTCGACGGCGCTCGCCTTTTTCGCGCGCTTTTTCTGCCACATCGTGAGCGGCGTCGTATTCTTCGCGTCCTACGCTCCCGCAGGCACAAGCCCCCTCGTCTACTCGCTGACCTTCAACGCGACGTACCTCGTTCCCGAGTGCCTGATCTGCTTCGCCCTCTTGAAGGTGCTGCCCGTAGAAAGGCTCATGGCGGCGATGGATCGCCAGACGGCGCCGCGCACGCATTGAGCGCCGCACGCATCGTCATATTCTCACGCCATATCCCACACCGAAGGAAGTCTTTCATCCTATGGAACAAAAAAGGCGCGGCATGATCGCCGCCGTATCCACCTATATCATCTGGGGCATTCTGCCGCTCTACTGGAATCTTCTCGCTGCAGCTCCTGCCGCCGAAATCCTCGCGCACCGCATCTCGTGGTCGTTCGTCTTCATGCTGCTCGTCCTCGCCGTATCGAAACGATGGCAAAGCTTCTGCCAAGACTGCAGGGTGCTCTGTCAAGACAGACGGCGCACACTGCTCCTTTTCGGCGCGTCGATCCTCATCACCATCAACTGGCTGACCTATATATGGGCGGTCAATCACGGGCACGTCATCGACACGAGTCTCGGCTACTACAGCACCCCGCTGATGAACGTCGCGCTCGGCGTCGTTCTCTTCAAAGAGCGGCTCACGCCGTCCGCACGCGTCAGCGTCTTCCTCGCCTTCTGCGGCGTCGTGCTCATGACCGTGCAGATCGGCAAACTGCCGTGGGTCGCGCTCGTGCTCGCCGCGACCTTCGGGCTCTACGGCGCACTGAAGAAGAAGCTCGCGCTGCATCCCTTTTCGAGCATCACGCTCGAAACCCTTCTCTTACTGCCCGTATTTCTGCCCTACGCCGTCTATCTGGCAGGCGAGCCGACAAGTCAGTTCAGCTTGGCGACGCCGCGCGAAATCCTGCTCCTTATCGGCTCCGGCGCCGCCACCGCCACGCCGCTCATTCTCTTCTCCTACGGCGCGAACCTTTTGCCCTTGAACGTCCTCGGCTTTTTCCAATACATCAGTCCGACGATCGCGCTCCTCCTCGGCATATTCTTCTTCCACGAGCCTTTCGGC
>NZ_JBQNBV010000169.1:0-3763 GCF_052169755.1 Selenomonas sp. | reverse complement strand
CAAACCGCAGGCGTAGCAGAGCTACGTCGAGGATTTGTCGACGACGAGAGGACAGTGCAGATGTGTGAAGATGGGCGGCTGAATTTATCCGTGTTTCCTTGACTCATATACGGCTTTCTCTTGAATGAATCCGCGTTTCCTTTTATAATGATAGAAGAGAACTTCTATTTCCCAAGAAAAGGAGCTGCTGCCATGAACGCCATACCGGAAAACCTTGCGCTCGCGACGCGCGAAAAGATTGACCGCGTGCTTGAGGCTCATTCCTACGACCCGACGCAGATCGTCGGCATCCTGCTCGACGTGCAGAATCTCTTCGAGCGTCACTATGTGCCCGAGTCCGCCGCCTACTATGTGGCGGAAAAATTGCCGCTGAAAATTTCTTTGATCTACGACTGTCTGACCTTTTACGCGAGCTTGTCGCCCACGCCGCGTGCCAAATACCCGATCGAGATCTGCGACTCCGTCGTCTGTCGCATCAACGAGAACGAAACGCTTCTCTCAGCGCTCAAAAGTCTCCTTGGCATCGACATCGGCGAAGTCACCTACGACGGACGCTTCACGCTCGAAAAAACGCCGTGCTTCGGTGCGTGCGATATCGCGCCTGCCGTGCGTGTCAACGGCGAAGTCTACGGACACCTCGACAGCCGTGAAAAGATCGAGGATCTGCTCAATACGCTGCAATAACAAAAAAGCAGCGAACTTCATGGAACGGAAACGGAACACACTCACACGAAAGGAGACTATATGAGCAAGGTTTCTTTCATGACAAAGAACTTCCATCGCTACGACCCCATGTCCATCGAATCGTACTTGTCGATCGGCGGTTTCAGCGCACTCAAAAAGGCCGTCACAATGGACGGCGAGGACATCGCCGCGCTTCTCTCCGAAGCGCAGATCAAGGGGCGCGGCGGCGCCGCCTATCCTATGGGGCGCAAGTGGTCGCAGGCGCGTGCCGTCAAAGGCGAGCACAAGGTCATCATCTGCAACGCCGACGAGGGCGAGCCATGCACCTTCAAGGATCGCGAACTCATCACGAACGACCCCTTCAACCTCATCGAGGCCATGACGATCGGCGCTTGGAGCATCCGCGCACAGGACGGCTACATCTACCTGCGCGAAGAGTACGCGCACCTTCGCGCACGCCTCAAGAACGCCATTGAAGAAGCCGAGCGCTGCGGCTTCCTCGGCAAAAACATCCTCGGCAAAGAGGGCTTCAACTTCCGCATCCACCTCTATTCGGGGGCGGGCGCTTACGTCTGCGGCGAAGGCACGGCGCTCATCCGCTCCATCGAGGGCAAGGCGGGCAGACCGCGCATGAAGCCGCCCTTCATCAAGCAGAGCGGTCTTTTCGCGCTGCCGACGTGCGTCAACAACGTCGAGAGCCTTTCCATCGTGCCGCATCTCCTGTTGGACGACAAAAAAGAATACATCGGCTACGGCTCGGGCGAATCCCTCGGCACAAAGCTCGTATCCGTCGGCGGCAACGTCAACTGTCCCGCCGTCTTTGAGATCCCCTTCGGTACGACCGTGCGCGAGATCATCTATGAGCTTGCGGGCGGCATCCAGGGCGGCCGCCGCATCCGCCTGATCCAGTTCGGCGGCGCGTCAGGCAAGATCGCTGACGAATCCATTCTCGACGTCCCCTACACCTACGACGACCTCAAGGCGGCGGGCGTCACGGTCGGCTCGGGGGCGATCCTCGTCGTCGATGAGCGCACGAGCGTCCTCGATTTCCTGCGCATGACACAGGCGTTCTTCTCGCACGAAAGCTGCGGTCAGTGTACGCCGTGCCGCGAGGGCGTTCTCCACATCAAGCTCATCTTGGAAAAGTTCGCGCAAGGCACCGCGACGGAAAAGGATCTCGAAAACATGAAGATGATCGCTCGCATCATGCCCATGTCCGCCCTCTGCGGCCTTGGCGAAAGCGCCGAAAACGCCCTTTCCGCCGCATTCAAGCTCTTTCCCGAAACATTCCGGATCGGAGGCGTACACTGATGGCAGAAGAAAAAGAACTCGTACACCTGAAAATCAACAACATCCCCGTCGAAGTCCCCAAAGGCACGAAGATCATCGACGCCGCACGCAAGGTACACATCAACATCCCGCACCTCTGCTACCACCCCGATCAGCGCGTCAAGGCTCGCTGCCGCATCTGTTCCATCGAGGTCACAGGCAGCCGCCGTCTCATGGCGGCATGTGCGACCGAAGTCTGGGAAGGCATGGAAGTCCATACGGACACGCAGATCGTGCGCGACACGCAGATCGCCATCCTGCAGCTCATCCTCGCCAACCACAACCAAGACTGTCTGAACTGTCCGCGCAACCACCGCTGCGACCTGCAGGAGCTTTGCAGCCGCTTCAACATCGGTCACACGGGGCTTCCCATCGTCGTCGAAAACCGAGAGGACGCGGCGAACAACCCGAGCATCGCACGCGACCCGACGAAATGCATCAAATGCGGCCGCTGCATCCGCGCCTGCAAAGACGTACAGGGCATCGAAGCCTTGAACTTCGCAGGCAGAAGCGACAAGATCACCGTCACGACCGCCTACGACAGCCCCTTGGAAGCGACCGACTGCATCCTCTGCGGCCAGTGCAGCCTCGTCTGTCCGACAGGCGCGATCACGGAAAAAGATGACACGCAACGTGTCCTCGACGCCCTGCAAGATCCGAAGAAGCACGTCATCGTGCAGGTCGCGCCCGCCGTGCGCGTCTCCTTGGGCGACGAGTTCCACCTGCCGCCCGGCGCCATCGTCACGGGACAGATGGTTGCCGCCTTGAAGCGGCTCGGCTTCGACCGCGTCTTCGATACGAACTTCGGCGCTGATCTCACGATCATGGAAGAAGGGCACGAATTCCTGCACCGCTTGGAAAACGGCGGCACGCTCCCCATGATGACCTCGTGTAGCCCCGGTTGGGTCAACTATGTCGAAAAGCATTACAGCGACCTGCTCGATCACCTCTCGACGGCGAAGTCGCCCATGCAGATCTTCGGCGCCGTCGCCAAGACCTACTATCCGAAGCAGGCGGGCATCCCCGTCGAGGACATCGTGACCGTTTCCGTCATGCCATGCACGGCGAAGAAGTTCGAAGCGGCGCGTCCCGAGATGGGCAGGGACGGTCATCAAGATGTGGACATCGTCATCACGACGCGCGAGCTTGCCAAGCTCATCCACTATGTCGGCATCACCTTCCACGATCTGCCCGAAGAGGACTTCGACAGCCCTCTTGGCACAGCGTCGGGCGCGGGCGCGATCTTCGGCACGACAGGCGGCGTCATGGAAGCCGCGCTACGCACCGTCTACGAAAAAGCGACGCGCAAGACGCTCCCTTCCATCGACTTCCTCGCCGTACGCGGCATGGACGGCATCAAGGAAGCAACCGTCGACCTCGATGGACGCAAAGTGCGCATCGCCGTCGCACATACGCTCAAGAACGCCAAGCGCATCTTGGACGATGTCAAAGCAGGCAAAAGCCCCTACGACTTCATCGAGGTCATGGCGTGCCCCGGCGGCTGCCAAGGCGGCGGCGGACAACCTCTCAATACGACGAATGCACGCCGCGCCGAGCGTATGAAAGCGCTCTACGAAATCGACAAGAACCTCCCCGTGCGAAAATCCCACGAAAACCCCGAAGTCGTGCGCATCTACAAAGAATTCCTCGGCGCCCCCCTAAAAGGCAAGGCGCACGAACTGCTGCACACGCAGTTTCACAAGGCGGAGAAGCTCTACGACTTCACAGGCGCAGGAAAATAACGAAAGCA
>NZ_JBQNBV010000168.1:0-3767 GCF_052169755.1 Selenomonas sp. | reverse complement strand
GTCGTACCGACGGTAAAGGTCGCGTTCTCGGATGCGTGAACGGCGGATTTCTCCGTGTTCTGCTGCGTGATTGTATCCGCTGCCTCGACGACGACGGTCTTTCCTTCCAATCTGCCGTCTGTGAGGTCGGCGTTCTTGGCTCGGAGATTTATCTTGTCCGCACGAACGTCCGCAAAGGATGGTGCATCGCCGCCTTTGCCGAGCTTTATCGTGCCGCCCTCGTGCGTCACGTTCACCGTGCCGTTCGCATCTCTCGTCCGAATCGTCCCCAGCACGAGATCGCCGTTCTTTTCTCCTTTGAGCGAGATTTCCGACGCCGCTTCAGCATCGACCGGTGCGCCGTTGCTCAAGATTCGGACAGCCGCGCCGTTTGCGCCGATGCTGCCGCCTGCCGCAAGGCGAATGCGGTTTCCAGCGTTGAGATAGGACGGAGCTGTTCCCAGCGGCGCTTCCATGCGGATCGCGCCCGCTGCATGAAGGTTGATATCCTTGCCTGCCGCGATTGCCCCGAGCGTGAGAGCCTGCGTTCCCGTCTGCTTCAGATAGACGGACGCTTCCGTGTTCGCCCGAAGGGTTCCGCTGAGATCTGTTTCTATTTCCGCCCCTTTCCTGCCGATGTCGCCTTTGCCGCCGTAAAGCGTCAAGTCTTTCGCCGTGATGCGTCCTTCTGCCGTGATGCCGTTTCCTGCCAGCAGCTTGACTTCGTTCGCCCCCGCGTTGATGCCGCCTTTGATGCGCAGCGTCTCGCCCTCGGTGCTTGCCAGATAGACGTGTCCCGTGCTGTTTGCCGAGACGCCGCCGTTCGCTGCCGTCTGCACCGTGAGCGGCGTCTTTTGCCGCACGGTCAGGCTGACGAGAGCGCCGGATGCGTCATAGTTCTTCGTGATGTCGCCCGCTCGCGCTTCAGAGAGCGCCTTGAGGCTTTCCGGGCGCGTGAGATCTGCCTTCGAAATGGTCTTTTCCCCGGTCGCACCGATATTTTTCGCGTTCAGCACGATGCTGCGGCCGCTGACGTTCGCCGTTTTTTGAAGGTTCACTTCGCCCGGACGGCTGTTGACGATTCGATCTTCCATAGCGTAGAGAAGCTGGTTCTTCGACCACCCGTATGTGTTGTCCGTACGCGTGATTTCCGCGTAATTCGCGATGGCGCTTCCTTCCTCCGTCGTGTAGCCCTTGCCGCTGAAATACGTTTGGCGTGCGCTTTGGAACGCTTCCCGCGCCGCCTTTCTCTCCTCTTCCGTGACGGCGGCTTTCAGCGCTTTGATGTAATCGCCGCGCACTTTCTGCATGGCAGCGTCGCTGTTGTAAGCCTGCGCCGCGCTTTGGTATGCTGAAAGTTTCGTGCTGTCCTTCTTTGCGAGCTGGTTGAGTCTTATCTGCGCCGCGTTTTGCCGCTTTTCACGCGCGAGCTTGGCAGCCTCAGTATTTCCTGCCGCGCTGTCGTCAGAGGAAATAAGCCCCGCTTTCTCCCAGACAGCTTTTCTCCCCGCCGTATTTGCTGCAGGCTCGCGCCTATCCGCCGCGATGATGTCATGCCCTTGCGCATCCAATGTGACATTGCCTTCGCTGCTCACGATATGATTGACGCGCATGTCGCCGTCAGCCTGCGCCAAATGGATATTGCCGCGCGCCGACGCCGAGAGGCTGGCAGACGACGGTTCGCCGCCCTGCGCGTCCGTTCCCGCACGGACGCGCAGCGCGTCGCCGTCCGTACCGATTGCGCCCGTCTCGCTCGAAAGCTCGATGCGCTGCGCCCGCACACTGTCGCCGTTCGTCACTGCGTTCGTCAGGCTGCCGCGCGCGCGGATGACCGCATGGTTTCCCAGGCGGGTTGCATCTCCTGTCAGCGCCCTGAGCGCCAGATCGCCCTGCATGGATGACAGATCTATGGAGCCTTTGTGACTCGCGAGGAACACGTTCGCACGATTTCCCGGTTCCAGTGCGGCGTGCTGCAAGTCGATGTCCTTTTCCGCCCGTACCGTGAGATCGTCGGTTCTGAGAACTCCGCCGCCCCGGACGCTGCCGCCCTCGGAACTCAGTTTGACAAAGGTGTTATCCGCCGCCTTGACGTCGCCGCCGACCATGATATCACCCTTGGCTTTGATGTCCACGCCAGCCTCTCCGGCAGGCGCAGTCAAAAAGCCGACGGAGACGGGATTGTCCGCCTTGAGACTGTAGGTGCTCGTAGAGGAAGAGCCCTCGTATTCCGTCCATGTGTAGGTGTAAGTGCTATGAAACAGACCGAAAAGACCGTGCTCCTCCTTCGTCTGCGTCAGCTTCCCGTCCGTCTTGCTGAGCTGCTGCCATGCACCGTTGATTCGATATTGTTTGTTCTGATCAGACTCGGCAAAGAAGCTGCTCGTCCCAAGGGTTTCCCCCCTATGCTCGGAACTTTCGACCGTTTGGATCTTATCTGCCTCCACCTCGTTTCGGATCTCCGGCGCCGACTTGAAGTGGATGAAGCCGACATATCTTTCGTCTTTATAGGATTTCGTCGTCGCCCTGTCCGTTGCGACGCCGCCCGTCCAGCGATAGGCGAGACCGGCTTTCGGGTTGAACTGGAATGTGCTTCCTTGCGCCTCTTGTACGCTTCCCGGGTTGCCGATGGCGTATGTGCGCGATTTCCCGTTCATATACTCGAAGACTTTTCCCTGCAGCGTGTCCGTGATGCGCACGAAGCCGGCGCGGTTCTTGTTCTCAATGGAAGAAAGCGCGAGTGCGCGATCCACAGCCGTGACGTCCGCGCTGATCTTTGCCGTGCCGTCCGCCGCGAGGATGCGTCCACCGCCCGTGTTCCCCATCCTGCCGGAAATGTAGACCTGTCCGCCGTCCGTCTTCACCGAGTCGAGCAAGAGCTGACGTGTCGAAGGGTTGTAATAGACAGCCACTTGATATTTCCACGCTTTTGCCGTCGTATCGTAGACGGCGCCGCCCTCGCGCACAAGGTAGCGTTCATTGCCGCGCACCGAAGCATCGTCCAGCGCCTGCGGATGCTGCTGCCACGCGCTGTCCATCGCCTCTACTTTTGCCCGATCCGAAGAATCGAGCGTCGCCGTATAGGAGTTGTAGCCGCTCTGCACAAGCCCATTGAGGTTCACTTCATGGGCGTTGATGTAGACTGCCTGCCCCGCGTGGATGCCCGCCTTCTCGTTCGTCGCCGCTGCGGGGAGGTCGATGCCGAGACTGTACTTCACCCAGAGGCGGTAGTCGTCATAGCTCGCGAATTCCTTCCGAACCTTGTTGCCATGCTTCTTCATGTAAGTGTCCAGAGCCTTTTGGATTTTGTCCGCTGTAGCTTTGTCGATCATGTAGCGGGCGATGGGATCGCTGCCCACATTGATGACGCCTGTGGGATTGTTCTGCACCACGGCTCCTTCTGCGGCAGTGATTTCGACATTTCTGCCGCTGATTTCCGCCGTGCTTTCCACATGGACGCTGCCATGCTCGTTCTTGATGCGCACGTCGCCGTCGCCCGCCGACACACGCCCCTGCAGGTCGATGAGCGGCTTGACGCCGGCCATCCCTTCGTGGGTCGAACGGATGTCGATGACGCCGGTTTTTCCTGCCGCCGCAGCCGCATGAATGTTCTCGATGCCTTCGACTCCGCTGACCTTTTCGCCGCTTCCCACTTTCCGGGAAATATCCTGCCCGTTATAGTAGACCTTGCCGCCCGACTGACTGATGACGGCGTCGCCCGCGAGCAGATGCAAGGGCGCATGGTTGCGGATAGAGATCTTCGGCGTGCCCTGCGCTCTGAGCGAGCCGCC
>NZ_JBQNBV010000167.1:0-3783 GCF_052169755.1 Selenomonas sp. | reverse complement strand
CGCCCTTGCCGATTTCCGGCAGAATGATCGGCGGATGCGGCACAGCATAAGCAGCCAGAATTGCCATATAGAAGACCTCCTCGAAGTACAGTATTTATTTAGATATGTATTCGATATGGGAAGGGAAAAGCCTTCTAGGTGCAGGAAAATTTCATGCGGAAGGTTTCCAACAGGGCGATGTAGGCGGTGTCGGGATGGCTAGAGCTGAAACAACTTGGCGTGACTTCCAAGGCGGGCGAGCGAAAGAATCAGCGCGTCCTCCTTGACTTGATAGATGAGCAGCCAGTCAGTCGTGATGTGGCATTCGCGATGGTTGCGGAAGTTGCCCGCGAGGGCATGATCGTGATGCTGCGCAGGCAGCGGTTCCCGTCGTGCCAAAGTGTCGATGACGTTTTCGAGCAAGGTGAGGTCGCGATGTTGACGAATGGCAGCTTTGAGATCCTTTTTGAATTGTACGGTTTGCTTAATCTTCAGCATCTACTTCGTCCTTAGCTTCACGAATCAAGTCGGCAGCACAGAGATATGTTTTCGCAGAGATCTTACCGGCAGCGATGTCGTCGGACTCCTGCAGTGCAGCCAAGGTTTCAGGAGTAAAGCGAGGTTTTTGTACAGTGAACGGCAGACCTTCATGAAGAAGGATTTGATGAAAAAATATATTCACTGCTTCGGAAGCGGAAAGACCAAGCATGCGCAAGGTGTTTTCGACAGAAGTCTTGACTTCGGGTTCAAGGCGTATATGCAATGTTTCTGTTTTTGCCATGCAAATCAGCTCCTTTATCAAATTGTATCACGTTAGGTACACGAATGCAAAGAAGGTGGAAAAGATATTTGCATGGCGGCTTTTTTATGCGATCGTCTTTTCCTTTGGCTTCAGCGGTTTCGGCGGCAAATGGGGCATCGTTGTGCCGATGTTCTTCAGTACGAACGGGATCATCGCCGCCTGCTCCCTCAATGCCGCAGCACAGGAGTGATGTATTCCAATAAAGAGAAAGCGCAGTGCATCTTGATACTGCGCTTTTTGCATATATTTGAGTAGTGAAAAGAACTTTCCGCAATATTTCTATTTTTTTAGACGAAAGCAGGGAAAAGTTGTATAATGTATACAAAAGGGAATCTTTCACAAAAGGAAAGGATGGGATTGCAATGCGCAAGGAACATGATTTTCTCGGTGAACTTGAGGTGCCGGACGAGGTGTATTATGGTGTGCAGACTTTGCGTGCCGTGGAGAATTTCAGCATCACGGGCAGTCGGCTTGACGTTGACTTCATTCAGGCGCTTGCGAAGATGAAAAAGGCGGCGGCGCAGGCGAACATGGAGACGGGAAGGCTCGAAAAGCGCATCGGCGACGCGCTCGTCGAGGCGGCTGAGGAGATCATCGACGGCAAATTCATCGACCAGTTCCCCGTCGATCCGATCCAGGGCGGCGCGGGCACGTCGGTCAACATGAACATGAACGAGGTCTTGTCGAACCGTGCGCTCGAAATTCTCGGCGAGGCGAAGGGACGTTATGACATCATCTCACCGAACAATCATGCGAACATGGCACAGTCGACGAACGACGCCTTTCCGACGGCGATCAAGGTCTGTCTGACGCACAAGGGGCACAAGCTGACGGCGGCGCTCGATTATCTGGCGACGGAACTTGAGAAGAAGGCAGAAGAATATAAGGACATCCTGAAGATGGCGCGTACGCATCTGCAGGACGCCGTGCCCATCACGCTGGGGCAGGAAATGGGCTCCTATGCGTCCGCTGTGCGCCGCAGCATCAAGCGCGTCCATTGGTCGATCGACAGCATCCGCCTCATCAACATGGGCGGCACGGCGGTCGGCACGGGACTGAACGCTGAACCCGCTTACATCAAAGCGGTCGCGCGAAAGCTCCGCGAGATCACGGGCGAGAACTTCGAGACAGCGATGAACCTCATCGATGCGACGAACAATACGGACGGCTTTGTCGATGTCTCGTCCGCGCTCAAGAACACCGCGCTCGTGCTCATCAAGATGGCGAACGACTTCCGCCTCATGGCGTCGGGACCGCGCTGCGGGCTCAACGAGCTGAATCTGCCGAAGCGTCAGCCGGGTTCTTCCATCATGCCGGGCAAGGTCAATCCCGTCATTGCTGAGGTGCTCGATCAGGCGTGCTATCAGGTTATCGGCAACGACCTCGCCGTTTCGTTCGGCGTCGAGAATGGGCAGTTCGAGCTGAACGTCATGGAGCCGATCATGGCGTACAATCTTTTCAACTCGATGAACTACCTGACAAATGCCGTGCGCACCTTCGTCGACAAGCTGCTCATCGGTCTTGAGCCGAATCGCGAGCAGTGCCGGCAGTGGCTCGACCGAAGCGTAGGCGTCGTCACGGCGCTCCTGCCGCATATTGGCTACGAGCAGTCGGCGATGCTCGCGAAGGAAGCCTATACGACGGGCAGACCGATTCGCGAGGTCATCTTGGAGAAGAAGCTCCTGACAAAAGAGCAGCTTGACCACATCATGTCGCCTGCGCAGATGACGCAGCCGGGCATCACGCACGAGTGAGGGAGAAACGTGCAGATGTGCGAAGATGGGTGGCTGAATTTATCAGTGCTTCCTTTATCCGTGATTCCAATGGACAGAGAAAAGGAGGAGTTGTCATGAAGAAGATTTTCTGGATTGCCGTCTTTGCCCTGTTTGCGCAACTATGGATGCCGCAGACCTCCGCCCAAGATGTTTGGGCGACGGCTTATGACGGCAAGGACATCTACGTCGTGACGGAAAGCCTATCAAAAGAGAGGATACCGGGAGTCACATGCACCGTTTATACAGGAATGGTGAAATTCGTGCGCGGGAACGAGCTCCTGAACACGGCGAAATACTCCTACAAAGGCAGCGATGACGGCTTGTATCTCTCGGTGGATGATGGCGCTTTTGTTCGGCTCGGAGGGAATGAAGGCGTCCCGGAGAGTGCTGCGCCTTACGTGGCAATCCATGAAATCATGTGGAAGACGTTGAGGGAAGCCGGAAATTAAAAATCATATCCCCATTGTTAGTTAATTTAGAAACAATGGGGATATTTTTGGGTCTGTAATATTGCATAAAATACGCCAATGACGTATAATAAAATCATGAACAAGGAAATGATTCCTCAAGTAATTGTTGAAACGACGCCATATCAGCGTGCCGTTGAGAAATTTTGGGACGTGGAAACGCAGATTGAATTCAAGACATACATTGGCTTGAATCCATGCAGCGGCGAGTTGATTCCTGGAACCGGCGGCATACGGAAGATTCGTTGGCAAGGCTCTGGGCGCGGGAAGCGTGGCGGCGTTCGTGTGGTTTACTATGTTTATGACGATAGCCGACCGATTTATTTGCTGTACGCTTACCCCAAAAATGTTCAGGTAGACTTGAGCGAAGATGAGAAAAGAGCGTTCAGAAGTATCGTGGAAGAGATGAAAGCGATTTTTCAGAGGAAGGAGAGGCAGCATGGGGCAGATGATGTCGACTGCAGCAAGTGAGATTTTGGCAGGATTGCAGGAAGCGTTGCTGGATGCGCAGGGAGAGTCTGTGCATGGTCTGAAAACGACAGTCGTGTATCGCATCCAGCCACAGGAAGTGCGCAAGAGTTTGGCTATGTCACAGCAAGAGTTTTCGCGAGCTTTCGGGATTCCGTTGGCTAAGCTGCAAAACTGGGAGCAGGGACGCAGGCAGATTGATGCCACGGCGGCTTCATATCTGAGAACGATTGCACGATTTCCCAAAGAAGTCATGGCGGCACAAAGTTGAGCCGCCATGACTTCTTTTTAT
>NZ_JBQNBV010000166.1:0-3791 GCF_052169755.1 Selenomonas sp. | reverse complement strand
TTTGTTGTAGACGAAAGGTGGAGATTGACCATGAAAATCAAGCGTGCTCTCATCAGTGTATCGGACAAGACAGGCGTCGTCGAGTTCGCACGCAAGCTGCATGATGCCGGCGTCGAGATCGTCTCGACGGGCGGCACGATGAAGGCGATCCGCGATGCGGGCATCCCTGTGCTCTACGTCAGCGACGTCACGGGCTTCCCCGAGATCATGGACGGCAGGGTCAAGACACTCAATCCCTACATCCACGGCGGCATCCTCGCCGTGCGCGACGATCCCAAGCACGCACAGCAGATGAAGGAGCACAAGATCACGCCGATCGATCTCGTCGTCGTCAATCTCTATCCATTCGATGCGACCGTGGCGAAACCAAATGTGACGCTTGCCGAGGCAATCGAGAATATCGACATCGGCGGTCCCGCGATGATTCGCGCCGCCGCGAAAAACTTCAAGTTCGTGGCTGTCGTGACGAACCCCTCGCACTACGACGAGGTCGCCGAGATGATCCAAAAGGACGGCTGCGTGCGCGGTATGAAGCGCATGGAACTCGCTCGCGAGGCGTTCCGTCATACGTCGGTCTACGACGAACACATCGCCGCATATCTTTCGGAGCAGATTGAGAAATAGGAGCAACGAGCATGGAATTGAAATTTACAGGATATGACAGATGGGATCTCTCTGTCAGAAAAGAAGTCCTGTATGAATTTGCCTGGTCGCTGCAGTCGGCGATCGAACGTGCTTGCTCTGAACAGGAGCGTGAAACGAAATATCCCTTTCTAAACGCTTTATACGAACGCTCGATCAAGGATGCCGGACGTTTATTGGTTACAGATGATCCGATCGAAGTCCTTAATATCGAAGGGCGCTTAGATCATTTACAGACCATGCTCCCGCTGCTGAAGGATTTGAAACGATGAAATACGGTTTCACGAAAGCAGATGTTGAAGAAGCAACGGAACGCGTGCTCAAGCGTATCATGAAACAGCAAGATATATATTCTCCGGTGGCGCAGCCGATACTCTATCTGTTGGGCGGTCAGCCCGGTGCAGGAAAAAGCACCATCAGTGACCGGCTGCTCAAAGAAAATCCCAATGCCATTTTCATCAATCCGGATACATACCGTGAACTCCATCCGCAGTATGAAGTGATCAAGGCTGAATTACAAACGGATGCGGTGCAGGTGACTGTTGAATTTTCCGGCGCAGTTACCGAACAAGTTCGTCGAGTATTGTCCGATCAAAAGTACAATCTCATTGTGGAAGGTACCTTTCGAACATTGGAAACACCGCTGAGAATTGCAAAAGAGCTCAAAGCGAAAGGATATATCGCTGAACTCCACGCGATTGCCGTTCCTAAAGATATAAGCTATGTCGGTACTCTTGATCGCTATTTCGTAGGAAAAAGCAAGGGAACCGGGCGTGCCGTCGATAAGCAGCATCACGATCTCGTCGTAGAAAAACTGCCGATCCACCTAAAAGCGCTTGCGGAGAGCGGAATGTTCCAGGTGATGCGCTTACATACACGCGAGAAGGAAATTTTTTCAACCGCCTGTGATGCAGAAGGCTTTGTGAAGCAATTCCAACGTGAGGTGGGGCGTTGCCTTGACTTTGAGCAGGAGAAAAAATTATCCAGACGCATTGACTTCGTCAATCAGGCGTTGATGCGCGAAGAACACAAGGGAATTGTCATGATCGCCGGAACGCCCATAGCAGAAATTCGCAAGGAACTGCAAGCGATTCTAATAATCAGAAACATCAGCATGGAACGATAAGGAGCAACGAGATGAAGATTTTGGTCATCGGCAGCGGCGGGCGCGAACATGCGCTCGCATGGAAGCTCAAGGATAGTCCTCATACGGAAAAACTGTATGCGATTCCGGGCAATCCCGGCATGGCGGCGCTTGCCGAATGTGTGCCGCAGATCTCTCCGACGGACAATGCAGCAGTCGTCGCCTTCGCCAAGGAAAACGGCATCGATCTCGTCGTCGTCGGTCCCGAGGCGCCGTTGGCGGGCGGTATCGTCGACGCACTGGCGGCGGCGGGCATCAAGGCATTCGGTCCCGCGAAGCTCGCGGCGGAGATCGAGGGTTCGAAGGCGTTTTCCAAAGATCTCATGAAGAAGTACGGCATCCCGACGGCGAAATATGAGGTGTTTTCCGATGCCGCCGCCGCGCGCGCCTATGTCAAGGCGGAAGGTGCGCCGATCGTCGTCAAGGCGGACGGACTTGCGGCGGGCAAGGGCGTCGTCGTCGCCATGACTGAGGCGGAAGCGCTCGCCGCTGTCGACGAGATCATGGAGGGCGAGGCGTTCGGCGCAGCGGGCAGCCGCGTTGTCATCGAGGAATTCATGACGGGCGAGGAGGTTTCCATCCTCGCCTTTACCGACGGCAAGACGATCCGCGCGATGATTCCGTCGCAGGATCATAAGCGCGCCTACGACGGCGACGAAGGGCCGAACACCGGCGGCATGGGCGCTTATGCGCCTGCGCCTGTCGCGCCGCCCGCGCTCGTCGCTGAGGTGCAGAAGACGGTCTTGGAGCCGACGATCCGCGCGATGGAGAAGGAAGGCCGCCTCTATAAAGGTTGCCTCTATGCAGGTCTCATGGTCACGGAGGACGGCGCGAAGGTCGTCGAGTTCAACTGCCGTTTCGGCGATCCCGAGACGGAGGTCGTGCTGCCGCTCCTCAAAGGCGACCTCGTCGAAATCATGCTGGCGTGCATCGACGGCAATCTCGCCAATGTCGAGATTCCGTGGAGCGCGGGCGCAGCTGTGACCGTCGTCCTCGCGGCGGGCGGTTATCCGAAAGCCTACGAAAAGGGCGCGGAGATCACGGGACTTGCCGAAGCTGCGGCGGAAGGCTGCCTCGTCTTTCACGCGGGAACAGCAGAGAAAGACGGCGCTGTCGTCACAGCGGGCGGCCGCGTGCTGAACATCGTCGCTGAGGCGGCGGACATCCGCGCGGCGGTCGAGAAGGCGTATCGCGGCGTCGATTGCGTGCATTTTGCGGACGCTTTCTGCCGCAGGGATATCGCACATCGTGCATTGGAAAGGATGAAATAAACCTCTATGAAGTTGAATCTCAAGGAAAATGAAATGATTCATGGCTTCCGTCTGCTCAAGCAGCAGACGGTTCCGGAGATCGATGCAAAGGGCTATGCGTTCGTACATGAAAAGAGCGGCGCCCGCCTTTTCTTTTTGGAAAACGACGACGATAACAAGGTCTTTTCCGTCAGCTTTCGCACGACACCCGCCGATGATACGGGCGTGGCGCATATCGTCGAACATTCGGTGCTCTGCGGCTCTAGAAAGTACCCGCTCAAGGAGCCGTTCGTCGAGCTGGTCAAAGGATCGCTGAACACGTTCCTCAATGCCATGACCTTTCCCGATAAGACGATGTACCCCGTAGCGAGCCGCAACGACAAGGACTTCCAGAACCTCATGGACGTCTATCTCGACGCGGTCTTTTATCCTGCGATGAAGGAAACGCCAGAAATTTTCCGGCAGGAAGGCTGGCACTACGAGATCGACAATGCCGAAGAGCCGCTTCGCTACAGCGGCGTCGTCTACAACGAGATGAAGGGCGCCTTGTCTTCGCCCGATGATGTGCTTGAGAACAAGATCATGCTCTCACTCTATCCCGATACGACGTACGGCTTCGAGTCGGGCGGCGATCCCGACGCGATTCCGACGCTGACGTATGAGGACTTCTGCGCGTTTCACAGCCGCTATTACCATCCGTCGAACAGCTATATCTACCTCTACAGCGCTATGGATATCGAGGACAAGCTCGCCTA
>NZ_JBQNBV010000165.1:0-3792 GCF_052169755.1 Selenomonas sp. | reverse complement strand
CTTTGAAATAGAAAAGGTTGCCTGAAAGAAATTTTCAGTGCTATACTTGAGGAAGTATGGATCCAATGAAGTCGCTCAGATTTGCACAGATGCGCGGCTGCATGTATTCGTGCTTTCTTAAAAATAAAAAGGATTTGCTTTAAGATCATGGGAGGTGCCATTCATGGCGGATTATGGACGCAGACTGCCGGTGTATTTGCTTTTGGATTGCTCGGGATCGATGATGGGCGAGCCGATTGAGGCGGTTCGGCAGGGGATCAAGGCGCTTTTGTCGGAGCTTCGCGGCGACCCGCAGGCGCTTGAGACGGCGTATCTTTCGGTTATCACTTTTGCAAGTCAGGTGAAGCAGACGACGAAGCTCACGGAACTCATGCTCTTCAAGGAGCCTCGCCTTGAGGCGGAGGGCTGCACGCTGATGGGCGGCGCCTTGAAGCTCCTCGCGGAATGTGTGCGCACGGAGGTGCGGAAGAATACGGAGACGCAGAAGGGCGATTGGCGGCCGCTCGTTTTCCTGCTGACGGACGGCAATCCGACCGACTTGGAGGATTTTCGGCAGGCAGCGGCGGAGATTAAGTCGCTCAAGCTCGGCAACATCATCGCGTGTGCGGCGGGTGCGGATGCGGATACAAGCTATTTGAAGCAGATCACGGACAACGTGCTGATGATGAATAGTCTTTCGGCAGGCGATATGGCGAAGTTCTTCGCATGGGTCTCCGGCTCGATCAAGATGTCGTCGAAGAGTCTCGACGCAAAGCCCGGTGCGGCGATTGAGCTGCCGCCGCCGCCGAAAGGCTTTACGGTCGTCCCTTGAGCGGGATGGATGGCTGGCGTGTGGAAGGGGTGCAGACGCTTTGACGGGAAAAGAGGAAGCCGCCGCTCTGGCGCAGGCGGCAGATGCGCAAAAACAGGCGCTCATGGGTACGGTGCCAGAAGAGGAAAAAAGCGGGGAAACTGCGGAAAATGCGCCTTTTGAAAAAGGCGCAGCCGCTGGGACGAGCGAAGCGGGCGATGCGCCGCCTGCCGCCGACGAGGAGCCTGCGGCTCTGAGCGATGCGGCGGTACTGGCGCATACGGCATCGCTCTGGCAGTATCACCCTGTACCGACGGATGAGCCGGACGCTGCGCCGGAGTATATGAAAGAAGAACGCAGGCTCGGTACGGCAGACTTCATCGCGTCGCGTGTGCGCGGCAAGAAGCACAAGCACGACGGCACGAACTGCGATGACTGGTTCGCGGCAGCGGAGACCGGCGGCATCGCCATCGTCGCTGTTTCCGACGGGGCAGGCTCGAAGCGCTTCTCGCGCGTCGGTGCGCGTGCGGCGAGCGAGGCTGCCGTAGGCGCGATCTACGAGCAGCTTCGCACCCTGGATGCAGCAGGCGCCGAACAGCGCACCGCTTTCGCGCTTCCCACAGATGATGCGGCGTTCGTTGAGGCATGCGCGAAGCTCAGCGCGGCGCTGCACGAAGGCGTTCTCGCCGCGCGGCGTGCCGTCTTGGCGGCGTTTTACGAGCGATGCGGCAGGGCGGCGTACACGAAGCTCCTCGGCCGCGACATCGCCCTCTCCGACTTTGCCGCGACGCTCCTTGTTACCGTCGTCGTGCCTGTCCCCGAGTGCGCGGAGCTTCTCATACTCTCGTGCCAAGTTGGCGACGGCATGACCTGTGCCGTCAATACGCACGCGCCCTGCGGCAGCGCCGTGAAGCTCATGGGCAAGCCCGACAGCGGCGACTTCTCAGGCGAGACGGACTTTCTGACGAGCGAAGCCATGACGGACGTCTCAAATTTGCAGCGTCGGACGCTCGTCACGCGCGGAGCTTACGATCTCGTCCTCACGATGACGGACGGCGTTGCAGACGACTACTTCAATGCGCAGGAGCTGCACCGTCTCTATCTCGATCTTATGCTCAACGGCGTTTTGCCGAATGTGCAGGACAATGAAATGTTTACGCGCGACGACATCGAATTTTTGCGCAGCCTGCCGCAGCCCGAAGCCGTCCCGTGGGTCAATGACAAGGAAACGCGCGTTGCGCTGCATTCCGCCGAGCATCTTTGCCGCGCGTTGGGAACGACGCAAGAAGCCTTGTGGCAGCGTGCGCATGTGCTGTCTCTGGCTGTTGCGGATACGAGCCTAAAGGATGTCGCTTCGCGTGCGGAACGGCTGAAGATCTGGCTGGACAACTATTTGACGCGCGGTTCCTTCGATGACCGCACGCTTGCGCTGCTCTCGTGGGGAGATGCAGGTCATGCCTAGGGTCAGAGAAGCCATCCTCGCCGACGGCAGAAGGATTCCTTACGTCGTTACGGAAAATCCGCCGCAGGGCGGCATGAAATACACATACTTTGCCCCCGACAAATCTTACGTCGTGCAGTTCTTTCTAAATCCGGACATCGTTGACGAAGCGCTCGTCGATCGGCTGACGGCGATCATCGGACGCTACAATCCGACGATTGCGGAAACGAAGGGCGGCGCGCGCGGCAATACGGTGGAAGCGGCGACATACTTCGCTGATCTTTTTTGCTGGCCGACGGCGCTCGTCGTCAAGCCGGAGTTCGGCATCGTCTGCCCCGCCTATCCAAAGAACTTCTTTTTCGGGCGCGAAGCTTCCAGTCAGATTGATCTCGCCGGCAGGGACAAGAAAGGAAATTGGTTCACGAGCCGCGTGCGCAAGTATCTGAAAAAGGACGAACTTGGCAGCTTTCAAACCATGCTGCGGCTATCCATCGCGCTCGCACGCGCCGTGCGCCGTATGCATCAAGCGGGGCTGGCGCATTCCGATCTTTCGTGCAACAACGTCCTCGTCGATCCCAAGAGCGGCAGCTGCGTCGTCATCGACATCGACTCTCTTGTCGTGCCCGGCCTGTATCCGCCCGAGGTCGCAGGGACAAAGGGCTACATCGCGCCTGAAGTGCTCGCCTCAATGGAGCTTTCTGCCGGCGATGTGCGCCGCGTCGCCCCGAGCCTGTTGACGGATCTCTTCGCGCTGCCCGTGCTTCTCTATCAATATCTGCTCAAGCGTCATCCGCTCGAAGGGCCGAAGAACTACGACCTGCCCGCCGAAGAGGCTGACTTTCTGATCTACGGAGAAAAGGCGCTCTTCGCCGAGCATCCGACCGACCGCTCCAATCGCCCCGAAGGGCTGAAGGTCACGATCCACGATTTAGGGCCGTACCTTGAAAAACTCTTCCTGCGCGCTTTCGTCGATGGTCTGCACGAGCCGGAAGCGCGCCCGTCGGCGTTTGAGTGGGAGAAAGCGCTCGTCAAGACGTGGGATCTTCTGCAGCCGTGCGTAAATCCGCATTGTCCGGAGAAATTTTTTGTCCTGCACGATACGAAAGCGCCGCGCTGCCCCTTCTGCGGCGCTGCTGTGCCCGAACGCCGTGTACTGCATGTAAAGCGTCTGCGCCGCGTGCGCGGCAAGGAAGGGCAATGGCTGCAGTCCGGACTTTTGAACATCTACGACGGTCTGCCGCTCTTTTTGTGGCACTTCATGGAAAACGTATTCCCCGATGAAAAAGCGCGGGATCGTACCGTCAAGGCGTACATATCAAGGCAAAATGGCGCATGGCATCTCGTGAACGATGCTATGGACGATTTGCGGACGCCCGAAGGAGACTTGCTCGCGAAGGGGCAGGCGATGCTCCTTCGTCCGGGTGCGCCTTTCGGCGCATGGGACAGCCCCGACGGCGTCCTGTGGGTGGGGAAGCGGTAGACGCCAATCAGCCTGCGTCCTGCGGACTTGACTTCTTGGACTTTCATTGTAAGCTTAGCGCACAAACGTCCACTTTGTAGA
>NZ_JBQNBV010000164.1:0-3810 GCF_052169755.1 Selenomonas sp. | reverse complement strand
GGCGCGATCTCCGTCGATGCAGAGAGCCTGGGCGGCAGTCAGACGGCGGCACTCTTCGTCAACAGCGGCGGCTCGATCCATATTGAAAACGGCGGTGACAACCTGGAAAATAAGGTACTCAAGGTGCGCGCCAACGGCAAAGCGCCATCGCATGTCGCCGTCATCAAGTCGATGAACGGCGTGCATGGCGTCGAGTCGAACATCACGATCGACGGTCTTGTCGACGTGCTCGCGGATGCCGATGTCAAGACGAACGGTAAGGGCGCGAACGAAGCCGTCAGCGCCGTCGCTTCGACGATCAACATCGGCGGCGGTACGATCCGTGCGATCAACGGTGCATGGGCGGCGATCCGCGCCTATGGCGAGTTTGTTACGCAGAACTATGGCACGGTGAACTTCAACGTCACGAAGGATAAGGACGGTCTTGCCAATGGCGCAGGGAAAAATCGTGCCGTCATCGAGGGCGATATCGTCACAAACGGCGGCATGGGCACGAAGGGGCGCGTTTCCGTCGGTCTATCTACGAAGGAATCGCATTGGATCGGCAACTACGCCGATACGAGCGGCTACGGTGTGACACCGGGGCAGCTCGGCGCAGTCAACCTCTTCATGAAGAACGGCTCGTACTGGAAGGGCTTTTCCAACGGCTCGATGAAGATGGAGATGAGCGGCGAAGGGACGAAATGGACGGGCTTCAACATCGGCAACAACTTGCAGCTCACTCTCTCCGACGGCGCTACATGGTACAACGCCATCATGCCCGAGCAGACGGATCAGAGCAACAAGCCGGCGATCAGCCGCGTCCGCTACTTCACAGGCGAAGGCGGCTTCATCGACATGCGCGGGGAGAATCGCTTCCTCGCTTCGAGCAAGAGCCTGAGCGGCGCCCCCGTGCAGGCAGGCTCTTCCTCGATCGAAGAGAAGGGGCTTGGAGAAACGGGCGATCTCACGATCGCAGAATACAGCGGCTCGACGACGCTGCTCTATCGTCACGATGCAGCATCGCCGACGACGATCTACGGCGGCAAGACCACAATCGAAAAGGCGAAGGAAAACAGTACGATCACGCTTCGCACGGATAACGACGGGCTGAATACGAACTCGACGCAGGCGAAGGATCGCAACCTCGTCAACGCGACGCTCGATGCGCTCGCCAAGAAACTCACATATACGGCATACAAAGACGGAGAGCGCAATCTCACGGGTAAAGCGGAGATCGCTGAAGGGTTGGTCGCCTCGTCCGTCAGCCGCACGGGCGCGATTTCCTTCGATGAAACGAGCGGCGCGGGCAGTTATAAATATACGCCTGTGGAAGATGTATCGACGCCGCAGGAAAAGACGGAGTACACGATGCCGCTTACCGGTGATATGGGTACGGACGGCGACTACATCACAAGCGGGGTGCTCAAGGACGGCAACAAGTACGAATTCTCCAAGTCTACGGCGATCAAAGCCGATCGCGCCGTCGATGCCGCCGCAGGGCATAAGCTCAACGTATCCGCCGCCTCGGGTACGACGCTTGCGCTCCAAGGCAAAGATGCAGGCATTCGTGCGCAGGAAAACAGCCAAGTCCATATCGACGGCGATCGCGTAGAAGTGCAGGCGACGGAAGCGGCAGGACACAGCATTCAAGCGGCGAAAGGCGCCAATGTGAATCTCAAGGCGGGCTTTGATGTCAAAGGCGCGGTGGAGAACATCGGCGGCGCGATCACACTTGATGATGCGGGCAAGAAGAGTACCCTCATCGGCGACATCAAACAGCAATCGGGCAGCCTTGACATCAACCTCAACGGGCAAGGCTCGAAGATCGAGAGCAACATCGTCAGCAAAGGCGGGGCGGTTCATCTCTCGCTGATGGGCGATCATGCCTTTTTCCGCGGCAGCATCCGTTCGGGCATGAGCGGCTTCTGCTCTGCATCGGCGATGACGGCCGTATCGGCAGACAAAGTGGCAGAACGTACGCTGGAAATGGGCAAAACCGCGACATGGGAAGTCACGGCTGCTTCGGATCTGACAGCGCTGAAAGCCCAAGCAGGAAGTTTGATTAAACAGCAGTCGGCAGGGCCTGTCAACGTCGAAAATTTCAGCGGCAAGACGAAAGTGTTCTATAAAGGCAAGACGACCTCGGACGGTGCTTTGACCTTGGAACATACAGGAAAATTCGCGGTGAAAAATGTTGAAGGCACGGACAACGAAGTGTCGCTCTCCACAGATGCGACCACCGGCAATCCGCAAACGGACAAGAAGGTTGCAGATACCTTGGCACAGCAGTTTGTCTATCGCGGGGATGCTGCAAATATCGAAGGGCAAAGGATCAAGAACCTCAAAGTCAATGCCGTGATGGGCGATACGCTCACGACTTCGGCGCGGACGTATGAAGTGCTCTTCCAAAACGATGGAACGGTCAAGGGCGTCGGTTCGAACCCCACATCCGATCTTCATTACGGCGACTACGAGACGAAGCTTATGCGCGGCGTCAAGTCGGCGATGACGGCATCCATGATGACGTGGCGCGCCGAATCGAACGATCTCATGAAGCGCATGGGCGACCTTAGGCTCTCGCCGGAGGACGAGGGTGTCTGGGCGCGTATCTATCGCGGCAAGTCGTCGAGCGACAAGGACAAGACGAACTTTACCATGAACTACACGACGATTCAGGTCGGCTACGATAAGAAGGTCGGAGACGACTGGCGTGTCGGCGTTGCTGGAAGCTACATGAAGGGAAGCTCATCCTATGAGAGCGGTAGCGGCGAGAACAAGGAAGGCAACCTCGGCGTCTACGGCACATGGACAGGCAAGAACGGCGAGTACGTCGACCTCATCGCGAAGATTGGCAGGCTCACGAACGAATATACCGTCTACAACGACTTCGGTCACTACGTCAAGGGCGACTATCACACATGGGGCAGCGCACTCTCGGCGGAGTACGGCAGGCGAATCGACATGAAGAATGGCAGCTTCATCGAGCCGCAGATCGAGATGATTTACAGCCATTTGAACGGCGTCAACTACACGGGCGATACGGACTATATCGGGAAGAAGATGTATGTGCGTCAAAGCGCGATGAACAGCTTCATCGGTCGTCTCGGCGTCGGCTTCGGCCAAGAAACAAAGCGCAGCACATGGTTCCTCAAAGCATCGCTCTACCATGAATTTGCGGGCGACATCTCGACGGACTACTCCGACGGCTTCACGCCGAAGAGCACGACGCAGAGAGGTAGGGACACATGGGTCGGCATCCAGCTCGGTGGCACGACGAAGCTCAATGACAAGACGAGCCTCTACGGCACGTTCGAAAAGACCTTCGGCGGCGATATCAAGACCGATTGGCGCATCGACGCAGGGCTTCGCTGGAGCTTCTGACGGGAAGAAAGGTGTGCGAGAAAAGCTCTCGTAGATAGAACAGGGCTGTGCATGAGTCTGAAATGACTTATGCACAGCCCTTTTCTTCTTTAGACTTGACGATAGGCGATTTGATGAATATAATTAGAACTAAGGGGGTGGATGACATGTGTACCGTGAATGTTACACTTGATTCTATGGAGCGCAGAAGGCTTGTGAAGGCAGCGCGCGTAAAAGGATTGAGTATGTCGCAGTTGTTGAAAAAGTTGGCATTTCAACAATTAGGTGCGGAAATTCACGAAAGTGATTCCATCTCGGAAAATGAAAAGTGGGAAATCTTCATGAAAGGAGTGAATGGATTTACGGAAGATTTCATGCCGGATGGCCGCGATGTTGAGATTCCAACAAAGCGAGGGGTTTTATGCGATACATGATTGATACAAATATTTGTATTTATGTGCAGAAGAA
>NZ_JBQNBV010000163.1:0-3829 GCF_052169755.1 Selenomonas sp. | reverse complement strand
AAGCAGGTCGCGATGAGCGTCGCGAAGTCGCCGCTCGTCAAGACGGCGTTCTTCGGAGAAGATCCGAATTGGGGGCGCGTCATCTGCGCCGTCGGCTATGCGGGCGTTCCCATGACGCCGGAAAAGACCGTCGTGAAGTTCGGCGGCATCCCCGTCTATGCGAACGGTACGGGTGCGCCCTTTGATGCGGATGCGCTGCGCAAGGTCATGGCGCAGCACGACATCGTCATCGACATCGAGATGGGGTTGGGCGGCGCGGAAGCGACGGTCTGGACGTGCGACTTTTCCTATGAGTATGTGAAGATCAACGGCGAGTACCATACCTGAGGCGGTGAAGCGATGTTTGCGGCAAACGACAAGGCGGCGATCCTCGTCGAGGCGCTGCCTTATATACAGGAATTTTATGGCAAGACCGTAGTCATCAAGTACGGCGGCAACGCCATGATCAATGAAGAGCTCAAGGAAAAAGTCATGCAGGACGTGGCGCTGATGAAGTACGTCGGTATACAGCCCGTCATCGTGCATGGTGGCGGCCCTGAGATCACGGGCTTTCTCGGCAAGGTCGGCAAGGAGACGGAATTCATCAGCGGCCTGCGCGTGACGGATGCGGAAACGGTCGAGATCGCCGAGATGGTGCTCGACGGCAAGATCAACTCCGACATCGTGACGCTCCTCAACCGTCGCGGCGTCAGCGCCGTCGGGCTGTCGGGTAAGGATGCGAACCTCATCCGCGCGAAAAAGAAGCTCGCGACGGTCTACGAAGGTGAAGCGAGCAGGAAGATCGACATCGGCTATGTCGGACAGGTCGAAACCATCGACACGCGCCTTTTGCGCGATCTCATCGCGCACGACTACATCCCCGTCATCGCGCCCATCGGCGTCGGTGCGGACGGCGAGAGCTACAATATCAATGCCGACGATGTGGCGGCGGAGATCGCGGGTGCGCTTGCGGCGGAGAAGCTCCTGCTCTTGACGGATGTCGAGGGCGTCTATAAGGACTATGAGGATAAATCATCCTTCATCTCGACACTGGCGGCGGCGGACGCGCGGCGCTACATTGAGGATGGCACCTTGACGGGCGGCATGATCCCGAAGGTGGAAGCGTGCCTGAGGGCGCTCGATGCGGGCGCGGCAAAGACGCATATCATCGACGGCAGGCTCGCCCACTCCATCATCTTGGAAATCTTCACCTCGGCGGGCATCGGCACGCAGGTCGTGAAGTGACGGCGCATGGGAAAGCGGGGGAAATGATGAAAGAAACAGATGAAGCGATCTACGCGAAGGACGCGGCGGGCTATCTGCCCGTGTTCAATCGCTATAAGATCGTGCTCGACCACGGCGAGGGCGTCTACGTCTTCGACAACAACGGCAGGAAGTACATCGACTTCCTCGCGGGCATCGCGGTCAACGTGCTCGGTCACGCCTATGCGCCGCTCGTCCAGACGATCGCCGAACAGGCGGGGCGCATGATTCACTGCTCGAATCTCTATTACACGCAGGCGCAGGCAGATGCGGCGGAAAGGCTCGTGCGCCTTTCGGGGTTGGGCAAGGCGTTTTTCGCCAACTCGGGCGCGGAAGCGAACGAAGGCGCAATCAAGATCGCGCACAAGTATGCGCACGCGAAAGATCCTGAAAAGTCGCAGATCATCACGGCGTGGCACAGCTTTCACGGACGCACGCTCGCGACATTGACCGCGACGGGACAGCCGAAATACCATGAGGGATTCGGTCCCTTGCCTGCGGGATTCGACTATGTGCATTACGGCGATATTGAAGAGCTGGAAAAAATGATGAGCGCGAAGACGTGCGCCGTCCTGCTCGAAACGATTCAGGGCGAGGGCGGCGTCCATGTGCCGACGGCAGAATACTTGAAGCGCGTGCGCGAGCTTTGCGACGAGAACGACGCACTGCTGATCTTCGATGAGATCCAATGCGGCATGGGGCGCACGGGCAAGATGTTCGCTTACGAACATTTCGGCGTGCAGCCCGATATCGTGACGCTCGCCAAGGGGCTGGCGGGCGGCGTGCCCATCGGTGCGTTCGTCGTGACGGACGAGGTGGCGGGCGCGTTCCATGCGGGCGATCACGGCACGACCTTCGGCGGCAATCCTCTCGCGTGCGCGGCGGCGAACGTCGTGCTCGACACGGTGCAGAAAGAGGGCATCTTGGGTCACGTCGATAAAGTCGGCGCGTATTTCCGTGAAAAGCTCGAAGGCTTTCAAAAGAAGCATCCGACGCTCATCAAGGAAGTGCGCGGCAAGGGGCTTCTGCTCGGCATGGAGCTGACCGTTGAGGGGCGCGGCATTGTCAACGAGTGCTTGGAGCACGGCGCGATCATCAACTGCACGGCGGGAAATGTCCTGCGCTTCGTGCCGCCGCTGATCGTTAAGGAAGCGCATATCGACGAGCTCTGTGCGATCTTGGAGCCGATTCTGGCGAAATACGCCAAGGAATGAAGGGGAGGAAAACGTATGTTAAAAGGCAGGGATTTACTTTCCATTCACGATCTTTCCGCTGAGGAGGTCGAGGCGATTCTCGCGCTTGCCGAAGAACTCAAGGCGATGCAGAAGGCGGGCATCGAGCATCGCGTTCTCGCGGGCAAGACGCTCGGCATGATCTTCGAGAAATCATCGACGAGGACGCGCGTCTCCTTTGAGACGGGCATGTTTCAGCTCGGCGGACAGGCGCTCTTCCTCTCGAACCGCGACTTGCAGATCGGGCGCGGCGAGCCGATCAAGGATACGGCTCGCGTCCTCTCGCGCTATCTCGACGGCGTGATGATTCGCACCTTCGAGCATGAGAAGGTGGAGGAGTTCGCCAAGTATGCCGACATTCCCGTCATCAACGCCTTGACCGATCTCCTCCATCCGTGCCAGGCGCTGACCGACCTTCTGACGATTCGTGAGCACAAGGGAAAGAATCTCAAAGGGCTGAAGATGGCGTACGTCGGCGACGGCAACAATATGACGCATTCTCTGATGTATGCGGCGGCAAAGACGGGCATGAACTTCGTCGCTGCGACGCCTGCGGACTACGCACCCGATGAAGGGGTGACGCAGAGGGCGCGGGAAGATGCGAAGGCGACGGGTGCGAGCATCGCGCTCGTGACCGACCCGTTTGCAGCGGCGAAGGACGCCGACATCCTCGTGACGGATACATGGGCGAGCATGGGGCAGGAGGCGGAGCACGAGGAGCGCAAGAAGATTTTCGCGCCGTACCAGATCAACAGCGACCTGCTCGCCGCCGCCGACAAACGCGCCATCGTCATGCATTGCCTGCCCGCCTATCGCGGAGAGGAGATCACAGACGATGTTTTAGAGAAATTCGCCGACGTGATCTTCGACGAAGCGGAGAACCGTCTGCATACGCAGAAGGCGATCCTGGCGCTTTTGATGGCGGACTAGCAGGAAAATCCCATTGCATCTAGTATTCTTTCATATAAACTATTCTAAGGAGTTGTTTTTTCATGGCAAAGGTAAAAGTGAAGAAAGTCGTACTCGCATATTCGGGCGGTCTGGACACATCCGTCATCATTCCGTGGCTCAAGGAGAACTATGACGGCTGCGAGGTCATCGCGGCGTGCGTGGACATCGGGCAGGGCGATGAGGTCGCTCCCGTGCATGACAAGGCGCTGAAGTCCGGCGCGTCGAAGGCATACGTCGAAGACCTTACGCAGGAATTCCTCGAAGACTACGTCTGGCCGACGCTCAATGCGCAGGCGGTCTACGAGGGCAAGTACCTCTTGGGTACGTCGTTCGCGCGTCCTCTTATCGCCAAGCGTCTCGTTGAGATTGCGAAAGCGGAGGGGGCGGACGCCATCGCGCACGGT
>NZ_JBQNBV010000162.1:0-3862 GCF_052169755.1 Selenomonas sp. | reverse complement strand
AAATGCGCGGCGCTCGCGTTGTACGTCGAGAAGCCGCCCGTGCCGATCGTCGACATCGCATGGTTGACGGCGTCGAGCGCACTCATACCGCAGGCGAAGAAGGCGGCGAACGCCGCGCCCGTGAAGACGACGTAGATGCGAAAGAGTACACTCGTGAGGTTCTTGAGGCGCGGCAGGACGCGCTCCGAGCCCTGTGCGCTCGATTCGGCGTTGTACATCGTGATGGCGCTCTGTCCCGTCGCGGGCAAAAGAGCGATGAAGATGACGATGATGCCGAGGCCGCCGAGCCAATGCGTGAGGCTTCGCCAGAGGAGCACGCCCTGCGGCAGAGCCTCGATGTCAGTGACGACGGTCGCGCCCGTGCCCGTGAAGCCCGAGATGCTCTCAAAGACGCCGTCGAGGTAGCCGAGATAACCGCCCAGAAGGTACGGCAGCATGCCGAGGAAGGTCGCCAGAAGCCAGCCGCCGCCCGTGATGGCGATGCCCTCGCGAAGCGTCAGGCGCTCGCCCGGCTCTTGTCCCGCGCGGCGGAGCGCCGTGCCCGCCGCCGCGCTCAAGAGGGCGGCAGCGAAGAGCGGCAAGCGAGAGGATTCGGCATACCACAGGGAAACGGCGAGCGGCACGAGGAAGATCAATCCTTCCGCCTGCGCGATGCGCCCCAAAAAGTACGCCACGACCTTGATGTCCAAAGGAGAAGCCCTCCCTTTCATGGAGAAGGTGCGGAGAAATTCCGCACATCCCTAACCCTTCGCCGACGCCTCGTTGTAGACGTCCTTCAACAGTGTTTCCTTGCGAAGCGCGAGGCACTCGCAATGGCGCTCCTTCGCCGCCGTTTCCCGAATCGTTTCTGCGAGCACCTCGCCGATCATCGGCGCGTCGTCGTAGAAGATATCCTTCATCGTGCCGTACGACCACTTGGGGCGGATGCCCTCGCCGTAGTTCACGACGTAGTAAAGCCCCGCATAGCACGCGCCGATCTCACGCGCGAGATAGACTTCGGGGCAGATGCTCTGCCCGATGATGTCGGCGCAGCCCTTGAGCATGGCGACTTCGGCAGGACTTTCGAAGTGGCGTCCGTCCGTGCACGCGTAAATGCCGCGGTCGAAGATGCGCCCCGAAAAGCGCTTCTTCGTCGCCGCCAGAAGCGAAGCGCGAAGCTCGGGGCAGAGGGCATCGCGCATGATGAGCAGATACCTGCCGTCGAGCATGACGTCCTTGCGGTTCGAGAGGTCGAGATAGTCGTCGGGAATCAGGAAATCGCGCGGATCAAGCAAATGATTCGCCGTGCCGACGCCGCCCTCGGAGAGGACGCGCACGACACCGGCCTCGCGGAAGACCCAGAAGACCTGGCGCGAAGCGTCGGCACGCGTCACGCCCGAGCGCCAGCCGTGCATACGACAAGATAGCGCACGCACCTCGCCGACCGAGAACAGGCGAAACGCGGGGCTTTTGCCGTAGGGCGTGTCGAAGATGAGATTGTCGGCGAGAATTTCTATATCCTCATCGGGAAGACGCGCGGGAAAATCGCTCGAAAGCGTGCCCGAGCCGCCGACGACGCCGAACGATGCGGCGGGAATTTCTTGCTGTGCCATTTATTCGCTCCTTTCGCTGAAGGTTTTCAAAACACGGTACTCCGTATCGCGCTGCGCGGCTTCTCTGCCCGCGCCTTGAATCAGGCGCACCATCTTTTGAATCGACATCTCGTAGCGCGTGCCCGCCGCCTTGACGACGTTCTCTTCGAGCATGATGCTGCCGAGGTCGTCCGCGCCGAAGCCCAGCGTCAGCTGCCCGATGCGCTCGCCCTGCGTGACCCACGAGCCTTGGATGTGCGCGATGTTATCGAGGTAGAGCCGTGTCAAAGCCAGCGTCGTCAAGTAGTCCCACGAGCTTGTCTTCTCGCCGCCAAGCTCCGTGTGGCCGGGCTGAAACGTCCATGTGATGAAGGCGCGGAAGCCGCCTGTCTCGTCCTGCAAGCGGCGCACCTTCTCCATGTGCTCGATGCGGTCGGCCATCGTCTCGCCGAAGCCGATGACCATCGTCGCCGTGCTCTCCATGCCGATCGTGTGCGCCGTCTTCATGATGCGCAGCCAATCGTCGGTCATGATCTTCTTCGGCGCAATCCTCTTGCGGATGCGGTCGACGAGGATCTCCGCGCCGCCGCCCGGCAGGCTGTCGAGTCCCGCCGCCTGCAGGCGCTTCAATGTCTCCTCGACGGAAAGCCCCGCCTTCTCTGCGAAGTAGAGGATCTCCGTCGCCGTGAACGAGTGGATCGTCAGCATGGGAAACTCGCGCTTCAACAGGCGCAGCATTTCCTCGTAATAGGCAAGACCCAGCTCCGGATGCAGACCGCCCTGAATCATCAGCTGCGTGCCGCCCGCCTCGACCGTCTCACGCGCCTTTTCGAGAATTTCCTCGTAGGAGAGCAGATAGGCGTCCGCCGCGTCCAAGCGGCGGTAGAAGGCGCAGAAGCTGCACTCATTGCGGCAGATGTTCGTATAGTTGATGTTGCGGTCGACGATGAACGTCGTGCGGTTGCCGTAGCGCGCGCACCGCACGGCGTCGGCATCGCGGCCGAGCGCGATCGGATCTTGTGCGAGGAGAAGAGCCTCGCCCTCCTTTTCCGTCAGGCGCATTACGCTTCCTCCTCTCCGCTCGCCAACGCGTGATAGAATGTGTCGCGTTCCACAGGCTCGTAGCCCGCCTCGCGGATGATGCGGCAGAGCCTTTCGCGCGTGATGCCCGTGCCCGTCTTGGCGCCCGCCGCGTGGATGATCTTCTCCTCGCCGATCGTGCCGTCGAGATCGTCCGCGCCGAAGCCCAAGGCGAGCTGCGCCACGGGCATCGTCAGCATGATCCAAAACGCCTTTATGTGGCGGATATTGTCGAGGATAAGGCGCGAGAGCGCCATCATCTTCATGTCCTCCCACGAGCCGACGCGCTCCAGCGCATAGTCCTTCGCAAGCTGCGTATTCGCCGGATGGAACGGGAAAGAAACGAACGCCTGGAAGCCGCCCGTCTCGTCCTGGATGTCGCGCAAAGTGACGAGATGCTGCAAGCGCTCCTCGATCGTCTCCACATGACCGTAGAGCATCGTCGCGTTCGTGCGTATGCCGAGAGAATGCGCGGCCTTCATCGTCTCGATCCACTGGGCGGCCGTCGCCTTCTTCGGACAGATGATCGTGCGCACGCGATCCGCGAGGATCTCCGCGCCGCCGCCCGGAAGCGAAGAAAGCCCCGCCTCCTGCAGACGTGCGAGCACATCCTTGACGCTCTTTCCCGTCATCTCGGCAAAATGCACGATCTCGACGGGCGTGAACGCCTTGATGTCGGCATCGGGCAGAGCCGCCTTGACCTGGCGCACAACGCCGAGATAGTAGTCGAAAGGCTTCGTCGGATGAAGCGCCGAGACGATGTGGATCTCGCCGAGCCGCTTGACCTCCTTCGCCTCAGCAAGGACGCGCGCGACGTCCGCCTCCTCCATCACATAGCCATGACTGTCGCCTTCCGCCACTTGAAAGGCGCACAAGGGGCAGCCCGACGTACAGATATTCGTCAGATTGATATGGCGGTTCACATTAAAAAAAACGCTCCTGCCGCTCGCGCGTTCCTTCGCACGCCGCGCCGCATCCGCGAGAAAAAGAAGGTCGTTCTCCTCGTAGAGCGCCAAGGCGTCCGCAAGGCTCAGCCTCTCCCCCTGCTCCGCCCTGCGGCGTGCAGCTTCCAATATCGTCATTGTATCTTAGTTCTCCTCAAATCATATAGCCATGCGGCGCGGCGATCTCGCGCACCCGTGCTGCCGTCAGCTTCGTCACTCGCATGATGAAATCAAGCGACACCTTTTCTTCGAGCATGGAAAGAACGA
>NZ_JBQNBV010000161.1:0-3922 GCF_052169755.1 Selenomonas sp. | reverse complement strand
CCCCAAGAAGTCAAGCCCGAAGGGCGCAGACTGATTGGCTAGGTTTCTGTAAGGCGTGAGGACATATATCCCGAAAGATTCCTCTGTGTTCTTCCTTTATTTTGGCAAAATGAAACGACCGCACACCAGCCCCTTCCGGCTTGTGTACGGTCGTTTCATGTGTCGCCATGCTGCATATCTGCCGCAATCAAAATTGCCGACAACACTCAATGAAGGACGTCTCTCCCGCCGCTCTCTTTCAAAAGCAGGTGCTTCTGCGGTATCAGCTCGGCAGCCAGAGCCGCCATCTCAAGCGCCTCCAGTCGCGCGTCGATATACGCCGTACCTCGCCGCATCTCCTGCGTCATGCGACAGGCTTTCTGCGTCTCCTTCTCCAGCGCAGAGATCTGCCCGCGCATCGCTTCATAGTGCGCATTGAACGCCGCAAAACGCGCATCGAGGTCAGCAAACCGACGATCAAGCGCCGCAAAATGTGCATCAAACTCTGCAAGTTTCTCATCCATCGCAGCAAGCCTCTGTGCGCCGTTTGCAAGACGCACACTCACACAGCGAACATCCCCGTCAAGCGCCTCTATAGCATCCTGTGTACATTCGCGCATTTTTTCTCTTACTTCCATTCTTTTCCCTCCGACATCATTATACCACGACTTTTCTCCCTAGTCCATGATGTTTTCGGCGGGAATAAGAAAAAAACCACCATTTTCTCCAATAATGAGAACAAATAGCAGTTTTTCAATGGAAAATCAGCATAATCAAGCCGCCGACCGTCGGCATCGCCACGATGGCAGCCTTCAAAAGCGGACGTGGAGCGAGATGTGTGCATTTTGCTCCGACGAAAGCCCCTATCATTAGGCCCAAAAGCGTCTGCATGAAAATATTGAAGTCGAGCCTCCCGTTCATCATATAGCCCAGCCCGCCCGCTGCCGAAATCGGCAGAATGACCATCATACAGGTGCCGATCGACTGCAGAAGCGGCACGCCAAACACACAGAGCAGCGTGAGCTGGATAAACGCCGCCGCACCGATGCCGAACGCCCCCGACAAGAAGCCGTTGATGAAGCCGAGCAAAACCCCATAGACGACGAGCTTCTTCCCCGCAAGCATCGACTCGCGCACATGGAAAAAGCGATCGAGGAAATCGGCGCGATAGACCTTCATATAGAGGGTAAACGCCGACAAAAGCAGCATCAGCGCCGTCATGAAACCAAGCTCTTCGGACGGCATCACGTTCGACACCTCCGCGCCCAAAAGTGCGCCTAAGACGCCGCCCGCGCCAAGCGCCGCGCCCGTCTTTACAACGACCTCGCCCTCGCGGAAGTGGCTGACCGCGCCCGAAATCATCGTGAACACCATCGAAGCGAGTGCGACGCCGAGCGCCGTATGAATCGGCACGCCAAAGCCAACGGTCAAGAGCGTGATGACGACGCCCGCGCCGCCCGCGCCGACGAAGCCGATAAGCGCTCCCAAAAACAGCATCGAGAGGAAGATCATCGTCCTTCCTCCACATCCTCCGTCAACGGATGCTGCCCGAGCATCGTCGTCAAATTATCACGCGTGAAACGATATGCAGGCGACGAAAAGTCCTGCGTCGCATCGTAGTGGTTCGACTGCGCACACAAGATCCCGGCGACAGTATCGTAAATCATGTCGTTCGTGAAATACTGACTCTCATGGCTTCGAAGCGTCTCCAAGACCTGCGGCTCCGCCGCCTGATACGCAGGCGAGAGGTAGACGAACATCGGGATGCGCACCATGTGGAAGTTGAACACATCGGGATTATGCGAGATCTCAAGATCCTCGCCATGATCGGAGAAATAAACCATCGCCTGCAAATTCAGATGATCGCGCGCATACTCAAAGACGCGGCGCAAATTGTCGTCCGTATAGAGAATACTGTTCGCATACGACTCAGCATTCGTAGCCGCGCCGCCCGCCTCGTTGACCCAGCGGCTGAACGACGCCGGATAGCGGTTGTTGTAGTAGATGTGACTGCCCATGATATGCAGCACGATGAAGTTGTTCCTCGTCGGATCGATTTGCGGCAGATACGCCAGAAGATTTTCATCATACTTCTCCGTAAAGAGGTACGAGTCGTCAACCCACTCCGCACGATCCGCCGTCTTTGCAACGAGCGTGATCGCGCTGTCGTACTGCCCGTAGCGACCTTGGTTGCTGAACCAGTACGTATCGTAGCCCGCCTTCTTCGCCACGTCAATGAGCGACGTCGAGTTGTAAAACTCCTTGTCGTTGTACTGACTCTGTTCCGTCAGCGCACGCTGCAAGACAGGCACCGTCTGTGACCAGCAAGAATACACGTGGCGAAACACGACGAAATCGGGATCTTCCATGCGCGCACCGAGCCACGGCGTATCGTCGAAAGGAAAGCTCGGCGTATACGCCTTCATAAACGTGCGCGACGCCGACTCGCCAATGACGACGATCACCGTGCCCGGAGCCTTGGCGGAAAGCACATTCTCGGGCGCATCGAGCCTGAGATCAGCAAACCGCTCATCATGGTGCGCACCATATTCCTGCGTCTCGGCGACGTATGCAGAGACTTCCTTCCAACTCAAAACAATCGAAGTCTCCGGGAACACGAAAAACGGAATGTAGACAGCCAGAACGAGCGTGAGAAGCGAAAGCGCCGCCCGCTTGCCCGCCGTCAGCGGCTGCGCCCCCAGATGACGCGCCTGACGCATATTGCCGCGATAACAGAGCCACAAAAACAGCAAAAAGGCGAACACAATGCCGACCATCGCCGGAATGCCAAGCATTGCCTCCATGAAATCGACACTCTCGTCGGGATTCGTCAAATAAAGCGCCATAAGAGAAGCCGGCGTCAAACAATGCTGGTAGATGGAAAAATAAACGACCTGCACAAAAGGAATTGCCAGACACAAAAAATCAAGCGCCGCAAAAAGCGCCGCGACAAAGCGCACCAGCTTTTTCCCGTCAAACGCCAAAGACTGCAAAGAAGAAAGCAAAAGAAAAATCCCCGTGCCGCAGAGAAAATCGAGCCGTATGAGAGAAACGTACCACGGCGTATCATACGACCACGAATACAGCAGCGGAAACGTCACACACCACGCCACACCCGCAAAGAGATGCGGCGCATGGTTCAGCGAAAAAAGCCGCACACGCGCACCGTACTGAAAAAGCACGAGCGCACCGATCACCGGCAGAAACCACGGCAGATAATTCGCCGGCGTCATATCCTCGCCGATATTGATGTAGAACGAAATGAGCACAAAATAAAAAACGACAGCTCCTGCGACATATCGCACGCCCTCGTTCTTCTCCCCTATGGAAAACCGCATGAAGACCGCATCCTTTATCTATTTTTCGGCAGGCAACCAAAGCCCCATCCCCGACGACGCAAAAGCTACCCAAGTTTTCCTTTAGTATAGGAAAACCATCCGCATTCGTCAAGTGAATTTTCCGCATATATATTAAATCTGACCAGACCATTCAATGCAAGCAAAAAGTCGTTTCATCTATATCGGATGATTGCCATGTACAAAATCGTCTATACGAATCACATGAAATAAAGATGTCCTTCGCACGCTTTGAAAAATTTTTGCTGCAGCTCAAAGACCACCCCTTCTGAATCCACTTCAAACGCTCCCACCGACTCCTTGCCGCCTGCGCACGATCCAAAAATGCATCGGCAGACACCTCATCCACCATCGGCTGAAGCGTTCGCGCTCTTTCATTGAACACCTCCACATACTCCTGCAGCAAATCCTCCATCTCCGCCTCACGCGGCTCCTCACGTCCTGTCTCCACCAAAAAACGCTGGAAATCTTCATAGAACTTTTCACTATCGCTCTTCATGAATATCATCTCCTCGCTTTTATAAATCCACCCCATCAAAGCCCTCTATCTAGCATTTCGCCATAGACAAGAATACTTCCTTGTGATG
>NZ_JBQNBV010000160.1:0-3956 GCF_052169755.1 Selenomonas sp. | reverse complement strand
CTTTGAAATAGAAAAGGTTGCCTGAAAGAAATTTTCAGTGCTATACTTGAGGAAGCGCTGATAAAATGAGGTCGTCCAGATTTGCACAGATGTGCTGTATCTATCGAGGAGACAAGCCGCAGACGTAGCGGTGCTACGTCGAGGATTTGACGACGATGAGAGGACAGCACAGATGTGTGAAGATGGGCGGCTGAATTTATCAGTGATTCCTTAAAGAAGTATGGATCCAATGAAGTCGCTCAGATTTGCACAGATGCGCGGCTGCATGTATTCGTGCTTTCTTAAAAATAAAAAGGATTTGCTTTAAGATCATGGGAGGTGCCATTCATGGCGGATTATGGACGCAGACTGCCGGTGTATTTGCTTTTGGATTGCTCGGGATCGATGATGGGCGAGCCGATTGAGGCGGTTCGGCAGGGGATCAAGGCGCTTTTGTCGGAGCTTCGCGGCGACCCGCAGGCGCTTGAGACGGCGTATCTTTCGGTTATCACTTTTGCAAGTCAGGTGAAGCAGACGACGAAGCTCACGGAACTCATGCTCTTCAAGGAGCCTCGCCTTGAGGCGGAGGGCTGCACGCTGATGGGCGGCGCCTTGAAGCTCCTCGCGGAATGTGTGCGCACGGAGGTGCGGAAGAATACGGAGACGCAGAAGGGCGATTGGCGGCCGCTCGTTTTCCTGCTGACGGACGGCAATCCGACCGACTTGGAGGATTTTCGGCAGGCAGCGGCGGAGATTAAGTCGCTCAAGCTCGGCAACATCATCGCGTGTGCGGCGGGTGCGGATGCGGATACAAGCTATTTGAAGCAGATCACGGACAACGTGCTGATGATGAATAGTCTTTCGGCAGGCGATATGGCGAAGTTCTTCGCATGGGTCTCCGGCTCGATCAAGATGTCGTCGAAGAGTCTCGACGCAAAGCCCGGTGCGGCGATTGAGCTGCCGCCGCCGCCGAAAGGCTTTACGGTCGTCCCTTGAGCGGGATGGATGGCTGGCGTGTGGAAGGGGTGCAGACGCTTTGACGGGAAAAGAGGAAGCCGCCGCTCTGGCGCAGGCGGCAGATGCGCAAAAACAGGCGCTCATGGGTACGGTGCCAGAAGAGGAAAAAAGCGGGGAAACTGCGGAAAATGCGCCTTTTGAAAAAGGCGCAGCCGCTGGGACGAGCGAAGCGGGCGATGCGCCGCCTGCCGCCGACGAGGAGCCTGCGGCTCTGAGCGATGCGGCGGTACTGGCGCATACGGCATCGCTCTGGCAGTATCACCCTGTACCGACGGATGAGCCGGACGCTGCGCCGGAGTATATGAAAGAAGAACGCAGGCTCGGTACGGCAGACTTCATCGCGTCGCGTGTGCGCGGCAAGAAGCACAAGCACGACGGCACGAACTGCGATGACTGGTTCGCGGCAGCGGAGACCGGCGGCATCGCCATCGTCGCTGTTTCCGACGGGGCAGGCTCGAAGCGCTTCTCGCGCGTCGGTGCGCGTGCGGCGAGCGAGGCTGCCGTAGGCGCGATCTACGAGCAGCTTCGCACCCTGGATGCAGCAGGCGCCGAACAGCGCACCGCTTTCGCGCTTCCCACAGATGATGCGGCGTTCGTTGAGGCATGCGCGAAGCTCAGCGCGGCGCTGCACGAAGGCGTTCTCGCCGCGCGGCGTGCCGTCTTGGCGGCGTTTTACGAGCGATGCGGCAGGGCGGCGTACACGAAGCTCCTCGGCCGCGACATCGCCCTCTCCGACTTTGCCGCGACGCTCCTTGTTACCGTCGTCGTGCCTGTCCCCGAGTGCGCGGAGCTTCTCATACTCTCGTGCCAAGTTGGCGACGGCATGACCTGTGCCGTCAATACGCACGCGCCCTGCGGCAGCGCCGTGAAGCTCATGGGCAAGCCCGACAGCGGCGACTTCTCAGGCGAGACGGACTTTCTGACGAGCGAAGCCATGACGGACGTCTCAAATTTGCAGCGTCGGACGCTCGTCACGCGCGGAGCTTACGATCTCGTCCTCACGATGACGGACGGCGTTGCAGACGACTACTTCAATGCGCAGGAGCTGCACCGTCTCTATCTCGATCTTATGCTCAACGGCGTTTTGCCGAATGTGCAGGACAATGAAATGTTTACGCGCGACGACATCGAATTTTTGCGCAGCCTGCCGCAGCCCGAAGCCGTCCCGTGGGTCAATGACAAGGAAACGCGCGTTGCGCTGCATTCCGCCGAGCATCTTTGCCGCGCGTTGGGAACGACGCAAGAAGCCTTGTGGCAGCGTGCGCATGTGCTGTCTCTGGCTGTTGCGGATACGAGCCTAAAGGATGTCGCTTCGCGTGCGGAACGGCTGAAGATCTGGCTGGACAACTATTTGACGCGCGGTTCCTTCGATGACCGCACGCTTGCGCTGCTCTCGTGGGGAGATGCAGGTCATGCCTAGGGTCAGAGAAGCCATCCTCGCCGACGGCAGAAGGATTCCTTACGTCGTTACGGAAAATCCGCCGCAGGGCGGCATGAAATACACATACTTTGCCCCCGACAAATCTTACGTCGTGCAGTTCTTTCTAAATCCGGACATCGTTGACGAAGCGCTCGTCGATCGGCTGACGGCGATCATCGGACGCTACAATCCGACGATTGCGGAAACGAAGGGCGGCGCGCGCGGCAATACGGTGGAAGCGGCGACATACTTCGCTGATCTTTTTTGCTGGCCGACGGCGCTCGTCGTCAAGCCGGAGTTCGGCATCGTCTGCCCCGCCTATCCAAAGAACTTCTTTTTCGGGCGCGAAGCTTCCAGTCAGATTGATCTCGCCGGCAGGGACAAGAAAGGAAATTGGTTCACGAGCCGCGTGCGCAAGTATCTGAAAAAGGACGAACTTGGCAGCTTTCAAACCATGCTGCGGCTATCCATCGCGCTCGCACGCGCCGTGCGCCGTATGCATCAAGCGGGGCTGGCGCATTCCGATCTTTCGTGCAACAACGTCCTCGTCGATCCCAAGAGCGGCAGCTGCGTCGTCATCGACATCGACTCTCTTGTCGTGCCCGGCCTGTATCCGCCCGAGGTCGCAGGGACAAAGGGCTACATCGCGCCTGAAGTGCTCGCCTCAATGGAGCTTTCTGCCGGCGATGTGCGCCGCGTCGCCCCGAGCCTGTTGACGGATCTCTTCGCGCTGCCCGTGCTTCTCTATCAATATCTGCTCAAGCGTCATCCGCTCGAAGGGCCGAAGAACTACGACCTGCCCGCCGAAGAGGCTGACTTTCTGATCTACGGAGAAAAGGCGCTCTTCGCCGAGCATCCGACCGACCGCTCCAATCGCCCCGAAGGGCTGAAGGTCACGATCCACGATTTAGGGCCGTACCTTGAAAAACTCTTCCTGCGCGCTTTCGTCGATGGTCTGCACGAGCCGGAAGCGCGCCCGTCGGCGTTTGAGTGGGAGAAAGCGCTCGTCAAGACGTGGGATCTTCTGCAGCCGTGCGTAAATCCGCATTGTCCGGAGAAATTTTTTGTCCTGCACGATACGAAAGCGCCGCGCTGCCCCTTCTGCGGCGCTGCTGTGCCCGAACGCCGTGTACTGCATGTAAAGCGTCTGCGCCGCGTGCGCGGCAAGGAAGGGCAATGGCTGCAGTCCGGACTTTTGAACATCTACGACGGTCTGCCGCTCTTTTTGTGGCACTTCATGGAAAACGTATTCCCCGATGAAAAAGCGCGGGATCGTACCGTCAAGGCGTACATATCAAGGCAAAATGGCGCATGGCATCTCGTGAACGATGCTATGGACGATTTGCGGACGCCCGAAGGAGACTTGCTCGCGAAGGGGCAGGCGATGCTCCTTCGTCCGGGTGCGCCTTTCGGCGCATGGGACAGCCCCGACGGCGTCCTGTGGGTGGGGAAGCGGTAGACGCCAATCAGCCTGCGTCCTGCGGACTTGACTTCTTGGACTTTCATTGTAAGCTTAGCGCACAAACGTCCACTTTGTAGA
>NZ_JBQNBV010000159.1:0-4001 GCF_052169755.1 Selenomonas sp. | reverse complement strand
CTATGAAAATCCAACCGCAGCCGCGCCGTTTGAGCGCATTTCTTGCCTTTTGCTTTTTCCTTTCCCTCGCCGTTTACGGGCTTTTCCACCTGCCGGGCGGCGAAGGAGACGAGCCGCCGACGTACAAGGCGCAGATCCTCGCTGTCGAAAAAAGTGCGAACGATATGGAAAAATTCGCACCGGGCAGCGAAAAATATTATGTGACGGTTCGCTTAGACTCCGGTCCCGCCGAAGGCGAAGAAGCACGCATCGTCCATCGCACACTCAACAATCCTGCATTTGACATCCATCCGAAGGAGGGCGAGAGCATCCTCGTGCGCGAAGAGCACGGAACCTACGCCATCGTCGATTACGACCGTCTGCCCGGCGTTCTCTGGCTGCTCTTGGGATTTGCGCTCGTCTTGATCCTCTTCGGCGGTGTAACAGGGCTAAAGGCGCTCTGCGTGCTGCTCTTCGCCGTCTTTCTCATCGCCAAAGGACTCATATCGCTGATCCTCTTCTCGCCGACGCACATCCTGCTCTGGACATTTCTCATCGGCTCCGCTATCACGCTCAGCACACAGCTCGTGGTCAACGGCGTCAATATGAAGTCGGCTGGCGCGATCATCGGCACGATCGGCGGCATCCTCGTCGCAGGGCTGCTCGCACTCCTTGCGATCCACTTCACCTATTTGACAGGCATCGCCGAGGAGCACGCGGGGATGCTCAAGGTACTGTATCTGAAGGATGTCGACTTTCGCGAGCTGCTCTTTTCCGGCATCGTCCTCGGCGCACTCGGCGCGGTCATGGACGTCGCCGTGTCCATCGCGTCCGCGCAGTGCGAGATGAAAAACCTCGCGCCCAAAACATCGTTCACCGTGCTCGTCGCTTCGGGGCTTGCCGTCGGGCGCGACGTCATGGGCACGATGGCGAACACACTCGTACTCGCTTACATCGGCGGCGCACTGCCTTTGATGCTGCTGCTCTTCTCGCAGCCGAACCTCTCCTTCGTCCATATCGCAAACCTCGACATGATCGCAACGGAGATCGTCCGTTCACTCATCGGCAGCATCGGACTGCTCTTCGCCATACCCATCACGGCATACGCGACCGCGTTCCTCGTGACGCGCCCCGCATCGAAAAAACGTCGCTCTTCAAAAAATAAGGAGACGCTTGAGGAAAAATAAGGAGGCTTCTTATGGATTTCCCTTTGACACAAAGACAACAGGAGATCATTCGGTTTTACCACCTCAATCCGTTCATCGAGTACCTGCACGCAGGCGTCGTGCCGAAAAACGACGGCACGGTCGAGCTTCGGCTGACGATCGAGCCGGAGCACACGAACCTCTACAACATCGTGCATGGCGGCGTTCTGATGACGCTCGCCGACACGGCGATGGGCGCCGCCGCACTTGCACGAAACAAGAAGGTCGTGACGATGTCGCTCTCAATGGACTTCATGCACGCCGTGCCGCTCGCCAAGACGATCATCGCGACGGGCGTCTGTCTGCACGACGGCAAGCACGCGATGACCTTGGAGAGTGAGATCAAGGACGAGGACGGCAAGATCTACGCCAAGGGACACGGCACGTTCTACGTACTCGGCAAGTTCCTGGAGGACGAGGATTGACCTGTACTTTTAAGGAACGACGCTGTTTCCCCGATAAAGGAATATAGAAATCCTTGATAAATTCAGCACTTCCTTGAGAAACCGTCGAGCAAGTCGGCGGTTTCTCCCGTTTTCGTCGACAAGAAGCGACCGATTCGCCGCTCCTGCGGCATCGAAAAGAAAGGACAATCTCAATGGCACAGTTTGAATCGCGCAACATCACGATGATGATGGATCTCTACGAGCTGACGATGGCGTACGGCTATTTCCGCGAGGGCGAGGAGGCTAGGAAAGCACGTGCCTCCTTCGACGTCTTCTTCCGCCGCCACCCCGACGGCGGCGGCTTCTCCATCTTCGCGGGGCTTGAGCAGATCGTCGAATACATCGAGGCGATGCACTTTTCCGCCGCTGACATCGACTATCTGCGCTCGCTCTCGCTCTTCGACGAAGACTTCCTCGACTACCTCGCGCACTACCGCTTCACGGGCGACATCCGCGCATTTCGCGAGGGCACGATCATGTACCCCGAAGAGCCGATCCTCACCGTGACCGCGCCCATCATCGACGCACAGCTCGTCGAGACGGCGCTCCTCGCCGAGATCAACCACCAGTCGCTCATCGCGACGAAGACGCGCCGCATCGTGCGAGCGGCAGGCGGGCGCATCGTCTCCGACTTCGGCGCACGCCGCGCACACAACGTCGACGCCGCCGTCTACGGCGCACGCGCCGCCTACATCGGCGGCGCGGCGTCGACGGCGACGGTGCTCGCGGGCCAGCTCTTCGGCATCCCCGTCAGCGGCACGATGGCGCACAGCTGGGTCATGTACTATGACGACGAATACACGGCATTCAAGAAATATGCCGAGACGTACCCCGACAACGCCGTCTTCCTCGTCGATACCTACGACGTCATACACTCCGGCGTGCCGAACGCCATCCGCGTCGCCAAAGAGGTGCTCGCACCGCTCAAAAAACGACTCAAAGGCGTGCGCATCGACTCGGGCGACCTCGCCTATCTCTCCAAGCGTGTGCGCATCATGCTCGACGACGCCGATCTCTCCGACTGCAAAATCATCGCTTCGAACAGTCTCGACGAATACACGATCTCCTCGATCCTCAACGCGCAAGGCGGCAAGATTGACGCATTCGGCGTCGGTGAAAGGCTCATCACATCGAAAAGCGAGCCTGTATTCGGCGCCGTCTACAAACTCGCCTCCGTAGAAAAAGACGGTGAAACTCTGCCAAAAATCAAAGTGTCCGAAACCGTCGAAAAAATCACAAACCCCGGACAAAAAAAAGTCTATCGTATCTATGACGAAGAAGGGCACGCCATCGCCGACCTGCTGACGCTTGCCGACGAAACGCCCGACATGACGAAGCCCTATCGCTACATCGACCCCAAAAAGCCGTGGAAGCACCGCTTCTTCACGAACTGCACGGCGCACGAACTGCAAGAAGACGTCATCAAGGACGGCAAATGCGTGTCAAAGCAGCCGTCGCTCGAAAACATCCGCGCCTACGTCAAGGAACAGCTAGAAAAAGAAATCTGGCAGGAAGAACAGCGCTTCGAAAACCCACACACGCACTATCTCGACATGAGTCCCGCCTACTACGAAATGAAACTCAAACTGCTGAACGAAATGCAGCAGTATTGACCGCCGGAAAGTATCCGGCAAAAAGCCCCATACACCCGATAAATGTCGAGTGCATGGGGCTTTCCCTATTTTCAAAGAAACGCTTGCAGCATCCCCTCACAAAGAACCATCGCGGCGCAGCATCAAACTGCCATCGAGGAATATATAATCGTTTTCATCACCAAAAATTCGCCAATCCATCTGCAGTTTGCGCTCACCCTCTGCTTCAAGAACCCAGAAAACTGTCGTGCCCATAGTGGTGCGATCGACGAGATCCTCGTAATTCACGATCTCACAGCCATTGATCTTTCGCCCCTTGATCTCCAGCACGAGATGCCCTTTCGGATTGAGCCAATCCCCCTGCAAAAGCTTCAAACGAGTCTCCATGCCGCCCGTCTGCGGCGCCGTAGGCAGCTGCGGAGCCGCCCCCGCTAAAGCTATCGGAAGAAGCAGCAAAGTACAGAAGATAAACAAAAACACTTTTCGCATGATTCGTCCCTCCCAACATCGTATGGATTCCTAAGGACTTCTTACTATCTGAATTCTCTAAAAAAATATTTTTCCCTGCTTTAAAATATTTTTTTCTGATCGTTTTTGATAAATTATCTATTTGCCTTTTGTGTAGACACCTTCATCTGCCCTTCGGGCTTGACTTCTTGGACTTTCATAGTAAGCTGCACGCACAAACGTCCACTTCGTAGACATTGTGCCCCGCCCTTAATGAAAGTTACCCAATCAGTCGGCGCCCTTCGGGCTTGACTTCTTGGACTTTCATAGTA
>NZ_JBQNBV010000158.1:0-4003 GCF_052169755.1 Selenomonas sp. | reverse complement strand
CCGCGCACCACGTCCGCGATGATCTCCGCTGCCGTCGGCGTTGGGACGAATCCCTGCAAATTCTCCTTCAAATACGTCGTATCTCCCATTTCGTATGTCCTCCTTATCTCTTGACCTGATTCTTGTAGATGGCGTCAAAGAAGCCGTTCGTCACGCCTGCGCCGCCCGCAGCCCCCGACGCGCTTCCGGCACTTGCTCCAGCCGGCGGCGTCTTGCCTTTGAGCTTCTCGTTCACGCCCGCCTCGACCGCCTTCTTGAATTCCTTCTCGAAAGCCGTGATGCGTGAAAGCGTGCTTTCGTTATCCTCGGCGATGAGATAGTCCATGAACTGCACGGGAATCTTGCGGTCGGCGAGCACCTTGACCATTTCAAGCTTGAGTTCCTTCTTCTTCAGCTCGGCTTCCTTCGCCTCAAGCTCCTTGCGACTGTTTTCCAGCTCTGCAGCCTTGCGCTCGTCCTCGGAGAGCTTCGAGAGTCGCTCCTTCTCTTTCTGCGCCGCTGCGGCTTTCTTCTGGTAGTCCTTCTCCCACTTCGTCTTAGCGGCGGCAACAGCGGCGTCAATCTTCGCCTGCGTATCTTCCGTCTTGTCCTGTGCAGGTTCGCCCGTCGGCTTGTTCTCACCACCTCCTGCGTCAGTCGCACCCGCAGGATTGCCCTCCGTACCGCCAGAGCTCCCCTCGCTGCCGCCATCGCCGCCCGCGAAGAGCTGCAAATCGAAATCAAACATATCCTCTGCCATATTCATTCTCCTTCGTTATCATTTTCCCTCGGTCGACGCTCATCTGCGCCGGAGATCGTATGCCGCACATACTCGCGCCTCCTATCCTTGCAAAAACTCCATCAGATGCGGATTCATTCGTACAAGGTTCACAAAACCCGCCGCAAGCTCCGAAACAAGCTCTTCATCCCCCGCGTGCTCAGTCAAGCCACGCTCAAAGAGAATCGCATGAACAATCTCGTGCATGAGCAGTTTCGCCTTGTTGCCTTCGCCGATATTCCCGCCTTCCAACATCTTGATCTGCGCTGTGTTGTATTCCACCACAGCGTTGCACTCGCGCCCCTCAAGAAGCAGCGGTTCTTTGACGCGTAGAATCGCATATCGTACTGCGTCAATCATTACACTTTCAGGCATGGCACCACCTCCTAAAAACAGGCATAAGAAAAGCACCTTGCAGCATACGCAAAGTGCTTTTTCCTATGCAGTTAAATTTCTCGGCGTAATATCCTTAATGCCTTTCAGCAGCCGATACGCTTTCTTCATCGTCGTGTTCTCCTCAAGGTACTCCATGCCGCGAAGCGTGATGGACGGGTTTATCGGCTTGAAGTCATACGCATTGCCGCCCAAGGGGATCGGCTCGATGCCGCCGAGGTAGCCCGCCTCGTAGAGCATGAGCATGATATGCGTGAACCGCTTCTCTGTGACCTTGAAATGCTCTGCCGAGAGTTTTGACCAGTCGGGCTCCTCATGGTCGAGGTATTTGTCCAAGAGCGTCAATATCTGGTAGATCAGCTTGAAGTTTGCCATAGCATCACCCTCAATAACACAAATCAATCGACGGCTCAGGCAGAATCCCCATCTCGTACACATCCTTATCTTTGGCAAGACATTGTTGGATGATGTCGATCACTTCCTCCTCGGACCGCCCCCAACACAGCGGAATCGTTGGGAACGTCCCTTCAAAATGATCATCATACATTTTTAGGGCTTTCTCGAATTCCGTTGTTGGCTCTTCATCACCAAGGAAAAGACGATCATCCTCAGCATACTCCTCATCATTTTTCATGGTGTCACCTTCTCCAAAATCTCCATAAACACCCGATAGCTATTCGGCAAATATTTCTTGACGTACTCTAAGTCTTCACCTCCGCAAGTCACCGCGGCGGTGATATTTGCCCACGCCTCGCTCGCCGCTTCGTATACTCTACAATGCCTCCTGACCTTTGCTTGGTTGCTTGCGTCAAACCCCATTGCCTCATAAGCATATTTTAAATCTTTTTCACGCCCAAATTTCTTTATCTGGTTGTAGCGCCAGTTATAATACGATTCGCCATGCCCAAACACTATCCGACTGTTAGAAAAAAGACCATCGACCGCATCTTGTACTCCTGCGCTGGATGCGTGCGCTATGAAATCTGCCTTTACCGACGGAGTAATAACTTTTTGCAGGTGTGTTCTATCCGCACGCATCGCGGATAAAAACTCATCGCTAAAACTGATACGATGATCAGAAATTTTCATCACAGTTTTATTTATCGCATCCAGTTCCTTAAAGGTCAACTTAGATGTCGGCAAACATCTATCAAAATAGTGCCCAAATTCATGCGCTACGGTGCTATACTTATGCATTCCAGTAGCCGTGTAACGAGCATCGGGATAGCTCCACTCAATAATACTCGCACGATGATCGTAGTATCCACCTTTAGCAGCATTTTTGACAAGTGAAATGCCATCCGCATACTGCGTATACAGAGGCGCAATCGCCTCGTTGTCTTTCAATAGGTTAATATATTCATTGTAATCATCCGCCGACATCGATGCTTGCAGTTTCGTTGCATTCGCTCGAAGCGCCTGTTCTACTAAAATTGTACCACTTTGCGCAACGGCATTCAACGTTCCCGCTGTATTTGTCGCTTGCGAAGCGACGTATTTCCCACGCCACTGTGTTACCGTCTGTTTCTTGTCGATATAAACACTTTTCCATTCCTCATACCGCATACCCGCAGGCACAAAAACATTCTTCCCGTGCTCATCTCTCGCGATGCGCGTCCCCTTGCGCGGCTTGTGCTCAGCATAGAGACTGCCCGAAATGATGCTCCTGCACCTCGGATGCAGCGGCGGCATGTTCGTACCCGGCTCTGCGTCATCCACCGCGAACACCTCGCCGTCCTTGCTCCTGCATATGTGCGACGTGCGACTGTCGAGCGTCGCAATAAAACGGTAGTATGTCATTCCCGCGTCCTTGATGGAGTCGAGCGCCGCCTGATTCTGCACATAATTCAGCTCCGTGCGCACAAGCCTCGTCGCGTCGCTCGTACCGACACCCATGCGCTCCTTTACATCACGCACCATGTCGGCGACAGGCACGCCCCGATGAGCGGCGGCGATGATATTGTGCTGGATCGTTTCGCCGAGCTTGGCGTTGTTGTGCCAGATGCGCTCCGAGTAGTTCTTGCCGCTCCATGGCGTGCGCAGCACAGCCTCAATGCGCTTGCCATCCACAACACCCGCCGCACTCCGAAGCCCTCGCGTCTTGCCGATCTCGTAAAGCCCGCGATAATAAAAGTCCTTGTACGCCGATGGCAAAAAACGGCTCATCGCGCGTTCCGTCTTTTCCGAGAGCTGAATCATTTCCTTGATGGTTTCCGAGCGCAACGCGTCGAGTCGCGTGATACGGCTGCGCATCGCGAGCGTGTTCAACTCGCGCAGAAGTTCCTTATCGCCTGTCGCGTTGATTTTCGCAACGTACTCCTGCAAATCCATGCGCCACACGCGGTACTCGCTGCCCATGAGGAGACGTTGCGCAGCCGCCATGTCCATTCCGTTGTCCGTTGCGAACCGCTGATAGAGCGTCCGGATGTCCTTCTCGATGTGCGCGAGAGACTGCTCATAGTATGCTTTCAACTCGCGCTCAATCTCTTGGCGGCTCTTTCTGTTCCACTCTTCTTCCAGTTCCCTTTGACGCTTCTGCCAATACGTTTCCGTCGGCGTCGCCTTCTTCGTCATGGGCCGCGCCTCCCGTCAGTTCGTCGTAGTCGTCCGCGCCATCCTGCTCTTGCTCTCTTTTCAGCTCCTCAAGCTCTTCGGCGGGATCGGTCACAAAAGGCAAGAGAGACAAAAGACGCTTCTGCGACACAAGGCCGTAAAGCGTCTTCACAATGTCTGCCTGCTCCTGGTTATTGGCGGGAATGTTCGCCGTGAACGTGATCTCAATATCGCGGAAGTCGATGTCCGCCTTGCTCTTCATCTTGAGCATCCCTGCGATCAGCTCGATGCGCCTCTGCA
>NZ_JBQNBV010000157.1:0-4023 GCF_052169755.1 Selenomonas sp. | reverse complement strand
GACCATCTTTGAGCAGAGCGCCGTTCGATACGATGTCCACCGTCTGCGCGATGTTCTTTTCCTTCGCATAGCGAACCATATCGGCAATGCGCGGGTGAAGAAGCGGCTCCCCCAAGCCTGCAAAATGCAGTACTTTGAGCGGTACAGGGAACTCGGCAAGATCATCGATGAATTTCTGATACAACGAGAAATCCATGACCTTTTCCGTGCATACCTTAGGATGCTCATCTTCTCGAAGAGAATGTACGCAATAGCTGCATCGGAAATTGCACGCATAGATCGGAAATACCGTGATGGCGTACGGTGTCTGCAAAGGGATACTCGCGCCTAACGGCAAGCGTTTGCCATTGACTGCCTGCCCCTCAATGCGAAGAGCATTTACCCCCCCCCGCTGTAAAATCCTTCCATTTCTTCTCCTGCTTCACACGGATTTCCTCCATTCCAACGCTTCCAGTAACCGCTCTGCATCTTGATCAAGCACATCCTCCTCGAACATCGCATAGCGATACTGCCTGCACTTCGCGCATGTCGCATACGCATCCTTCCTGCCGCGAAGCTGTGCTTCGAGGAACCTCTGCAAACGCTCGCCCTGCCAGATTGCACGCACCGATTCTTTAGAAACATCACCTAATATTTCTGCCGTTTCCATAGCGCAGCACGGTGCCATCATCCCGTCGGGATTGAGCTGCATCATGTAGAAGGGCTGCGGGCAGACCTTTGCCATGCGCACGGCAGCACCGTTCTGCGTCACATCCGCGAGCGCATGACCCGCGATCTTTTCGTAATCGATCTGCTCGACGGCGGGGATCAGATGCTCGACCGCGATGAAGTCGGCGATGTCGCCGAAGATGCGCAAAAACTCCGCCTCCTCGCCATCGCCGAGCGCACAGTCCATGATCTTCACATAGATCTTTGTATCGCCGCGATGCGCATAGAGCCAGCCGATATTCTCCACGAGATTTTGAAAAATACCCCGTTTTTTCGTATAAGCGTATGCCGCATCCGAAAGCCCCTGCAGAGAAATGCGGATGCGCCCGAGTCCCGCACGGACGAGAGCCGCAGACAACTCACGCGTCAGCCGCAGACCGTTCGTCACAATGTCGAGCGATTCGGCGACGCCCGCCGCCTTCGCACATGCGACCATCTCGGCAATCTGCGGATGCAGGAGCGGCTCGCCCGTGCCTGCAAAGCGCAGCATTTTGAGCGGGCGGGGAAAAGCGGCAAGATCGGCGATGAACTTTCGGTAAAGCCCCATGTCAAGCACGGTCTTGGCAGCGATGAAGCCGCGCTCCTCCGGCGGCACGGAGTGGATGCAATAGGCGCACGCGAGGTTGCACGCATAGACGGGAAATACCTGGATGGAAAACGGCGTATCGAGCGGCAGCCGGTCGGCGAGACGCTGCCGCTTTCCACCCGGCGTCTGCCCGTCGATGCGCACGGCTCTCATCGCCACGCCTCCAGACGGGCGAGAATTTCCCCTGCCGCACCGTCCAAGACATCCTCGGGATGCGCGACATCGTTCGGTGCGCAGCAGTGCGCACAGCGCTTGTTCTCCTCGCGCCTGCCCGCCAGCTGCAGCTGCCAGAACTCGCGCAGCTTTTCCCCATGCCACATATCCAAGATACGCATCTCATGCACGTTGCCGAGGACGATCGGCTTGTAGATCGTATCGCACGGCTCCACGTCGCCGTTCGGAAACACGCCGAGCATATAGAAGGCAAGCGGACAGACCTTGCGGATGCCCTCCGTCTTAGTGCCATAGCGATCGTGCTCGATCTTCATGCCCTGCGTCAGTTCCACACCATCGTAGGCGGGCAGCATGTGCTCGATATACATGCGATCCGTCATATCGGAGAAGAGCGCATAGAACTTCTCGTCCTCGCCCTCTTCGAGCGCGACGTCCATGACCTTCAGGAAGAGTTTCGTCTTGCCGCGATGTGCATAGAAATAGCGGAGATTCTCCAACAGCTCCTCGAAATTCACACGCGCCTTGCAGATCGTCGCATACTTCTCCGAGGAAAGCCCTTGAAGCGACACGCGCAGAGTATCAAGCCCCGCGTCGATCAGTGCATCGGCGAGCGCCGGACGCAGCATGGAGGCGTTCGAGATGATCTCGATGCGCTCGGCGATCCCCTTTTCCTTCGCCAGACGAACCATGTCGGCAATATGTGGATTGAGGAGCGGTTCGCCCTGTCCCGTGAGCGACAGCAGCTTGAGCTTTTGCGGAAACTCCGCGAGCTGTTCTACCGTCTTTTCGTATGTTTCCATCGTCATGTGCTCGGGCTGGAAGTCGTATTGCCGTTTCATCTCGGCATGACCAAGCGAGTGCCCGCAGTACGCGCACTTGAAATTGCAGTACGTCGTCGGAAAGACGAACGCGCTGTAGGGTGCTGCAAGCGGCACGACTTCGGCGAGCTTCACGCGCTCCGTTCCATAGATGGGTTTAATTTCAGACGCCATATTTCCTCCTCAGGAAAAGAGCGGCAGGAGTCTTTCTGCATCCGCATCAAGATCTTCCGCCGGATTGTTGATCGCATTGAAGCATGTACAGCCGCGACACTCGGGCACCTCATCCTTACGCTTTTGCAGCAGCATACGCAGGAATGCTCTGCGCTTCGGCCCGTTCCAGATCTCCACGAGCGACTGCTCCTTCGCATTGCCCATCGACAGCCCCTTGCCCAGACCGGGCACGGGACAGGGGAATGTATGCCCCTCGCAGCCGATTTGCAGGAAGTAGAAGGACTGCGCACAGACCTTGCGGTCGAGATCCAGCGCCTCGCCATAGAAGTTCTTCGAACCATCGACAACGCCCTTGAGGTCTTCCATCTGCTGCTGCATGACGACAAGATGCTCAATATAGATGCGGTCTGCCATCGGGCTGAACAGCTCAAGAAATGTCTTCTGCTCTTCTTCTGTCGGCACAGTCGCGTCGATCGCCTTAATGTAGATCGCCGTATTCTTTTTGTGCGCAAAGAGATAGCGCAGGTTTTCCAAATACTGCTCGAAGTCGATGCGCACGCCGCACGTCTTTTCGTAGCCGGCAGCGTCAAGACCCTGCACGGAGATATTGATGTTCGTGATGCCCGCTGCGACGAGTGCATCGCTCTTTTCCGGCGTGAGAAGAAGCCCGTTCGTGATGACCTCGACGCGCCCCGCGATATCAGCATCGACAATCTTCTTGACGAAGGTCGGCAGCAGAGGATTCGTCAGCGGCTCGCCTAGACCGGAAAAGACGATGCGCTTGACACCGCCCTTGGGAAACTCCTGCAAGTCGTGCACGATCTTGTCAAAATACGCCTCGTCCATGTGCATCATGCGGTGCCCAAGTTTCTGAAACTCGCCGCCCGCCTCATCGCGCGTCGAATGGATGCAGTAAAAGCACTTGAAGTTGCAGTACTTCGTCTGCTCGATGTATACAGTGAACGGCTGCGCGAGCGGGATGATGTCCGCGAGCTTCTTCCGCTTCGTGTCGTAATTCGGTTTGATTTCTGCCATATTCATTCTCCATCTGCAAAAGCATAGACCACGGTTTCCAGACCCATATATTGATAATTGCGCAAGTAGAAGCGATAGCCGCCATAGAACTCGCGCAGCAGCAGCGGTATGCGCCAGATATGCGACATGTCATGATAGACGCAGATCGCGAGCTGCGGATGATGTTCTCGAATGAGCTTTTGTGCGCCGCGCAGGGCTTCGATCTCCATGCCCTCGATGTCCATCTTGATGAACGTCGGCGGCGTGCCTGCGAGCATCGTATCAAGCGCTGTGCACTGGATGACATTTTCCCCCGCCGCATCCCTCTTCACAGCAGACTTTCCCTCTTCAGCCGTACCGAAGCGGATCTGCTGCACCTTGCTTGATATGCCGCACGGCACGATCATCGCGCGGGGAATCGCAAGCGCCTCAGCCGACGCATGAATGCGTGCGCCAAGCTCCTGCTGCGGCTCGAACGCGAGATAGTCGTGAATCTTCCTGCCCGCCGCCGAAAGCGCACGCAGCGTGTCGCCGTCAAATGCGCCACAG
>NZ_JBQNBV010000156.1:0-4112 GCF_052169755.1 Selenomonas sp. | reverse complement strand
GGGCGATTTTTACAATTTTCCTGTCCGAAAGAAATTCCGATAAGAAATTGAAGAACTCCGCCTCGTCGATGTTCCCGCCGCTTCGATGGGCAACGGGAACGTAGATGCCCGTACCTTCTTCGACGGAAAAGGAGCAGCCGACGATGTGCGCCTTCGCAGGATCGAGCGCCGCCTTTTCTTCGGCCCGATACGCCTCGTCGGGCGCGGTTTCAAAATCGAACGCCACCAAACGACTGTCGCCGATGTAGTCACGTATGCTTTCCACAGTAGTTACGCATTGATATTTTGCTTGCATGATGTGTTCCTCCATTTTATATTTGCTCGGAGGAGTGAACTCCTCCGAGCTTTGTTCTTGTCATCTTATCTCAAAGGCTCGATGACTTCTGCCGCATCCTCATAAGGCATACCGCCATCTTCTGCGAGCGATGCCGTCGTGAGATTCGCCGCATACGCCTTGGCCATCTCCACCGTGCTCGTAAGTGCCGCACGTTCTTCTGCCGTCAGTAGGCGCTCAAAAGTGAACACGGCTTGGAAATAGGCGATGCCGGAGGCATTGGCGACCTTTTTCAGCGTGATTTTCGTAACGACGCCGCTCAATTTCCTTCCCTTTGAAAGCTGACTCTTCACATACTGCGTGAAAGGTTTCAGCGAACCTGCGGGCAAGGAAAGCATCAGCGGGAACATTTCCCCTTCGCGCAGGAGGTAGAGCGTGCGCTTGTTCTTGCACAGCTTGCCCTGCCCTTCGGCGCTGCCGAATTTGTTATACGGGCAGTCCGCGCAGCTGCCGCCGGGATTTCCCACGCCCGTCCTGCCGTCGAAAGAGCCACAGTCCGGTGGATTGTTCCCGCCTGCATACTTGCTTCGATAGTAGGCATACGCCGGATGATTATAGACGATGACGCCCATGATGGCTTTCACCATTTCGCCCTCTTCGCTTTCAGCGGAGGGAATCTCGAAGGTCGTGCCGCCGCCCGCCGGCAGTTTCACACGGTCAAAGGAGAACTCCAACCCCTGGCAGTCTTCCGCCATGATTTCACTGAGCGCGTCCTGCCGGGCGAGGACGGCGAATCCTTCGTTGTTTGCATCCTGCATGTTTTTCTTGTTGTTCATCATTTTCTTTTGCCTCCTGTTAAATGGTTGTCTTGATGCGTTTCATCGATGCGATGTTTCAGCATCCTACGACTTGCGGATGCCAACCGACACCTTGTCATAGGTGTTGACGATGCCTTCAAGCCATGCGGGAATATCCTCCCCTGTCGCTTCTCTCTGTTCCTTGAGAAACGAAGCCAGCGTGTTGCCGTTGACCGTTTCGACGACCAACGTGCCAAAGCCGTGGTCTTTCAGCGCCTGCATCATTTCTTCTTTGCGCCCTGCTGCCGGAGAGGCGAAGAGTTCAAGTAAAATGTACAGCCGCCTCGTGAGAAACGGTCAAGCTCGGCTTCCGCCATGGCATCCGACAGCTGATTGTCCAAATCGACAATCTCCGCTCCCAGAGCTTTGACGTTTGCTTCCAGAGATTTCTTCTCTTCCTGCAAAGCATTGAGCCGATCTGCCATAGCAAAAATTTGTGTATTGTCCATCGGGTATTTGCCTCCTTCACTTACTGCCGAATTATTCAACCCCTTATGGGAAAGTCGTTGTCCTTTAAGGGATTGCCGCCTTTGCGGTAATCGTCGACGCGCATCTTGGCGAGGTTCACTTTCTTTTGCAGTGCGTACAGAACCTTGCGGTCGATGGTTCCCTTGCAGACAAGATAGATGTAGTGACATTTTTCTTTTTGCCCGGCTCGGTGGATGCGAGCCTTCGCCTGCTCGAAATTGCTCATGCTGTAGTCGAGCGAGTAAAAGACCATCGCGCTTGCCGCCGTCAAGGTGATGCCGAGTCCTGCCGCTGCAATCTGTCCCACAAACACGCGGCAGTTTTCGTCGTGCCGGAAGCGTCGGATTTCTTCTTCTCGATCTTTTACGCCGCCGCGCACTGCGGCATAACCGATCTTTTTCTTTTCCAGAAGCTCTTGTATGGCGTCAAGCTCTGCCACAAAGCGCGCCATGACGACGAGCTTCTTGTCTTCTGCCATCGCGGTGTCAAGGATATCCGACAGCGCCTCCAGTTTGGCGCGGCTCACGGCGTTTACTGTGCCGTCATCGTCGGTCAAATACCCACCCGTAATCTACGACAGGCGCAGGATACGTGTGAGGATATTCACCGTAGTAACTTCCGACTCTGCAAGTTCCGCATAGCTTTCCGCCTCGATCTTGCCGTAAATCTTCGCGGCGGATGCTTCCATCTCAACTGTGCGGACTTCTTCAGTGACAGCAGGCAAGTCCATGCACTCCGCCTTCGTTACGCGAAACGCAATGGAATGAAGCTTTTGCAGAAACTCGTCGGTCATCTGCCTGCGGAAGATCGGGGTATGATTTCCATAGCCGCCCATGTCGAAGTACCGATTGCGGAACGTATAGAACGATGTGCCGAAAATCGCCGGATTGAGGAAACGATACTGCGAGAATACATCCCGTTCGTGGTTCGTGATGACCGTTCCCGTGAGAAGCAGCTTGTATCTTGCCTTGTCACCGATGCGGTGCATCCCCTTGCTCTGGGATGTGCGGTTTCCTTCAGCTTGTGCGCCTCATCTGCAATCACGAGGTCTGCATCGTAGGAAAGCAACTCCTTTTCGAGCCGCCATGTGCTCTCGTAATTTACGACCACGACCTGCAGTCCCTCGGCAGGCAGGTGGGAGAGCTGTTCCTTCTTCTTCGTCACCGTGCCCTTGAGTACGGTCAGAGTATATGGAAAAGATGCAAACTTCTCGAACTCTTCTTTCCATACACTGAGTATGGAAAGCGGCGCGACGACCAGCACACGATTGATTTTTCCTCGCTGATACATACAGCCCGCCACGGCGATGCTCACTATCGTTTTGCCAGTGCCCATCTCCATCAGCAAAGCGGTGCCTCTGCTCCTTGCCTCTGACGGCATAAGACCGAACAGCTCAAGCGCAAATTCGCAGGCTTTTTGCTGATGAAGATACATCTGCGCCTTGACGAGCATTGGATAGAAATTATTGGATTTTGTCATCTCTTTGATTTTCCGTACATATCCCATCACCGCATTCCCCTTTCTAAAGAGCGATTATCCAGATTTACTTCGCGGACATTTCGCTGCAAAAGAAACTTTCCATAATTTTTGAAAAAAATTTTCGTTTTTCTTCTAAAATTTAAACAGAATATTTTTTTCGTGCTATACTCTAAACATTCACTTTATAGATGTGTTGTATCTCGGGCTAGCACCAGTATACGAAACCCTGCGGATTGGGTTGGGTATGCTTAGATAGCCTTCAGCAGAAAGGAGAATTTATGACATTTTCATCATTTGCTAAACGACTTTATCCAATTGTTGGCGAAGGTTGCAACACGGGTGCTTTCACGAAATCCCTGTTGGCTTCCATCACGACGGAACAGGCAGAAGAAATCCTCAACAGCTATACAGGAAGCACTTACAAATCCTATTTCAACGATACGAACTCTCTCCGACAATTCGCTAAAAAAATAGCTATGTATGTTGAACCGGAAGCATTTGTCTCCTATATCAATCACCTGCCGACGGATGCCGTTTTATATGCGCTATGCAATTCTTTCTCCGATATTTTCCCCGGCGCTGACACTCAAGATATTGGCGAGAAACTCGCCTCCTTATTCGCTGACATTCTCCGTGAAGAAGCCGCAAAAACACGAAAATCCTCTCAGAAAAAAATTTCTGAGAGGATATATGAAGATGCGGATGATGGAAAAACAACGATTCTGGATGCAGAGCCGGACGATAAAACGACCGCTATTCATCAGCAGCCGAATGTGGTCCAAAACGGAACCAACAATCTCAATCTGACAAATAACGGTACGATTATTTTGAATTTTGGATGTTGCCTGTGAACGAAACAACTTACATGGCGACGATGGAGAGATTTGGATGCCATCAAACTAATACAACAATCGAATAAGAAAATCTCCAACAGAAATGCGACCTTGCTCTATCTCAGATATGGAGCAAGGTCGCATCATGTTATGGCAGAGATTTATCTCCTTGTTAAACGTATCTTCCTCCAAATTGTAGTA
>NZ_JBQNBV010000155.1:0-4160 GCF_052169755.1 Selenomonas sp. | reverse complement strand
GATCCGGCGAACTCGATGTCATTTGCGACGACTTCCGTCACATAGCGCTTCGAGCCGTCCTGCGCATCGTAGCTTCTCGCCTGCAGACGACCCTCGACGAGGATGCGGCTGCCTTTCGTCAGGTAGTTGCCGCAGAACTCCGCGAGCTTCTCCCATGCGACGATGGAAATGAAGTCCGCCGACGGCTGCTGCCCGTCGTTCGCCCTGCCGAAGCGGCGGTTCACGGCGAGCGAAAACGAAGCGACCGCCTTGCCGCTCTGCGTATAGCGCACCTCAGGATCACGGGCGAGATTTCCGGTCAAAAGCACCTTATTCATGGCAGTTCCTCCCTCAAATTCACTCCGCTTCTTCGACCGGCGACTCTGCCGCAGCCTTCTCGCCGACCGCGATGAGCTCCTCCGCACGCACGATCATGTGCTTCAGAAGATCGTCGGTGATCTTCATGACGCGGTCGCATTCCTTCATGCAGGCAGGCTCAGCCGTGACATTGAGCAAGCAGTAGTAGCCGTCCGTGTAATCCTTGATCTCATACGCCAGACGCTTCTTGCCCCAACGGTCTTCCTTGTCGATCGTGCCGCCGTTCGTCTGGATCAGCTTGACGAACTTCTCGATAACAGCGTTCGTCGCTTCCTCCTCCATCGGCTTCACGATAAAGATAACCTCGTATTTTCTCACAAAAACACCTCCTCTATGGTCTGTGGCTCCCTCGGGAGCAGGGAAGGCTCAAACTAAAGGAAGCGCTGATAAAATGAGGTCGCCCAGATGTGTGAAGATGGGTGGCTGAATTTATCAGTGATTCCTAACCAATTCGAACCAACTGTCCTGTGACTGAATGATTATATCATAAGAAAAGCCTTGGGGCAAGGAGAAATTCCCATTTGACAAAGCGCGGCGGCTCCTCTATAGTTGAAGTAACAGACATTTAGGGAGGAGGTGCGTCATGAAGCATCATTACAGCACGATCAACGGCATCGTCACAACATTTTCCGATATACACCAATCCGCTCAAAAGGGCGAAAGCATCTTGGTCTATATGGAGCGTGTAGCAGAAAACGGCTTTGATACGGCAGAAATCCTGCTGCCAAGCATCTCTTTCGTAAGCTACAGCGGCTTTAGCGAGGACGAGCGTACCGAGCTGCTCGCTTTCGTACAAAGAAACAGCGCTCTGATCTGGGAGATCGCACGCGAGGATGGTGAAGTCATTGCCGACGTGGGGTGAGTTATTCGGTTACCGTCTCTTTTTCTGGTCAAACGAAAATGATGAACCTGTACACATACATGTTTGTAAAGGTGTACCAACACCAAACGCCACAAAAATTTGGATTCCGCCAACGGGCAATCCCATCGTTGCACATAATCACAGCGGCATTCCGACAAAAGATTTGAACCGTCTGCTCAGGGGCATCGCAGCGAACAAAGAGAGCATCGTCTACAGCTGGTATCAGCATTTTGGTCGCTTGTGAGCAATCCGGATGCTAAAGAAATCCCTCCCGCCTTTCGATATACTCAATGAAACGATGTATTTTCTCGTGAAGAATCCATGCTGTCTCACATTTTTGAAAGGAGCTGGCTATTATGCCAACGATATATTCCATGACGCAAGCGAACTACGGCATGTACCGCTTCGCACAGAAGAGCGGCTACTCGCTTTTCGGCGGAACGGGCGCTGCGGGCAGCTCGCTTTTTGGAGCGCAGTCCTCTCGCGCTTCCAAGGGGCTTTCCTCGCTACTGAACTCGCAGAGCTTCGGTTCGAACGCCTACGCCCTTATGAACCTCAAGGCGAACACGCGCGCCGTACTGAAGTCTTACCAAGAGGCATCCGACGGCTTCTACAAGACGTTCGATACGGCGATGAACTCTCTTTCCAAGACATCTGCGGCGCTCAAGAACACGAACTTCAACGTCACGGGCGCGACCGAGGCAGACACGAAGCAGAACACCGAAGCCGCACTCAAAAACGTCAAGGACTTCGTTTCGGACTACAACGACACGATCAAAATGTTCGGCAACTACTCCGACGTCTCAAGCCGCGCCTCGGGCATGGCGAAGATGTTCGGCGACGCCTCTTACAAGGCGGACACCCTGCGCCAGGTCGGCATCACGGTGAACGCAGCGTCAGGGACATTGTCCGTCAACGACGCAGCGCTGACAAAGGCGCTCAAGGAAGAGCCGAACCGCGTCGAAAACATCCTCGGCAAAAACGGTCTCGCGGGCGCGACAGAAAAGAAGATCGACTTCGCCAAGACGCAGCGCGACAAGATCTTCCCGTCGGCGCAGCAAATGCTCGGTCCCAACTACCAGCGTGCGCTCGCCTACACGTCGGCAGGCGCCTTGACGAGCATGAATGCCTATGCCAATGTGGGGACGCTTCTGTCGATGTTCTTCTAAACGAATCCTTCCGTACAAAGAAAACCTAGCCAAAAAGGGCGCCGTCAGACAGACGGCGCCCTTCTTATACTTTTCCCCTCAGAGGAGCTTCGCCCGAAGCTCCTCTGCCGAAAGCGGCGAGAGGTATGCAGGAGCGATGTCGAGAACGGTCTTGCATCCCGCTGCACCTTCCTCCGCGAGACGATACGCCGCCCTTGCATACGCCAAGAGGACGTTCGTCGTAAATTCGGGATTCGAGTCGAGCTTCAGACTGTACTCGATCGCGTGCTTATGCTCTCCATAGCAGCCCGTCACACCCGTGCGGATGACGAAGCCGCCGTGTGCAAGTCCGCCGTGGCTTGCCTTGAGTTCTTCTTCCGTGATGAAATGCACGGTCGTATCGTAGTCGGCAAAGTAGTTCGGCATCTCCTTGATTTCCTTTTCGACCTTCGCCGCGTCCGCACCCTCTTCCAAGACGACGAAGCATTCGCGCGTATGCTTTTCGCGCGTCGTCAGATCGGGATTCTCACCGCGCCGTACGGCGGCGAGCGCCTTGACGACGGGTACGGTGTACTGCTTCGCATCCTTCACGCCCGCGATGCGGCGAATGGCGTCGGAGTGACCTTGACTGACGCCGCGCCCCCAGAAAGTGTAATCCTTGCCGTTCGGTAGGACGGCATTTGCGTAAACGCGTGCGAGCGAAAAAAGCCCCGGATCCCAGCCGACGGAAATGACGGCGACATGCCCCGACCCTTTCGCCGCCTTGTCCACAGCGGCAAAGTGCTCGGGGATCTTCGCATGTGTGTCGAAGCTGTCGATGACGTGGAAAAGCGCGGCATATTTCGGCGTCTGCTCGGGCAGATCCGTCGCACTGCCGCCGCAGAGAATGAGCACATCGACCTTATCCTGCCACGCTTCGATGTCTTCGACGCTGACGACAGGCACGCCATCCGTCCGTATCTCTACCTCTTTCGGATCGCGCCGCGTAAAGACGGCGACAAGCTCCATATCCTTGTTGTCCCGCACGGCGCACTCCACGCCGCGCCCGAGATTTCCGTAGCCGAGAATGGCAATCATCATATTCTCTCATCCTTCCCCATCAAGCGAGCACGCGTGCAAGGCGCACGATCTCCGGATCAAGCGTCTTGCGGTTCGTCACGGCATCGTGCAGGTTGATGCTCACGACCTTGCCCATGTCGAAGCCGAAAACGATGTTGCTCGCGCCCGACATCAGAGCCAGAGCCGCACGCTCGCCAAGAAGCGACGCTTTCATGCGATCCTCGACCGTCGGCGCACCGCCGCGCTGGATGTATCCCAAGACGGACACGCGCGTGTCGATCTTCGTCGTCTCACCGATGAACTTGCCCATATCGACGGCGGAGCCTGCGCCCTGCGCCACGACAATGATGCTGTACTTCTTGCCCGCCTCATAGGCTTCCATGATCTCCTGGCAGATCGCCGAAAGGTCATACTTGACCTCGGGCACGAGCACATATTCAGCGCCGCCCGCGACGCCCGCCATCATCGCAAGCCAGCCGGACTTCTTGCCCATGACCTCGATGAGTATGATGCGACGGTGCGCCGACGCCGTGTCACGCAGCTTGTTGATCGCCTCTAAGACCGTATTTGCCGCCGTATCGGCGCCGATCGTATAATCCGTTCCCCAAACGTCGTTCTCAATCGTCGCCGGCAGACCGACGATCGGCATACCGTGGCGCGAGAGGTGTGCCGCGCCCGTGAGACTGCCGTCGCCGCCGATGACGACGAGACCTTCGATGCCGTGCGCTTTGAGC
>NZ_JBQNBV010000154.1:0-4309 GCF_052169755.1 Selenomonas sp. | reverse complement strand
GATGCATTCCTGGCAGAGTTCAAGGATGATCCGGAAAAACTTGCCTATTGGCAGATAAGGAATGAGGTATTCTCCTCCGGCAATACTTCGGACGAGGAACGGCTCGAGGCTATGAAGGGCGGCGAACTGGGGCTTCGAACAGATGCCTTTATAAAAAGTCTGCCGCCAATGACCGAGGCGGAACGCAATCGGGCGATCGACGAGTTCGTAGCCGACCAAAAGAGATTGCTGGATATATAGGGAACCACTGATAAATTCAGCCGCCCATCTTCACACATCTGCACTGTCCTCTCGTCGTCAACAAATCCTCGACGTAGCACCGCTACGCCTGCGGTTTGTTTCCTAGATAGGAACAGCGCATCTGTGTAAATCTGGACGACTTCATTTTATCAGCGTTTCCATAGAACCAGTTACGACCGTACGACCGCAGAAACGTCTGCAAAATCAAAAATTGCTCCAGTGACCTCGCAGGTAACCAAAGCCTGCGAGGTCTTTGTTATAATGGGGGGCGTTGATGACCTATGTCCGCATCCGCACTTGTTTGCGCACATAGGAATGCGTGCTTTCCGAGGGGGCGGACAGCGGGAGGCAAAGCCGGTTTATTCATAAGACGGAATTGGGAAAGGGGAAAGCGGAAAGCGGTGTCTGACTTTCATTGATATGGACGTGTACGGATAATGCGGGATCATGAATCTGATGCGAAGCATCACGAGTGAAGGTCATCTTATGGAGAGCTTCTGGGCGAACTTTGCTCATATTTGTTTTCTATTTTTTGCTTGGTCATCTGTTCTTGTTTCTCGTTTTGATATATCCACATCATTCTGAGCTTGACGATATCGTTTGGGGGGATTTTATATGGAGAAAGATTGGGTCAATTTCCTGAAAAATAAGCGTGATGAAATACTGGAAGATGGAAAAAAGATTTTCATTGTAAATGCCGGTCGCATGAATCACGGAAAAAGCAGCCTGTTCAATTCGTTGCTCAATAAGCCCATTTTTGCGGTTGATGACATTCGCACTACGATGACAAGGCAGGATGCAGACTTCAGCCAAGATGTGGTCATGGTTGACACCCCTGGCCTGGATGCAGACAGCAGTGATGACAAGGTCGCTTTCGATGCATATCGCCGTGCCAACTTGATTGTTTTTGTTCATACAGTAAAAACCGGTGCCGTGGAACGCGATGACATCGACAGCCTCAATCGTATGGCAAAGGAAGCGGTATCTCCCGAATATTTCTGGCGGCATTTTGTGCTTGTATTCTCCAATATCGACGAGTACGATGCGGATGATGCTGAGGACAGCAAAAAAATGCGAATCATTGAGGAGGAAAGTCTGCGAAACATAAAGAGCGGTTGTGGTGAGCATGATTTTCCGATATTCCGGGTATCGAACACATATTTTCAGGATGGCAATGAGGCAAACAGCGAGCAGTTGATTGCCATGAGCGGCATCCGGGAGCTTAAAGAGTATATTCTTGCCCATTTGGACGCATGGCGGCAAGAGCAGACGCAGCTGATGGAGCAACGCTTCTCGCAAGCTAAGCGTGAAATTATGGAAGCCATTCAGGGTGAGCGCAAAACTGTGGCTGACACTATGGCGGCGAAGGCGGGGCGTTTTTTGGATTGGGAAAAATCGGTGAAAGAAAAGTTGGATAAGTTCCAAGCAGAAATCGAAGATACCCACAATGCTTGGTGTGAAGCGAAGGCAGAACAAAATAGATGGGAGCCGCTTTATCGCTTGGACAGCGATGCCAAAAGTATATTTAAGTCGGCAAACTTGACCCGTATCAATAGTGTATACATGCCCTTGATCGATCCACCATCTTTCAACGAGGACGGTTTCAGTTCCCGTGATTCTGCCAAAAGCAGATTGGATAAGCTTCGGGAAAGCTATGCTGAAAAATATAATTGGTATTTTGCCCCCAGACGGGGATCTAGCATTTGCGAAATTTTGGGAAAGGCGTATTCCGAGCAAATTTTCGAATGCTTTTCCGGAATAAAAACCAAATTGGAGAATGCTATCCGGCAAGCCGGAAAAACCGATATACTGAACGCCGGAATATCCATAGGAACAGAAGTCTATATGGGCGGCGATGAGGTATCGTTCTATTTTGATCTTGACGGTAAATCACTTTGTTATGGAAAAGATTGGAGGGAAGGAGCATACGAGGAGCATTTCGATAGATTTATCACGCGATTTCGCGGAAAGGTACACCGTAGCGGTATAGATTGGTCCATTGACTCATATAACGTTTACGAAAGCGGTTGGTTCGGCGGCGAGAAAAAAGTGAGAAAGTATAGCTTTTCACTTTACGATGGACAAACTGCGTTTAATGAGGCTGTCGACAGTGCTTGTGAATTTTTGTACGAGGCAGCAAATCTTGACGAACTGCACAGGCAAATCATGGACGGCTTGGAGCGTTCGTTTCAGCAGGAAGTCATACAAAAATTGGCGAATCGTACGGGCACGGACGTTTCTGTTTCCTCAGCGTATGATAGCAAGCGCAGACAAGCAGAACGTCTGCAAAGCGAACTGCAATCCAATTTTCGGGAGTGCCTTGACGGATTGTGTGCGCTTGAAAATGTCAGCGACCTTCCCACCGTTCAGGACGCGCAAAAACGTCCGTCGTATTACTGCGAGAATATGGGCGATCTCGTGAGCGGTGTAAAGGACGATATTGACGAGAGAACTCTGGTGGAGTTTGCCGACGAACGAGAGGAAATTATTCGGAACGATAAAGTTGCTGCTGAGATTGAAACTATGCAACTCGATGGGTAAAGGCGCAGTACACGGATCGTTACAGCAAAGAAAACGGTGGAGCATTGTCATTTGGGGGGATATTGCCGATGGGAACAGAATATATGCAACAGAGTGCAGCAGATTTTCTGAACAATCTTGACCATATCCAAGCGGAGTTAGCCGGATTCTCCGAGGAAATCGACGCCAAAAGCAACGAGGTAGCGAAATTGCTGACCCTTTTTGAACAGCAAAGCGAGGCGATCAAAGGGAATTTCACGCAATATATAGACAGTCGTGATCGCATCGGTATGGCGCTTGCCGCCAATCTGACAGCTAAGAACGAGGTCATCAAGACATGGAAAACCAAGATAGAGAAAGACCGCAAGGGCAGAGAGTTTATGTCCAAGCATGAGAAGTATTTGGTCGTTTTGGTTTTCGGCGCGGTAAAAAGCGGCAAAAGCTCCTTGGGCAATTTTATCGGTGGACGCTATTTTAGAAACGCAGAGTTTGATAATGATTACAAACACCTGCCTATGCCGATCTTTGAAACGGAGGAAGAAGCGCGTAAAAAGGGCGGCATCAAAGCAGATGACAACGGTGAAATCTGGTTTGAAGAAGGTGTGACGGACACTACCGGCTCTATTCAGTATTTCACGTTATCCGGCTTGCGTTGGATGGACTCGCCCGGCACGGGTGCCGTGGGCAAAGAAGGTGATATGCGTTCCATGGATGAAATGGTAGATGAGTACATATCCTACGCAGATATGTGCATCTTCCTCATGAATTCAGCAGAACCGGGTTTGCAGAAGGATATGCACTATATGTCCCAAATGTCCCGTGAAGGACAGGAGGCCATCATTCTCCTGACACGTTCCGATAAAATAAAAACGGAAATCAGGGACGGAAAAATCACTCGGAACCTCATACCTAAAGATAGCCGCCAAAAACAGGAGGATGATGTTTACCGAAGGACGCTGGCCGATTATCCAAACATCAAGGAGAATCAATGCCGTGCAATAAGCATTTCCTCACGCTTGGCTCAACAAGGCATAGAAAATATGGATGAAGATGCGTATCGAGCAGGCAATCTTGATCAGCTGATGCAAATTTTGGGACGCAAGGCGGCGGGAGATGCCGCCAGACTCAAAGAAAAGCGTCCGCGCCGTGCATTCAATTCTTTTATCGAGGAAATATTAGGCGAAAATAGTGCCGAAGGTAATGAAGGAATAGACGCTTTGCAAACAAGCCTGTCCCGTATTCGTGAGGCAATTGCCGATAAAAAAAGAGCCTTGGATGAAACCGCTCGGTCTTTGGAACTTTCTTGTAAGAGAGAGCTCAAGCGTAACATACTGGCAGAGCTATCTTCATGGGAACGAGAAGTACATCAAAGCGGAGGCACACTTTCTGCCGAGGAAATTTCACGGCGCGTTGTAAACATGATGCGGCAAGTTGTGCAGCAACGGCTTAACGAAACGGTAGGAAAGATAATTTCCGATTATGAAGAGCAGGAGATACAAAGTTTCGCCATTCGGTTTAATATGCAGGGATTAGAAAACAAAACCGAAAC
>NZ_JBQNBV010000153.1:0-4375 GCF_052169755.1 Selenomonas sp. | reverse complement strand
CGTAGCGGTGCTACGTCGAGGATTTGTCGACGATGAGAGGACAGCGCAGATGTGTGAAGATGGGCGGCTGAATTTATCAGTGATTCCTTAGCTATAGGAAGTCAATATGAAAGGAAAGCCCACCGCCACCCATCGGATGGTGGTGGGCTTATGCCCTTTAGGAGAGCGGTCAACGTCTGCCAATCGCGCTACGCCTTCGGCTTGCACTCTTGGGACGTTTTCGCATACGAGCCGTTGCCCAATCAGCTTCACCCTTTCAGGGTTCGCTTCTTGGACGGCTCAGCATTACCAGCGACGAGGCACGTAGTTGAAGACCCAATCCATCGTCACAGGCTCATCCCAGAAGCGACCTTTGACGCCCGTCTCTTCATCGACGTGCAGACCGTAGTTCTGGCGGTACGGGCTTTCGATGGAGAAGTGCATGTCGTAAGTGCCCGCGCCGAGCATCTTGACGTTCGCGCCATAGTGCGGGCCGTCGTCCGCATTCATCGGCATGAATACGCCCTCGACGCTCTCGCCCGTCTCACGCTTCGTGAACTTATAGTGAACCGTCAGATACGGAATCCAATCGCCGACGCCAAAGCCCGTGTCGTTGCCTTCCGTTGCGGCGATATCCGTCTCGATGTGGATGTCTGCCTTATCCGGCGAAAGCATCATGCCTGCGGGCAGCATCTCAACCGGCTGGAAGTAGACGAGCGCCACCTTGAAGTGGTTCGCCTCGTTCTCGATCTCATCGCCGATCGGGTACTCCGTGAAGCCCGCTGCCGACGCAGAGCCGCCGAACGTGAAGAGCGACGCCGCTACCGCGCAGACCGCCAGAGCCGACTTGAGTTTCTTGAGCTTGAACATTTTCATAAAACACACTCCTCCGAAAAATGATGTAATGAAATTCCTCTTGGACGTCCTTACCTAATACGTCCTATATAGATGCGGCAATCCGCTGCATCTGCAAACGGAGCGCTTCACTCCGCCTTTGCCAATGACTCTTGAAGCAGCGGTCACGCCGCTTTCGGCTTGCGCTTCTTCGCGTAGACGAGCATCGCCGCGCCGAGGAGCAGCACGAGGAGCTGCGCGCCCATCGTCTCCGCCGTCGGCACGATGCCGAGAAGATCGATCGTCGGCCACCCTTCCAAACGCGTGATGGCGATGACACCGCCCTCCTGCAGCTCCTGGATGCCGCTGCCGACGAAAGTGACAGCCAGCAGGAACATCAAGCCGCTCGTGAAGAGGAAGAACGGCCGCAGGGGGATCTTCAAGACGCCGTGCTGCATACCGTAGAAAATCAAAGCCAGCGTGACGCAGCCTGCGCCGAAGCCCGACCAGATCATCGTGACGTCGGCAGCCGCGTTATTGAAGAGCGCCTGATAGAAGAGGATGACCTCCGCGCCCTCGCGATAGACGGCGAGAAACGCCGCCATGCCCAATGCCCGAGCGGTACCGTGCGTGATGGATTCCTTCACGAGTCCGTCGATATACTGCTTCCAGTTGTCCTTATTCGCCTTGCCGCCGAGCCATGCGCTCGTCAAGAGCAGGACGACGACGGCGAAGAGCGCAGTCGCGCCCTCAAGCACCTCGCGGCTCATGCCGCCCGTCGTATTGTTCAAAATCGTATTGAACAAGTACGCCGAAATGAAACTCGCGACGACCGCTGCAATCGAGAAGTTGTAGACCGTGCCGAGATGCTTTTCATCCTTCGCGCGCTTGAGATAGGCGATGATCGCTACAAGCACGAGAATCGCTTCCAAACCTTCTCGAAGAAGAATCAGATACGCGGGCAGGAACGCCGCCCATCCCGTGCCGCTATGCGCATTTTCAAGCGCCTTGACATTGTCATTGACCATCGACTTGAGCTTTTCGGCTTCTTGACGCACCGTATCCATGCTCTCGCCGTTCTTCATGCTCTTCTTGACCTTGTAAAACTGGTACTCGGTCAAGTTCGCTTCCTTGCCGGAAACGGATGTGCTCAAAACTTTTTCCAGCCCATCCTTCTCATAAATGCCATAGTACGAAGCATTTATGAGATCCCTCGCTCCCTCGTAATCGCCCGTTTCGTAGACGGCAACCGCTTGGTCGACCACCTGCGCGATGCGGTCCGCGACTTCCTGCCACTTCGGCGACGCTTCTGTGACAGGCACAGTGAAGAGCAGGAGTGCCATACAAAGAAATAAAATCTTTTTCAAAACTTTCACCTTCCTTTTGGAAAGCTCCTATATGATTTCCATGAAACGCCGTCCTTTACGTCGGCGGCGTTTGCCCCTTCGCGCGAAGCTCTCTGAGGAACAGTTCCTTATTCACGCGGATGCGCTTGTTCTCGTCGTCCTCGTAAGCATGGCTGCCCGAGCCGTCGAACGGAAAGCGCAGGAGGCGCTTCGTTTTCATCGGATGTCCGTTCGTATCGAGTGCAGGCTCGAACTTGAAGCTCTGAATCGCGTTCAAAACAAGCTGGTTGACGACCGTACGGCCCGAACCTTGCGTAAAGCGATAGCCTGTGATCTTGCCTTGCTCATCGATACTCACAAGGATGCCGACCGTACCGCGAAAGTCCGTGCCGCGCGTATCGGGCGTATTGCCCGACGCGATCAAGACGCCGACCGCCTGCGAAGGAGGCGCCGGCGGCAGGATATCCTTGCCGTCCTCGCCGCTCTTCTTCGCCTCTTCCTCCTGCTTCTGCAGCTCCGCCACCGCCTCGTCCAACTCGGCGGCTTCCGTCGGCGACGTCTCCGTCGGGATGACATCTTCGGGCGGCGTCTCCACAGGCGGCGTCTCAGGCTTCGGCGGTTCGGGCGGTTCCGGCTTCGGCGGATCGGGCTTCTTCTCTTCCATCTCGCCCGAAGAGCCTTCTTCCGGGAGATCTACGACCTCCATCTCCTGCACCGCCAAGGGATCGCCCTCGAAATCGAGCAGAGGCAACGCCAGAGCCAGACCGAGCCAGACGAAGAAGTGCAGGAAGATCGCTGCGACGACCGTCGTGCGCCAGTAGCTCTTGAACCGCATCTCACTGCCTCCCCGCCGCCGTCTCCGTCGCGATCGAAACATGCTTCGCGCCCGAACGCTTCAAGAGATCGAGCACAAGCACGACAGCTTCATAATCCGCTTTCTTATCGCCGCGCAGCACAAACACCGTATCGGGGTCGCTCTCCAAAGACGCTTTCACCTTACCCGCCAAATCCTCGTTCGGCAGTTCGTCCTTGTCGTAAAGCACATCGCCCTTCTCCGTCACCGTAATCGGCACGATGTTCGGGCGCGTCTCCATCTTCCCCGCAGCCGCCTGCGGCAACGCGACCTGCACCGTATTCGTCTGCACCATGTAAATCGTACTGATCATGAAGAACACGAGCAAAAAAAGCATAATGTCGATCATCGGAATGATCATGACGAGCGGCTCTTTCGTAACACGAAAATCACGCCGCATGGCCATCCTCCCCCGTCTTCTTCAAGGCGTTCCGCACGGCGGTAGCCGCCTTGTCGAGCATAGCGAGCATCTCATCGAGCTTCTGCACGAAATACGTATGCACGATGAGCGAAAAAATCGCCACGCAAAGCCCCGTCGCCGTCGCGATCAGCGCCTCGCCGATGCCGCCTGTGATGGCAAGCGGCTCGCCCGCCCGCACGCTGAAGATACTGAACGACTCGATCATGCCCGAGATCGTACCGAGAAGCCCCAAAAGCGGCGCCATCGTCACGATCATCGACAGATAGTTGAGCCTTTCCCTCAGACGCATCGCCATATCGGCGTACGCCGTGTCGAGCGCAAGCGTCAAGTCGTCGCCCGCCGCCGCCGCACGCACGCCGATCTCGGCGATGTACGCGGGCGCCGTGTTCTCCACGCGGCATACCTCCGCCGCCTGTTTCAGATCGTTCCCCTTGAGAAGCTCCGGCAGCTTCGCTACGAAATCGCTCGCCCCCCTGCCCGCCTGACGGTAGAAACGAAAGCGCTCGATGGCAATGACCGCAACAGCGATCGAGCAAGCGAGAAGGGCGAACATGACAGGACCGCCCTTTTGAAATAATTCCCACGTATTTTCCACAAAAGCATCTCCTTCAAAGGATTGTCCGTTAAATAAACTGATGAGAGCAGTTATTTATATCACGTTTGTGAGTATATCACAGACTGCGTTAGAATTCAATATGAAAATGAAATTTGTTCATATTTGACAAAGATTCATTTCTTTCCTCTTTCGGATAAGACTGAATGCGATCCTCTGAATCGCTTGAAAAGCTGCGTTCTTTTCGATACAATTGTACCGATGAAAGCCATGTGAATTCAAACGCCCTGCTATAATACGGAAAGTCCAACAACCGTGGCAGAGCGCTACAATGGGGAGAGGAGATTTTCCATGCAAAAGATACTTTTTGTCTGCCACGGCAACATCTG
>NZ_JBQNBV010000152.1:0-4428 GCF_052169755.1 Selenomonas sp. | reverse complement strand
GGGCGTTGGCACGACTGATCTCGCCGTCGGCATGGCGACGGGGCGGGCTTGGTTCAAAGTGCCCGAGACGATCGCGGTGCATCTGACGGGAGAGAAGCCTGCTGATGTCAATGGCAAGGACGTGATCCTGACGCTCATCGGCATGATCGGCGTCGACGGCGCACTCTACAAGTCGCTGGAATTCACAGGCGAAGGCGTCGCCGCTCTGACAATGACGGATCGTTTGACGATTGCCAACATGGCGATTGAAGCGGGCGCGAAAAACGGCATTTTCCCCTTTGATGAAAAGACGAAGGAGTACGTTGAAGACCGCGTCAAAGGCGCGTATGAGCCTGTGGCATCGGATGCTGATGCGAAGTATTGCCGCACCGTCGAAATCGACCTCTCGTCTCTGCGTCCCGTCGTCGCTTTCCCGCATCTGCCGGGCAACACGAAGCGCGTCATGGATATCGCCGAGCCGATCAAGATCGATCAAGTGGTTATCGGCTCCTGTACGAACGGACGCTTGGAGGATCTTGAGATTTCCGCAGGGCTATTGAAGGGGCGTGAGGTGCATCCCGATGTGCGCTGCATCGTGATTCCGGGCAGTCAGGCGGTTTATCAGGAGGCGATGCACCTCGGCTACATCGATGCCTTCATCGATGCGGGCTGTGCCGTCGCTGCGCCGACGTGCGGCCCTTGCCTCGGCGGCTACATGGGTATCTTGACGGCGGGCGAACGCTGTGTTTCTACGACGAATCGTAATTTTCGCGGGCGCATGGGGCATGTCGACAGCGAGGTCTATCTGGCAGGCCCGCATGTGGCGGCTGCGAGCGCCATCTTGGGCAGAATCGCCGCGCCGGAGGAGGTAAAGTGAGATGAGTTTGCAAGGAAAAGTCTGGCGCTACGGCGACAATATCGATACGGACGTCATCATTCCCGCGCGCTATCTGAACAGCTTCGATCCGAAGGAGCTGGCGGAGCACTGCATGGTTGACATTGATGAGAGTTTCGCGAAAAACGTGCAGGAAGGCGACATCATGGTCGGCGGCAAGAACTTCGGCTGCGGCTCGTCACGCGAACACGCGCCCGTCGCCATCAAGGCATCGGGTATCCCCGTGATCATCGCGGCAGATTTCGCGCGCATCTTCTATCGCAACGGCATCAACATTGGCTTGCCGCTCCTGGAAATCGGCGATGATGTGGAGAAGATCAGCGCGGGTGATGAGCTGCGCGTCGATACGGAAACGGGAAAGATCGAGAATCTCACGACGGGCGACGTCTTTCAGGCGCATCCTCTGCCGGGATTCGTGCAGGAGATCGCCGAAGCGGGCGGCCTGATTAACTACATCAAAGAAAAGGGGGCGCTCTGATGGCAAAGAAGATTGTGGTGATACCGGGCGACGGCATCGGCAGAGAAATCACGGATGCAGCCGTCGCCGTGCTCAAGAAGACGGCGGAAAAGTTCCGTTTGGCGCTCTCCTATGAGGAGCATGATGCGGGCGGCACGGCTTACGACAAGCACGGCACGCCGCTGCCGGAGGCGACGCTCGCCGCCGCGCAGGCGGCAGACGGCGTGCTCTTCGGCGCTGTCGGCGGCGATAAGTGGGACGCGGTAGAGCCTGCTCTGCGCCCGGAAAAGGCGATTTTGGGTCTTCGGAAGGGTCTCGGCCTTTACGCAAACCTGCGTCCCGTGAAGGTCGCTGACGCGCTCGTTGAGTATTCGCCGCTGAAGCCCGAGCTTGTCAAGGGCGCTGATCTCGTCATTGTGCGCGAGCTGATCGGCGGCATCTACTTCGGCGAGAAATGCGAGTCGGAGATCAAGGACGGTCACGAGAGGGCATGGGATCTCGAAAACTATTCCGTTCCCGAAGTCGAGCGCATCGCAAAGCTCGCGTTCGAGACGGCGAAGCTGCGCCGCAGCCATGTCACGAGCGTTGACAAGGCGAACGTGCTCGCGACTTCGCGCCTCTGGCGGCGCACGGTGGCTGAGGTCGCGAAGGACTACGCGGATGTCGAGCTTACGAATCTCTATGTCGACAACTGTGCCATGCAGCTTGCCGTGCGTCCGACGCAGTTCGATGTCATCGTCACGGGCAATCTTTTCGGCGACATCCTGTCGGACGAGGCGGCGGTCGTCGGCGGCTCCATCGGCATGATGCCGTCGGCGAGCATCGGCGAAAAGACGAGCCTCTTCGAGCCGATTCACGGCTCTGCGCCCGATATTGCGGGCAAGGGCATCGCCAATCCCATCGGCACGATCCTCTCGGCGGCGATGTTGCTGCGCTATGCGCTTGCCGAAGAAGAAGCGGCGCAGGCGATCGAAAGCGCCGTCGATGCGGCGCTCGCCGACGGCTGGCGCACGGCAGACCTATGGAAGGACGGCTTCAAGAAGGCGAACACCGAGCAGATGGCAGAAGCGGTGCTCGCGCATATATAAGCGCGGGCAGGAAAGGAGAGGCTTTGCATGAGAGGCGCGAAAGCAGTTGTCGAATGTCTGAAGGAGCAGGGCGTCGACACGATCTTCGGCTATCCGGGCGGCATGAACCTGCCGCTCTACGATGCGCTTTACGATGAAAAAAATATTCATCAGATCGTCACCTCGCACGAGCAGTGCGCAGCGCACGCCGCCGACGGCTATGCGCGTGCGACGGGAAAGGTCGGCGTCTGTCTTGCGACATCGGGGCCTGGCGCGACGAATCTCGTGACGGGCATCGCCACGGCATTCATGGATTCCATCCCACTGGTGGCTATCACGGGGCAGGTCGATACGGGGCTTCTGGGGCGCGACGCCTTTCAGGAAACGGACATCCTCGGCATCACGATGCCCGTGACGAAGCACAATTTCAAGGTCAAGGACGCGGCGAAACTCATACCGACCCTGCGCGAAGCGTTTGATATCGCGCGCAGCGGCAGGCCCGGACCTGTGCTTGTCGACATTCCGCGAGACCTCTTCTTTGCCGACGTGAAGTACGAAAGCTGCATCTATGAGGAGAAGACGCCCGGAAAACCCGACGCGGACTTCCTCATCTGTGCGGCGGAAGCGGCGGAAGCGATTCGTCGTGCGAAGAAGCCGATCATCATTGCGGGCGGCGGCGTCGTTTATGCGGGCGCATCGAAGGAGCTTACGACTTTTGCCGAGCGCTACGGCATCCCCGTTGTGCAGACGTTGATGGGATTTGGCTCCATGCCGCGATCGCATCCTTTGTGCGTCGGTTTCGCCGGTATGCATGGGCGCAAGGCGGCGAACAACGCCATTGCCGAATCCGATGTCATCATCGCCGTCGGCAGTCGATTCGGCGACCGCCAGACGGGAAATGTCGTCAAATATATGAAGGGGACCAAATTCATTCACATAGATATTGATCCGGCGGAGATTGATAAGAACATTCCAAGCTCCATCGGTCTTGCGGGCGATATGAAAACGATTCTGCGCCTCTTGATGAAGCCGGAGCCGCTTTCCTGCACCGAGGAATGGCTCAAACATATCCGTCACTGGGACGAAGCGTTCGCCTATGATTACGAAGTCGATACACTGACGGCGCCGTGGGCAATGCATCATGTAGCGCTCGCTACGGCAGGCAAGCCGTACTCGTTTGCGACCGATGTCGGGCAGCATCAGATGTGGGCGGCGCTTCACCTGCGAATCGAAGAGCCGAGATCGTGGCTTACCTCGGGTGGTCTCGGCACGATGGGATTCGGTCTGCCCGCCGCTATGGGGGCGCAGGTCGCCTATGGCAAGAGCCGCCGCGTCATTCATATCGCAGGCGACGGCGGTATGCGCATGACGGGAAACGAGCTGTATACGATCGCAAGGCTCAAGCTGCCTGTGATCTCACTCGTCATGGACAACTCTGCACTCGGCATGATTCGTCAACTGCAAAAGGTCATGTATAAAGAGCGCTATATCGCCTGCGAGCTTGGTCATTCGATGGACTTCGTCGCCTATGCCAACAGCTTCGGCATCGCAGCAGAAACTGTGCAGACGCAAGAGGAGTTCGTTCGCGCCTTCGGACGCGCCACACAGGCCGACGAGCCGCGCGTCATCGTGCTAAAACTCGCGAAGAGCTTCGTCGAGCCAATGATCAAAGGCGGCGCCAGGCTCAATGAATTTGTCGAATTTAAGTAGAAGAAGCCTCATTCCTTATGCTGCAAGGGATGAGGCTTCTTTTTATGTTGCTTTGTCTGCATCACGAGCATTTTTACGACTCGGATTTTTGACACCCCTGGGTGTTTCGCCGAAATTTTCAGCCTTGACAATCTTCGCCGCAGTGCATACTATGATAGTAGAACAAGGTGAGGAGGCTATAGGCGCGGTGAGGATAATCAAGAAGGACATTCCTGCGGAATATGGTGTGCTGATTCAAAAATTCCGTTTGATAGACGATACGTTTTTCAACGTATGTTTTGACAACTATGTCGAGGGAATGCAGCTCCTGCTGCGTATCT
>NZ_JBQNBV010000151.1:0-4446 GCF_052169755.1 Selenomonas sp. | reverse complement strand
TCAAATCTCGATCTTACCTGCATTCAAAAGCGCTTCTTTCGCTTCTTTGACAAGTTCTTCGATGATCGTCTTGACCGGCTCGATCTTCTTGAGCGGCAGAAGGCTCTGCCCCGCCTGCATCATACCGTTTTCGACATCGCCGTCAACAGCGGCGAGTTTATTCGTGCCTGTCGCGCGCTCGATGAGTTCTTCCTTCGTCGCTTTGCCCGAGAACTCCAGCGCGACGAAATCCTCTGCGAACTTGTTCTTGATGCCGCGCACCGCGCCGCCGATCGAAACGCCCGTAACGATCGTATCCGTATCGACTGCCTCGATGAGCTTCTCCTTCATCTTCGGATGCACATGGCACTCCTCGGCGACGAGGAAGCGCGTCCCCATCTGCACGCCCGCCGCGCCCATCAAAAGCGCCGCCGCCATGCCGCGTCCGTCGGCGATACCGCCCGCCATGACGACGGGAATCTTGACCGCAGGAATGACCTGCGTCATCAGCGCCATCGTTGTCAATACGCCGATGTGACCGCCCGCTTCCATCCCTTCGACAACGATCGCATCCGCACCCGCCGCCTCGATACGCTTCGCGAGCTTCACGTTCGGCACGACAGGAATCGTCTTGACGCCCGCGCTCTTGAACTTCTCCAAGAACGGCACGGGATTGCCCGCGCCGAGCGTCACGAAAGCCGGCTTCTCACGGCAAATGACCTCGACGATCTCATCTTTGTTCGGCGCCATGAGCATGACATTGACGCCAAAAGGCTGATCGGTCAGCTCCCGCGCTTTTCGGATCTCCTGCTCGACCCACTCGGTCGAGCGCCCGCCCGCCGCGATGATGCCCGCACCGCCTGCATTCGACACCGCTGCCGCAAGTTCTGCGTCCGCGATCCAAGCCATCGCGCCCTGAATGATCGGGTACTTGATGCCCAAAACTTCCGTGATGCTCTTTGCCATAATGTTTCCTCCATTCGTCTGCTTCTATGTCCATCATTTTTCATCTTCTCGTCAAAGCGCCAGCTCCATCAGGACCTCGTCCGTATCGAGGTCGAGAATCGTGATTTTCTCATCCGTCATCAAGGCGATGGTCGCCCTGCCGTCTTCGCGCTTGGAAAGCGACGGCGAGCCGGGATTGACGAACACGGCTGCACCGCGCTTTTCCAAGACGTTCGTGTGGATATGCCCCGTGATGAATACGTCGGCGCACATCGCACGCGCCGCCTCATCTTTCGCGGCATCGCTCTCGATGAGATGTCCGTGCGTCGCGACGATGCGCCTGCCGCCCGCAAAAGCATAAGCGTAAGGGGCTTGGATCGGCGTTCTGAGCACGAGCTGGTCAACCTCGGAATCACAGTTGCCGCGGCAGATGAGAACGGGCGGCGCACTCGCGTTGATTTTCTCCGCAAGCCCTGCGGGGTTGTAGTCCTCCTTCATCGGGTTGCGCGGGCCGTGATAGAGCACGTCGCCCGCATGAATGATGAGATCGGCGTCATGGAAATGCTTCTCGTAGGCAAGCGCCCAGCGTTTCTCACAGCCGTGCGTGTCGCTGATGATGCCGATTTTCATGACCTCACCCCTCAGCCGATCTTCTGCAGAAGGCTCGCCAGCTCCATCGCCGCCAAGGCGCAGTCGGAGCCTTTATTGCCCGCCTTCGTCCCCGCACGCTCGATCGCCTGCTCGATATTCTCCGTCGTCAATACGCCGAAAATCGTCGGCACGCCCGTCGAAAGCCCGACCTGCGCGACCCCCTTCGACACCTCGCTGCAAACGTAGTCATAGTGCGTCGTCGCGCCGCGAATGACCGCGCCGAGGCAAATCACCGCGTCATACTTGCCGCTCTCCGCCATCTTCTTGGCGACGAGCGGGATCTCAAACGCGCCCGGCACCCAAGCGACGTCAATATCCTCTTCCTTCGTTTCATGACGATGCAGCGTATCGAGTGCGCCGCCCAGGAGTTTGCTCGTGATGAACTCATTGAAACGCGCCGCCACGATACCGATATGAAGTCCCTTGCCTGTAATGAATCCTTCGATGGTCTTTGCCATGATATTTCCCCCTCAATCTCAGTCATTCAGCGAATCATCATTCAAGAGATGCCCCATCTTGACCTTTTTGACGCTCAAGTACCGTTTGTCGAACTTGTTTGCCTTGACGACGAGCGGCACGCGCTCGACGATTTCGAGGTTGTAGCCCTCAAGCCCCGCACGCTTGGCGGGATTGTTCGTCATAAGACGGATGCTCGTCAGGCCGAGGTCGGAAAGAATCTGTGCGCCGATGCCGTAGTCGCGGAGATCCGGCGCAAAGCCCAGCTCGACATTCGCCTCGACCGTATCCGCGCCTTTATCCTGCAGCTCGTAGGCGCGCATCTTGTTCGCCAGACCGATGCCGCGCCCCTCTTGGCGCATGTAGAGCACGACGCCTTCGCCTTCCTTCTCGATGTTCTTCAAGGCGATGCCGAGCTGATCGCCGCAGTCGCAGCGCATCGAGCCGAGCGCGTCGCCCGTCAAGCATTCGGAGTGGACGCGCACGAGCACATTCTTCTTGCCCGCGACCTCGCCCTTGACGACAGCGAGGTGGCATTTGCCGTCGAGCGTACTCTCATACGCCTTGATCCGAAAATGGCCGTAGCGGCTTGGAAAATCAACATCGGCGATCTGCTTGACGAAGCTCTCCGTGCGCTTCCTGTACTCGATGAGCGACTTGACCGTGATGATGTTCAGCCCATGCTTTTTCGCAAATTCCTTGAGTTCCGGCGTGCGCATCATGTGCCCGTCGTCCGCCATGATCTCGCAGCAAAGCCCCGCCGGATAGAATCCCGCCAGTCGCGCAAGATCCGTCGTCGCCTCCGTATGGCCGGTGCGGCGCAGCACGCCGCCCTCGACGGAACGCAGCGGGAAAACGTGCCCCGGACGGCGGAAAGACGCAGGCTTTGCTTTCGGGTCCAGCAGCATCTTGATCGTCTGGCAGCGCTCGAACGCCGAGATGCCCGTATCCGTATTGTACGCGTCGATGGAAACCGTGAACGCCGTTTCATGATTGTCCGTATTGTTGGCGACCATCTGCCCGATGTTCAGCTCATCCAAACGTTTGCCGTCAATCGGCGTGCAGATCAGCCCTTTCGCGTACTTCGCCATGAAATTGATGTCCTCGGGCTTCACCGTTGCCGCCGCGATGATGAGATCACCCTCGTTCTCGCGATCCTCATCGTCCACGACGACGACCATTTTGCCGTATCGAATATCCTCGATCGCCTGCTCTACCGTTGCAAAATCTGACATACTTACATCTCCTTATCTTTGGGAAACACGGTATTCCTTTCAGCCGTGCTTCCTTAAAATCCCTGCTCGCGCAGGAAACCCAAAGTCAAACCGCCCGCACTCCTCGGCGCGGCGTCGCCCGGCGCACGTCCTCCCGGAAAAAGTTTCTCCACATACTTGCCGAGAATGTCCGTCTCAATATTCAAACGGCTGCCGATGCGCTTTTCGCGCAAATTCGTGATCTCGCGCGTATGCGGAATGAGGCTGACCGTGAACTCCGCCGCTCCCGCGCGCGCGACCGTGAGGCTGATGCCGTCGAGCGCGACCGAGCCTTTCTCCACGATGTAGCGCAGGAGATCGTCCCGCGCACGCACCGTCAGCAAGATGGCGTTGCCCTCTTCCTGCATCGCGGCGATCGTACCCACGCCATCGATGTGACCGCTGACAATGTGACCGCCCAAGCGGCTTTGAAGCGTCAAGGCACGCTCTAAGTTCACGCGGCTGCCGTGCCTAAGCTCTGCCAACGACGTGCGCCGCACCGTTTCGGGCATGACGTCCGCCGTAAAATGCGCCGCATCAAAATGCGTGACGGTCAGACAAATGCCGTTGACCGCGATGCTGTCGCCGAGGGCGACGTCTTCGAGCACCTTCGCCGCGCGTATGGCAATCTCGCCGCCCGCCAAGCGATCGAGCGTGCCGACTTCTTCAATGATTCCCGTAAACAACGGCTACCTCGCTCCCTTCGCCGCATAGCCTGTGAGGAGCAGATCGTCGCCGAGCCGCTCCATCGTAAGATTCTTCAGCTCCACCGCATCGGCAAGCTCGGCAAAGCCCGCGCCCTCGACAGAAGTCAGCGCATCCGCACCGCCCACGATCTTCGGCGCGATAAAGGCATGAACCTTATCGACCAGCCCCGCCGCAAAGAGCGAGAAATTCAGCGTGCCGCCGCCCTCGACAAAGACCGATGTGATGTCCCTCGCCGCAAGCAGTCGCATGAGCGCCAAAAGATCGACGCGCTCACCCGCACCCGCACAGACGACTTCGACACCCGCCGCCTGAAGAGCCGCGCAGCGCTCTTCGGGCGCAGCGCGCGTCACGGCGACGAGCGTCTTTGCCGCGCCGTCGCGGGCGACCTTCGCCCCAAGCGGCGTGCGTGCGCGGCTGTCGATGATGACGCGCACAGGATTTTTTCCCGTGCCGT
>NZ_JBQNBV010000150.1:0-4471 GCF_052169755.1 Selenomonas sp. | reverse complement strand
TGTGAGCGGCGTTTCACGCCGAAAAGCGAGAGCTGTGCTGTGTTGTCCGTCCAAGTGTTGTCTTTGTTGTAGTTCGGCGAGCGAATCGTCATGACCGAATTTTTGAAGTCGTTTTCTCCGTCGTTGTAGGTGACTTCGATGGCTCTCGCTCTGTCCTCTTTTGATGAAAAAGATCCCTTGACCGTCGATACGGTCGTCCGTCCTTCACCGAAAATCTGCGTCATGGCTCCCGGGCGATCAACGACAATGCCGTAGTTCCTGCCGTGCGGGATAATGACGGCGTGCCCGATGTTCGCCGCTTTTTGCGCGGCGCTCATGCGCTTTTGCGTCGTGTCGAAGATCGCATCGAAGCGAAAGCGCGGCTCTTTCTTACCCTCTTGGTTGAGGATTTCTTCATCGGCATACGCTGCCGCAGATTCCCACTCTTCCCAGTAAGCCGCCAACGATTCTTTCGCCACGCCGTCCGCGACGAACTCATATTTATCCGTGTGGATGTTCTTGAGCCTGCGGCAGTGGTGCAGAATGTCATACGCTGCCCAGATCGGGTTGTCTGCCGCTTTTTCGACATAGGCTTTTTGGAGAGGGTTCCATACATAGATGGTCTTTCTCCTCTGCCGCCAGTTGACGGATGGGATGCCGCTCGAAAGCTGATTTGTCGCCAAGATACGAAGTGCGACAAGCACCTTGTTTGGACGGCTGTATACGCCCTTCGTATAAGAGGTCATGATTGTCCATTGTGTGAGTGTCTGATAGCGCGTCGTCGTTGGGCGCTCCGTCAAGGTGATGCGAATGTCGTACTGTCCCGGCTCCAAACCCTCGACGGAAAACGTCCGACGTACAGCATCTGCCGTCGCCATAGTCACGCTGTAGGCGTAACCGATGTGTTCTTGACGGTTGAAGTTATGCCACGAATCTTCTTTCCCTTTGCGGTACTCCAAAATGAATTTGACTGTCGCACTGTCATATCCGCCTGAATCATTGATACGATACAGACCGCCCGGCCATTCCAGCGTGACCTCAAGAGCAGAGGCACGCTTGCTGTTGCTCGTCCTCACGACGGATGTTCCCTGCACAAGCTCCACACCTACGGACTGATCGAGCGGTGTATTCTTGAAGAAGGAAATCGGCTTCTGGTCATTCGTGCCAAAGCGCGTCTCTATTTCTACGCCGTTGAAAACACGGATGTCCGTATAGTCTATGCGGATGTTGTCGATAGAATCGACAGGACCGTAGCCGCCGCAGTACAAGAGGTTCAGATATTGCTTGTCGCCGACCGTTTCGACGTGCGCTTCCAATAGCTGCGCCGCTGGCAAACATTCGCCGTAGGTTTCGCCGATAATCTGCCCTGCGATTGTCGTCGGCGTAGGGATGTCCCAGCCGTAGGAGCGACTGGTTTCCTGCTCGTTCATCCAGCTCATCTTCGGCATCTGCTGCGGGAAAATGGAGTTTATAATTTTGCCGCCAAGAAACATGACTGCACCGGATGCCAACGTCGCGCCAATCGTACCGCCTGCAAACGCGCTTCCAAGGACGCCCTTCCAAAGACCGCCCGCAATGGCGCCCGCATACATAGAAAGGGCGATCATAGCCACGAATCCTAAGATACTTTTCAACGCGCCGCCCTCGATATGCGGCATGACGATGATCTGTGATCCGTCCTGCGGATATGTATGCTCGATGTCTTCGACACGCGCACCGTTCAAAAATACATCCCTCGCCGCCGTATCTACATAAGTGCAGACATTCCCCTGATTGTAGCAGGCATATCGAATTTCCTTTTTCATTTCAAAGGGATTTTCTACCATCACAATCTGAATCATTTTTCTGCCCCTTTCGGCTTATAGAATCCGACAATCCGCGAACGCCAGCGCGTCAAGCGGTCGATGCAGACACCCGTCGCACGGTATGCGTGGATGAATTTCCCGCCGCCAAGGTAAATGCCTACATGGTTCGCCCACACTTCAGGATCAAGGCGAAGGAGAACGAGACAGCCTTTTTCCGGCGCTTCAAGCCGCATCCAGTCCATCTCTTCTGCGGTCATTTCGCGTGCGATTTCAGCCGTGCGCATGGCGCTGATCTGATAGTCCGGCACGTCGATTCCCTGCCTGCGGAACATCTCTCGCGCCAAGCCCCAACAATCAAGCCCTATTTCCTTATCGCGCCCGCCGTCGATGAACGGCGTGCCGATCAAGTCCTCATACTTCATACGCTTATCGCCCTTCCTGTATGCCCGGCTCACCGCCGAACCGCTCCGGCACAAGACAAGATTCCAGATTGTTCCGGCACTCTTTCGCGCCCAGATAGCCGCAGCGGATGTCACCGCAGACAAACGGGCAGAAGTCCGTAAGGTAGCGCCACATAGGGAAGCGGTCGGCGATTTCCGACGAGGCGCCCAGCGTGAAGGAAATCCACTGCTCATCATAGTTCGCCGCATTGACGACGAAGGCAAGTTCCATTTCCGGCTCCGGTACGTCCAAGAGTTTTGCATTGACAATGAACAGGCTGACTTTGGCATCGACAAGCCCATCGTACTTTTGCAGGTACGTCGTCAAAAGCCCGCCGCCCGAGCTGATTTTTAAGTTCAGTGCAGGAAGCGTCTTGCCGTCCTCTTCATAGTTGTCGATCTCCAGCGGGAACGCCGTCCACGTCGCACCATTCCAAACGACGTCCTCTGTGTTGCGGACAAGATAGATGGGAGTAACAAGCATCGCATGATTGACCTGTACAAGAATCAGAAACGGTGCATCGGTCGCCAGTTTATTCTTTTCAAGCGTCGCGATTTTTGAAAAGTGATTCATGCGTCACACCTCTTCGAATTTCAGCGTAAAACGATAGCCGGGATAGCTGTATTGATACGATAGCGGTTCAGAGAAGCGTACCGTGTGCGTCTCTTTCATATCCCAGTCGATGAAAGAGAATGCTTGAAACGTGCCGACTTTGCGATAAAAATCGAGCAGCTTTTTCATGCGCTCTTCGGGCACGGCGTTCCATGTGAACGTATACGTCCGTATCATGCGCGTCGTGCGCGGGCGCGTATGTTTGTAGCCGGCATCGCTCGTCGTCGCGATGGTGCTGTCCTGCACGCTCACAAGGTGAGAGCTGCCGCTGTTCGATGCTGTAGGAAGTTTCGGTCTGCCGATGTCAGGGAAATTAAGCAGCTCTGCCATTTAAACGCCTCCCAATGCTGTTTTCAGATTCGTTTTGGCGCCGCCGACGTTGCGATTGACGCCGTCAACGACGAAATCAAGGACAAGTCGCTGCAATGAAGGGTCAAAGCTCTTGTTCTCGACTCTGGCTTTACCATCCGTCTTGTTTGTGATGTTGACGACGACGGTCGGCGCTTTTCCCTGCCCACCGCCGATCGCGCTCAAGTTGCGCTCGTTGAGTGGTATGACGGCTTCATGCTCGCCCGCCTCGCCGATCATGGCGAGCGTCGGCGCCGTGACGATGCCGCCTTTGGCGAACATACGCAGCTTGGGCGCACCGCCCGCGAGGTGAAAATCTGCCATCGGACTTCTGTAGCCGATGGACGATATACCGCCAAGAGACGTTGCGCCCGCTCCAAGTGATCTCCCACCGCTGAATGCTCCGAGGATGTTGTCCACCCAGCTTGCTGCCAAACGCTGTGCGGCGATTTTCGCGATCATGGAAAGCACACTGTTGCCAAAATCCTTCAAGACTTCCTGTGCCGACTTCGCTCCTCGGATAAAATCTGTCATGGAATCCGACAACGTACCGTAGATGCTCTCGGCAGTGTCGGCGATGTATCCTGCCATGCTGCCGTGCGCCGCTTTCCATATCTTGACGTATGTATTGGCGAGTTTTTCCTGCCCTTCCATGTTGAGCGTGCTTTCCGTTTCCGTCTTGCCTTCAATACTTCCGAGATGTGCGACAAGTTCGGCGACTTTTCCCTCACTCTGCAAATATCCGATATATTGCTCATGCGCTTTTTTCAAGTCCTGTCGCCGCTTCTCCTCAGCTTTGGCGAGCTTGGCATAGTACCATTCTGACACTGCCGCCTTGGACTGCCAGTCGTCTTGATCGCGCATGACTTCTTTTTCTTTTTCCTTGCGCTCATCGGCGAGTTTTCGCACGGTGGCGGCATATTCCGCTTCTGCCAAGGCTTTGTAGTCGTGCAGCACTTCGGCGTTCTCGCGCTTGGCGTCATTTGCTACTTGCTGAAAGGCTGCCTGCCACTTTTCCGTTGCCTGCTGCTCCATCGCTTTTGCATACTCGTCCAACTGCTTATTCAGCAGATCAACGGTATTCTGCGATACGCCTGATTCTTTGATCTTATTGATCTGCTGACGCTTCTGCTGTACATCCTGCTTGATTTGCTCTACGTTCTGCATGTACGCAGTATCTTCAAAGCCGCCGATCGCGTTCGTCATGGTCTGCGCGAGGTTCAGCGCGTCCTTTCTGCCCTGTTCGAGCTTCCTTGCCGCTTCTTGCGCCTGTCTTGCGGCTTCGG
>NZ_JBQNBV010000149.1:0-4472 GCF_052169755.1 Selenomonas sp. | reverse complement strand
GCTTGCTATGGGCAGCAAGGTCACGATGTTCTTCACGTTCTGGGGGCTGAATGCTCTGCGCCGCCCTGAAGGCGCAGACGTGAAAAAGGGGTTCATCGACCGCATCTTCGGATGGATGATGCCGCGCGGCAGCCGGGCGCTTGCGCTCTCGAAGCTTCATCTGGGGGGCATCGGCACGCGCCTCATGCGCCATGTCATGCAACAGAAGGGTGTTGCGTCCTTGGAGAGCCTGATGCAGAGTGCAGTCAAGGGCGGCGCGGAAATCGTCGCATGTCAGATGTCAATGGACGTCATGGGCATACGCGCCGAGGAACTGATCGCAGGCGTAAGCGCGGGCGGTGTCGCCGCTTACTTGGCGGCGGCGGAGAAGTCGGACACGAACCTCTTCATATAGAAGAAAAGGAGAAGGACTGCCCTGCATCATCCAAGCGATGGTGCAGGGCAGTCCTTCTTTTCGGCAAAAACTTGACAACACCCCTACTATGTAGTTTACAATGAAAGTCCAAGAAGTCAAGCCCAAAGGGCGCAGGCTGATTGGCTCTTTCATGTAAGGGCGTGCGCACTATGTCCACAAAGTGGACGTTTGTGCGTTAAGCTTACAATGAAAGTCCAAGAAGTCAAGCCCGTAGGGCGCAGGCTGATTGGCTCTTTCATGTAAGGGCGTGCGCACTATGTCCACAAAGTGGACGTTTGTGCGTTAAGCTTACAATGAAAGTCCAAGAAGTCAAGCCCGTAGGGCGCAGACGGATTGGCTCTTTCATGTAAGCTGCAAAAGGGGAATCTTCATGAACACATTGGCAAAGCATTTCAGTCTTGGCGGGCTTTTGCGCTTCGCTGCGCCTGCCGTCGGCATGATGCTCGTCCTTTCTATCTATACGGTGACGGATGGCATATTCATCGGACGTTATGCGGGAACGCTCGCGCTCGCCGCTTCGAACATCGTCTATCCGGTGCTGAATCTTCTCTTCGGGCTTTCCATCATGCTTTCTTCGGGCGGCTCGGCACTTGTCGCCAAGACGCTGGGGGAGGGAGATGCGGCATTGGCGAGGCGGCGCTTCACGTTGATTGTTGTTGTCGGTGCGGCGCTCGGCATATTGCTCGCGCTCAGCGTATTCCGCTTCATGGAGCCGATTTTAGCGCTTCTCGGCGCTTCACCCGAGCTTTATGCTGACTGCCGCGCGTATCTCTCGGCGAATATGTTCTTCGCGCCGTTCGTTGCCTTGATGATCATATTCAACGCTTTCTATATCGCGGACGGTCGCCCTGTGCAGGGATTTCTCGTATCGCTGACAGCGGGACTTGTCAACGTCGGACTTGACTATGTGTTTCTCGCGCATTTCGGCATGGGCATCGTCGGCGCAGGTCTTGCGACGGGCATCTCGGATGTCGTCGCGGCGGTCTTGGGGCTCGTTTACTTTTCGCGTTATAGCCGCACGCTCGCGTTCGCGCGGTGTTCCTTCGCCGTGCGCCCGCTTTTCCAAGCGCTTTGCAACGGCTCTTCCGAGATGGTCACGCAGCTTTCCGTAGGCATCACGACGTACCTCTTTAACCTCGTGACATTCTCCTATGCGGGGGCGGATGGCGTCGCAGCGATCAGCGTCATTCTCTATGCGGAAATGCTCCTGACGGCGATTCTCATGGGGTTCGCCAATGGCGTCGCGCCCGTTTTTTCCTACCAGTTCGGCGCGAAAGGATACGCCGAGCTTCTGCGCCTTCTGCGGCTGTCGCTTGGCATCATCTTTGGTTTCGGACTCTTGTCCTTTGCGGCGGCGCGGGTTTTTGCCGCACCGCTGATGGCGCTTTTCCTGCCGGATGGAGGCCACGCCTATGCGTTGGCGCTCGGCGGTTTTCTGCTTTTCTCTTGGAGCTTCTCGCTCTGCGGCTTCAATCTCTTCGCCTCGACCTTCTTCACGGCGATTTCGGATGGCAGGATGTCGGCAATCCTATCCTTTGTGCGCAATCTCGTCGGCATCGTGGTATTCCTCATGCTCCTGCCGCATTTCTTCGGATTGGACGGCGCATGGCTCGCCGTTCCTGCGGCAGATTTGACCGCCGTCCTGCTCTCCTTCCGCCAGCTTTGGGGGGCGGCGTGTTCCTTTCGTGAGGAAAAAGCGGCGGGAACTGTGATTTTGGGACGTTGAGAGGTATGTGTGCGAAAATGAAAGTTTCTAGAAATATCGGGAAGCATGCTGCGTGCTCTTTTGCTGCGGCCGGCATGTTGCTCGGCGGAGCGGATTTGACGGATGCGGAAGCTGCGGCGGCGCTGTTGTCCGTGATGATTTTGGGAGGTTGAGAGGTATGTGTGCAAAAATGAAAGTTTCGAGAAATATCGGGAAGCATGCTGCGTGCTTTTTTGCTGTGGCCGGCATGTTGCTCGGCGGAGCGGATTTGACGGATGCGGAAGCTGCGGCGGCGCTGTTGTCCGTGACAGATGCGGCGGCAGTTTCCGTGCAGTCTGCATCGAAGGCGGAGCTTGCGGATGATGTGCGGGCGCAGACGGAAGATGCAGCGCCCGACTACGGCGTGGCGCTCGGCGCTCCCTATGATGATCTCGACTTCTGGTGCAACGCGGCGGGCAAGCGGCTTTTGGGCACGGCGGAGGACGTGGCGCGTCTCAACGAAGAGCTGCACGCGAACCAGCCGAGTCTCGTTTCTCTGGCGGAATTGCCGCGTGCCGTATCGAGCCGGCAGCTCCGACGCTGGATGGAAGAAGCCGCGCCCGAGCGCGAAGGTTGGTACGCGCCGACAGAGCCGCTTTCGGATGAAGCGTATCAGGCGGTGCAGGAAAACTGCGCGGCGGAGAAACTGCCGCTCAGAAATCCCCTGCGCTATGGAATCTGTGTGCGCCGCGCCGATCTGCGCTGTCTTCCGACGGCAGAAGCTTGGCTCGATGCACCCGATGACATTCATTACGACATCTTGCAGGCGACCGCCGTCGATCCCGCCGAGCCGCTTGCCGTTTGGAGCGAGAGCGCGGACGGCAAGTTCCTCTTCGTTTCCATGCGCTATTATCGCGGCTGGCTGGCGAGGGAGGCGGTTGCCTTGACAACGCGCGAGACGTGGCTCGCCTATGTGCAGCCCGAAGATTTCCTCGTCGTGACGCGCAATCTCTATGAAGCGCCCGAGGAGGCGGGCGGGCAGCTCTATCAACTCGGCAGCCGCATTCCGCTCGTGCAGCAGGGCGGAGCGCATCTCGCGCGTCTGCCGCAGCGTGCGGCGGACGGCAGTCTCGCCGAGGTGCTTTTGGCGCTTCCGTACAGCGAGAGCGCGAGCCTTGCTGTTGAGGACGCGGGCGGCATGGAAGCCGCCGCGCTCCATCGCGGCAGCCTGCCCTATACGGCGAACAATCTGCGCCGCGCCGCCTTCGCGTGCCTCGGTGACGTCTACGGTTGGGGCGGGCAGGATGAGAGCGTCGACTGCTCATCGTTCGTCGCCGACGTCTATCGCACGGTCGGCATCGAGCTGCCGCGCGACGCTGATCAGCAGGAAGAGGCATTTCTGCGGGCGAGTGCCCATTTGAGCGATGCACAGAATGCGGCGCACGGTGCGCGGGGAAAGGCTGCGGCATTCGGGGTGCGTCGGCGCGGCACGGAAGATGCCGCGCCACACATCTTTTACACGCCGCTCGATGATCTCGCGCCCGCAGAGCGAACCGAAGCGCTTCTCGCCGCGCCGCCCGCGAGTCTCCTCTTTCGCCCCGGCCATGTGATGTTCACGCTCGGCTCGGTCGATGGCAAGACGTATGTCATACATTCCTTGAGCGGCTGCTGGGAAAAGACACAGGAAGGACTGAAGCGCCGCCGCATCCGCCGCGTCCTCGTCAGCGACGCCTACTTTTTGACGAGCACGGAAGGCAGGAATCTCGACGATTGCACAGGGGTGGGAATTTTTCGATAAAGTATGATGCGCCGGGTTTCGATGCCCGGCGCATATAATAGAAATCCTCTTGACGATTCTTTCCAGCCTATCGCAGGAGGAAGCGAGGAGCATTTCCGAGAACGTCACATGGGGCTTGCGGAAGAGATTCGCAGACGGCAAGTTCTCCGTCGGCTACTCGCGCTTTCTCGGCTACGACAAGGGCGAGGATGGCAATCATCGACCCTGCCGTGTTCGAGATGGTGCGGCGAATGCGGCGGTTACTTTGGCGTCAAGGTCTGGCACTCCACAGATAAGTACAGGCGCACCGTTTACCGCTGCAACAGCAAGTATGACGGGCAGAAATGCCAGACGCCCCATGTGACGGAGGATGAAATCAAGGAAGCCTTCGTCACAGCATTCAATCGGCTGGTGACGGAGCGGGATGAGATCATCGCGAATGCTCGGCTCGTGCGACAGGTACTCTGTGACACGACGGTGCTTGCGGAGGAGAAAGCCAAGCTGCAGCAGGAACTGGCGGTGTTGGTGGAGATGATGGAGAAAGCTGTCCGTGAGAACGCCCGCATTGCACAGAATCAAGAGGAGTATCAGAAGCA
>NZ_JBQNBV010000148.1:0-4486 GCF_052169755.1 Selenomonas sp. | reverse complement strand
GACCGTCGCACTTAAAGCATGTGCGGCGGTCTCGTATTTTATTTTGCGGCCGCTTTCTCGCAGGGGGGTTATTCATATACGCCTAATTACCTCTTCGCTCGCCTCGAATACTTCTTCTAAGGGGTTTTACGAATGATAAAGCGCCTGCGCACGGGTTTTGTGCGCAGGCGCTTTTCGTATGCTTCTTTCGGCTTACTGCAATGCCGTTTTCAGCGTCTCCATATTCTTTTTCATGGTGTCGATATAGGCGTTGATTGCTTTATCGTCGGATTCGCCCGTGACGACGGGATCCAACGTGTAGATCTTTGCGCCTGTTTCGCGAGCGATGGTTTCAGCAGCGCTCGGGGAGTACTGTGGCTCGGTGAAGAGAACTTTGACGGGGAGCTTATTGACTTGCTCGACGGTCGCTTGCAGTTCGGCAGGCGTCGGCTCGGTGCCCGGCTCTCGTTCGACGACGCTGATGATGTTGAGACCGAATTCCTTGGCGAAGTAGGGGAAAGCTTCGTGGAAGGTTACGATGTCTTTGTTCGGCACGTTGTCGAGTGCGGCGTGCATCTCGGCTTTGAGCGATTCGAGCTTTTTGATATAGGCGTTGGCGTTTTTCTCGTAGGCGTCGGCATGTTTGGGATCAGCCGCCTTGAGCTGTTCGGCGATGTTTTTCACCTGCAGGATTGCATCGGTGACGCTGAGCCAAACGTGCGGATTTTCTTCATCGCCGTCTTTGAGAAGCTCGATGCCCTTGGAAGCGTCGATGACTTTGAGGTTCTTCTGCTGCGTGACGACTTTGTCGAGGAAGCTTTCCATGCCCGCGCCGTTGATGACGAAAGCATCGGCTTTTTCGAGCGTTTTCATGTCCTCGGTCATAAGTTGGTAGTCGTGCAGGCAGCCCGTCTGCGGTTTCGTCATATTGGTGACGGTCACGCCGTCGATGCCCTGCGTGATGTTGAGGGTGGCGACGTACATGGGGTAGAAGGACGTGACGATATGGAAGGAGCCGTCCTTGCCGCCGCCTGCCGTGTTTGCGCCCCCGCAGCCCGTGAGAAACAGGCAGAGTGCAGCAAGCAGGCAGAAGAGTGTGTTTTTACGTTTCAAAAGAATGACCTCCTGTGCGTGGGGAATGATTCCCCTTGAATAGTAATTTTACTATTTGATAGAATAGCACAGGAGTTTCTGTTTGACAAGAGATTATTTCTCATGCGATGCGGAATTTTCGAAGATTTTTTACTGACAATCTTTGCAGATGCCGTAAAATTCGAAGATATGACCCGTGATGCGAAAGCCTTTTTTCTCGGCTTCTTTGATGTAGGCATCCTGCATGGGGCAGATGTCGACGCACTCCGTTTTTCCGCATTCCGTACAGACGAGGTGGTGATGGTGATGTCCCGGCGCAAGAATCTCGTAGACGTTTCCTGCCGTACGGTAGATCTCATGAATGACGCCGAGTTCTGAGAGGAGTGCAAGGTTGCGGTAGATGGTGTCGAGGGAGACGTTGGCATGTTTCTTGTGTACGGCTGCAAGCAGCTGCTGTGCGGTGGGAAAGGGGTCACATTCCAAGAAAGCATCCAGTACGGCGCGTCGCTGTGGTGTCAGCTTATAGCCCTTGGAGCGCAAGAGGGCAAGGTGATCTTCTGTCATGAGAACCTCCTTTTGTCGAGGGTGGATGCGTCTTTTTCGGGCGGCATGGATATATTCTGCCATGCGGTTTTGGCGCAGTCGTTCACGATCTCTGCGTCGGTAAATCTGCACGAATCGGACGGAGTTCATTTTATCCGCGCTTTTTGGATTCGTGTTTCCTTAGAATCATAGCATAATTGGAAGAAAAGAGATAGAGTAGAAAAGAAGAAAGTATTGACTTCTTGAAGGTTCGTAGTAGAATGACGATATAGGAAACCGATGGCTTTCTAAAGGAGGAGTTTTTATGTCGTTTCTTGATTTGGCGAAAAAGCGCTATTCTTGCCGCAAGATCTCGGCGCGGCCGGTGGAGGATGAGAAACTTCAGAAGATTTTAGAGGCGGGCGATCTTGCGCCTACTGCACACAACAATCAGCCGTTTCATATCTGGCTTCTTGAGAGCGCTGAGGCGATGCAGAAGGTTTCACAGACGACGTCGTTCATCTTCGGCGCCCCTGTCGCTTTCGTCGTGGGAAGCAAGGCAGAGAGCGCCTGGGTGCGGCCTTTTGATAAGAAGAACTTCGCGGACGTGGACGCGAGCATTGCGGCGACGCATATCATGCTGGCGATCGAGGATCTGGGGCTTGGCACGACGTGGGTCGCGCATTTTGATGCACCGAAGCTCAAGGAGCTTTTTCCCGAGATGGCAGATTACGAGCTTGTGGCGATATTCCCTGTCGGCTATCCCGCGGAGGACGCCGCACCGTCGCCGCGCTTTCTGATCGGCTTTGAAAGTACGAATCGTTGCAGAGCGTCAGGCATAGCAGGCGCGATTTTGCCAGATGATACGTGTTTCCCTAAGCGTGCAGGAAAAGCCGCCTTTCGTTGAGAGGCGGCTTTTTTCATGGATGATGGAGAGTATTCTTGCAGGTTATTTCGCCCGTTCTCGGAGCATGGCGATTTCTTTTGCGTATCCGGCATCGTCGTTTGGCGTTTCCAAGATGAAAGGCAGATGACGAAGTTTCGGGTGGCGGATGATACGCGTCAAGGCTTCAAGCCCGATTTTTCCTTCGCCGATGCGGGCATGGCGATCTTTGTGTGCGGCGCGTGGATTGAGACTGTCGTTCAAATGGACGGCATGGAGGCGAGAAAGCCCGATCGTACGATCAAATTCTTCGAGGACGCCATCGAGATTGTCCGCGATGTCATAGCCTGCATCCCAGACATGGCAGGTATCGAGACAGACGCCGAGTTTTTCTGCACATTCCACGCGCTCGATGATAGCGGCGATCTCCTCGAAACTGCGTCCGACTTCCGTGCCTTTGCCCGCCATCGTTTCTAAGAGGACGGTCGTCTTTTGTGCAGGGCGCAGAACATCGTTCAAGAGTTCGGCGATCAGGTTGACGCCTTTTTCTGCGCCCTGCTGCACATGGCTGCCGGGATGAAAGTTGTAAAAGGTGTTGGGGATGTGTTCTAAACGTGAGAGATCGTCCGCCATCGCTTCGCGTGCAAACGTACGAATGTTCTCCTTTGCGGCGCAGGCGTTCAGCGTATAGGGGGCATGGGCGACGAGTGTACCGATGCCGTGTTCTTCGCGGTAGACAGAAAAAGCGCGGACATCATCGGGGTCGAGTGGTTTCGCGCTGCCGCCGCGCGGGTTGCGTGTGAAGAAGGCGAATACATCGGCGCCGAGCTGCGTTGCCGTCTTGCCCATGACGAGAAAACCGCCGGCAGATGACAAGTGGCAGCCGATGTGAAGCATTTGAGGTGTCTTTTGCATGTTTGACTCCGTTTCTATGAGATGATGAGGCTATGCGCGTGCCGTGCGTTTTCGGCTCTTCTTTTTGGGCGGGGTTTTCTGATGCTTTTTCAGTCCGAGCCAGACGAAGAAAAAGAGCGCGATGGTAAAAGCGACGAGGCTTGTCATCTGTGCAGATTTGAAAAGACCGAGAACAAGTTCATTGTAATCGCCTCGCAGGTATTCGAGGAAGAAACGCGCTGCCGAGTAGAGCATGATGTAGAGCGTGAACGCCTGTCCTTTCGCATGATTCGTGGCGCGAAAGATGAGGAGAAGAGCGAAGATGAAGATGTCGAGCTGGCATTCCCAAACTTCCGCAGGCCAAAGCGGCTGATTGCCGTAGGTGTGGAACGCGAGCGTCGTTTCCGGATAGAGGATGCCGAAGGAAGAGCCTGTCGGCGCACCGAAAGCGTCGCCGTTCAGGAGATTGGCTGTGCGGCCGAGCGCCTGCCCTAAGATGATGGCGGGGGCGACGATGTCGGCGAGCGCCCATGTGTCGATGTCGTGGCGGCGTGTGTAGAGGATGCCGACGACGGCGCCGAGCAGCACGCCGCCTTGAATCGCCATGCCGCCCTGCCAGACGTTTAACAGCTCCGTCAAATGGTTTTGATAGTAGTCCCAATCGAAGAAGAATACATCCCAGAGGCGCGCGCCCAGCAGTCCCGCGATGCCGCAGTAAATGCCCATGTCGATGATATGCCCATGATAGCGGCCGTCCTGCTTTGCGAGAAAGTAGGCGACGCCCGTCGCCAAGATGATGCTGAGGCTCAAGATCAACCCGTAAGCGCGTACAGGAAAATCTCCGAGGAAGAACAAATATTGGTGCATGATATGCCTCCGTTACTGTATGATAAGGAATACAACAAGTGTATCATTTCTCTACGCCCTTTGTCCAGCATCGACGTATTCTTGACGGGGAAGATTCTTTCAAACGCGTGGGGTAAGCTAACCGCACAAACGTCTACTTCGTAGACATTGTGCGCCGCCCTTACCAGAAACTTAGCCAATCGGTCTGCGCCTATGGCTTGACCTCTTGGAGTTTCATGGTAAAATATAAAATAGGTTGTTTTGGTGAGG
>NZ_JBQNBV010000147.1:0-4546 GCF_052169755.1 Selenomonas sp. | reverse complement strand
CTATAAGCCGTCGTAATGTCATATAGACTACCGCCGGTGTTTTCTGCTAGAATATAAATAAATATATAGGAAGCGGACAAGAAGAAATCTCGCGTTCGTTTTTCAACAGGCGGTGCAATATGATTATCATTGACAAGGCGGCGCTTCATATCCTTGATGCGGCAGGTTCATCGCTTCTTTCGGCGGCGGAGCTGCCGCTTTCCGATGAGACTTCGGCGTATCTTGCCGCGCATATCGAGCGCAGTCGGAAAAGCCCCGATAAGAAAGAGGGGACGTTTTACGAGGACAGCGAGTGTAAGAGGGAGATGGAGATTTATCTCGCAGGGGAGAAGGACTTCCTCTCATTTTCGCGCGTGCTGGCGGAATCTTTCCTGCGCGCTTTTTCTCATGCGGAGGAAGCGGCGAGTCTGCTGCTCTTTGTGCTTGAAGCGCACGAAGATGAGCGGCGTGAGCTTGTCGTATTTCTTTGCCGCAGTCATGCAGGCTTTTCGCCCGCCGTCGTCGATACGGAGGGCGGGCTTTCGGCGGAGCTTAGTGCTTGCGGCTCCCTTTTGCCGAGCGCTTCGGCGAGCATGGACGAGTTCGCTTTCATCGACCTCTCGACGCTCGCCGTTCATGTGCGTGCCAGACGCTATACGATTGACGGCAACGCTATCTTCGTCCTGCCCGAGCTTGTCTTAGAGTGCGGGCAAGCGCCGTCGGCGCGCGAGGCGCTGAAAAAGGCGAGCGATACGGCGAAGAAAATCGCGGAAGCCTACGGCGGCGACGCCATAGAGACGGCAGCTGCCGTCAAGTCTTTCATCGCCGACGAGCTTGCCGAAAAGGATGCGGTGAACCCCCTGGAAGTCGGCCGCGCGGTGTTCAAGGAAAGCCCCGCCATGCAGGCGGATTACGAACAGGCGATCCAAGAAGCCGGTTTCGCTGCGCCCGTGGAGATGGATAAGGAATCTGTCTTAAAGAAGATGAAGATCCATAAACTCAAGACAGATACGGGCATCGAGCTGACGATCCCGACGGATTATTTCGACAATACGGATTTCATCGAGTTCCGTCAGAGCGAGGACGGAACGATCTCTATCACGCTCAAGCAGATACAGAACATCGTCAATCGCGGGTAAAGGCGTCGGTTTTTGCTAAGGGGCAATGATGCAAAATGCGCGTGATGGCGGATACTCATATATTGATTTCGGCAATATGGGGGAGCAGTACGCTGTTTCGAGGCGGTGTCCTGTTCGAACTGCGGCATGGTATGTATGCAGGACATGGATGCTCTATGACGCATTTTTGGTATGGCGCGGCTGAAGATGATGACAGCGGCAGAGTTTGTAATGGGTGAAATGTCATGAAGAATAAAAAAATCCAAGGCGAGATGCAAAACCTCAAACCGCATATCATGCGCCGCCTTGAGAGTCTCTATGATCTCAGCGTGCCGGTCGGGCAGCTTTCGACGAGGGAACTGAATGAGCAGCTTTGCGCTGTTACGGAGGAGATCGGGTGCGAGGTCGCCGTCTATATCGACCGCAAGGGGCGCGTCATCGAGGTTTCCGTCGGCAATACATGGACGGTTGATCTGCCTGCTGTCGACGCACGCTCGGAGGTGCGCCTTTCCGGCGTGCGCTGCATCCATACGCATCCGAGCGGTGATACGGAGCTGAGTGATCCCGACATCTCGTCGCTTCGCCGCCTGCGCTTCGACGCGATGGCGGCGATCGGGCGTCTTGCCGGTGAGATCGTCGGCTGCATGGGCTTTTTTACGGGCGAGAAAGATGACGACGGCACGCCGCGAGTGCAGCTTTTTGGTCCCGTTCGTGCGGATCTTTTGAACCGCGTCCGATTGACGCCGCTCATACAGAGCATCAACAAGCGGCTGGCGAAGGAACGCACGCAGGCGACCGCCGACGAGGAGGAGCGCGCCGTGCTTGCAGGGCTTGATGCAGCCGCCGTCGGCGCGGCGTGGACGACGGAGGATTCGCTTGCCGAGCTTTCGGAGCTTGCGCGCACGGCGGGCGCGGTCGTCGTCGGCAGCTTCATCCAGAAGAAGGCGCGTCCCGATCCAGCGCTTTTTCTGGGGCGCGGCAAGATCGAGGAGATGGCGATGTTTATGCAGAACGAGCGTGCGACGCTCGTCATCTTCGACGATGAGCTTACGCCGTCGCAGCAGAGGAATCTTGAGATGGCGCTCGGCGTGAAGATCCTCGACCGCACGGCGCTGATCCTTGATATCTTCGCGCAGCGCGCCCGCACCGCGGCGGGCAAACTGCAGGTCGAGCTGGCGCAGATGAAGTACAGCTTGCCGCGCATTTTGGGGCAGGGGCTTGTGCTCTCGCGGCTCGGCGGCGGTATCGGCACGCGCGGTCCCGGCGAAACGAAGCTCGAAGTCGATCGCCGTCGCATCCGCCGCCGCATCCACGATATCGAAGGCGAGATCGTGCGCCTTGCAAAAGAGCGCAGTCTGCATCGCGGACGCCGCCGTGCTGCACGCATTCCGGTCGCCGCTCTCGTCGGCTATACGAACGCCGGCAAATCGACGCTCTTGAATGCGCTGACGGGCGCCGATGTTTTCGCTGAGGACAAGCTCTTTGCCACCCTCGACCCGACGACGCGGGCGCTTAGACTTGCGGACGGCCGCGAGATCCTCCTGACGGATACCGTCGGCTTCATCCAGAAGCTGCCGCATACGCTCGTGCAGGCGTTCCACGCAACCCTTGAAGAAGTCGTCGAAGCCGACTTGCTGCTGCACGTCGTCGATGTCTCGAATGAAGCCTCTGATTTTCAAATCGAAGCCGTCACCGAAGTTCTAAAAGAGCTTGGCGTCGCCGAAAAGCCCATGCTCTATGTGCTGAACAAGATGGATCGACTGACCGATGCGGGCGATGCGGGTGCAGGCGACGCGGCAGGCGGTTTTTCTGATGCAGGCGACGCCTTGCCCGCCGTCCGTCGGCTTCTGCGCGGTCGTGAGGGCTGTGCGATCGCTGCCAAGACGGGTGCGGGGCTTGCCGTGCTCTTAGAAAAGATCACGGACTTTTTCCGTGTCGGTGAAGTCGAGATGAAGCTTCATATTCCGTTCACGGAAACCGCTGTCGTCACAAAGCTGCATGAAGCGGGAACTGTCCTCGAAACGGGCTACGATGAGCATGGCACGCAGATTACCGTGCGTCTCTCGGAAGAAGCCGCTGCTCGCTTTCGCCGCTATCAGCGGCATTGCTCCCTTGACAAAGCCCCCGTGTAAATTTATACTAATAATTATCACAACTTATTAAAGCATAACTATAAGCTATTATAAAAAGGGGGAGTTTCTATGGGAGAATTCGGTGGCCTTGGGCTATTTCTCCTCGTGGCGATTGCGTTTCCGTTCATGGTTCTCGCGCCGGCGCGTCTTTTGCAGCCGCGTCAGCCGACGCCGGAGAAGCAGAAGCCGTATGAGTGCGGCGTCGATACGGTCGGGTCGAGCGATGTGCAGTATCATGTCGGCTACTTCCGCTATGCGCTCGCGTTTCTCCTCTTCGATGTCGAAACGGTGTTTCTCTTTCCTTGGGCGGTTTCTTTCAACCGACTCGGACTTTTCGCATTTTTGGAAATGTTTGTCTTTCTTGGAATATTGGCACTCGGTCTTTGGTATGCGTGGAGGAAGGGGGATCTCGCATGGAAGTAGTGGAGCTGGTTCCTGCCGCGCTTAGGGAAAATGTGATTGTGACTTCGGTCGATGCGGTGTTCAAGTGGGCGCGTTCGCGCTCGATCTGGCCGCTCGCTTCGGGGCTTGCGTGCTGTTCCATCGAGATGATGGCGACGGCGGCTTCGCGCTTTGACATCGCGCGTTTCGGTTATGAGGTCTTTCGTGCGGGGCCGCGCCAGTCGGATCTTTTGATCGTCGCGGGCACGCTGACGTGGAAGATGACGCCGCCTTTGATTCGTCTGTATGAGGAGATGCCCGAGCCGAAGTATGTCATCGCGATGGGCAACTGCAACATCCACGGCGGGCCTTTCACGGATTCTTATGCGACGGTTCCGTGTCTTGACGAGGTGCTGCCCGTGGATCTCTACCTGCCGGGCTGCCCGCCGCGTCCCGAGGCTCTGATCGACGCGATGATCAAGCTGCGCGACAAGATTCGGCATCCGGAGCGCGCGAAGCGGACGGGGGTGCGGTAAGATGAGGACAACGACGTATTTTTCCAAGGAACGGCTCAAGACGCTCGTTGAGATTTTCCCCAAGGCGACGTTCGATCAAGAAGCCGAAGAGCCGGCGCTCTTTGTCAATGCCGCCGATCTTCTCGCCGTACTGCGCGCGCTCAAGGAAAAGGAGGGGTTCGACCGTCTTGGCAATCTCACGGCGGTCGATTGGAAGGATCATATCGACATGGTCTACCACCTCTATAATATGGAAGAGAACGTGAAGCTCGAAGTCAACGTCGCACTGGAGAGCGCCGCGCCCGTCATCGAGTCGGCGACGGCGGTCTATCCGGGGGCGGAGTTTGAGGAGCGCGAGGTCTACGACTTGATGGGCGTCGATTTCCGAGGGCATCCCGATCTTCGGCGCATCTTGATGCCG
>NZ_JBQNBV010000146.1:0-4619 GCF_052169755.1 Selenomonas sp. | reverse complement strand
ATGGCGGCGTTTTTGGCTTCGACGGGTGTTGCAAAGCAGCTCGCAAGCATTACGACATATCCGCGCTCACGCAGCCTGTTCTCTCGTACAAAACAGTGAATCTGCGCATCCGTCAAAACACTTCGCAGGTAGGTCTCAAACTTCATTTGCCCCACGCTCTCACTCTCCTCTTTATGCAGATACGCTGGTAGAGCTCCGACGGAAGTATCAAGCTCTACCGACGCAAGAATAAGCATCAGATCCTCACGGCTCAGACCTTTCTTCGCGCACCATGTGAAGAACTCGTCCGGGTCGTTTTTTCCTTTCATGCGGAATCTTCGCAGCTCCACTTTCTTCACCCCCTCTCTACGCCCGCCCTCACGCGGGCTTCTTCTCATCCTTGTCCTTGACGGCGCAGACGCTCTTTTCCCCATCTCCCTCACCGTGCTATACTAAGCACGAAAGGATGTGATTTTATGTCTATGCCGAACGAACTAGGTGACACTCTCGAAGCCGTTTTGAAACTCATCAAAATTCGTAACAGCGCCTCTGCGACCGATATTGCCGCCATCTTCAACACGCAGCCGCATCTCATGGTGAGTGGTTTGCAAGTGCTTCTTGACAAGGGCTATGTTTATCGTACCGTACCAAGTGATACGCCTTACGTCCGATTTGATGAAGCCTTCGCCATCTCCATGACAGGACGGGACTATCTTGAGGTTCGCAACCGCCATATACGGACAACGCTTATGACCTACCGCCTCAACATCATCGCCATCGTCCTGTCGGTACTCGCGTTCATCAAGTCATTCTTTCCCGACATCATCACTATCTGGAAAATGCTGCAATAAACGCCAGCAAACTTGCAATAAACGCAATGATACTCAGCGTATCGATGTCCTCCACCCATCTCACCCCCTCTCGCGGTTGTTGCCTGCCTTCCCACCGTGATATAATCACAGCGAAGGGAGGCGATCATCGTGGCAACCATCCGAGTAGAAACAATCGACGGTATCCATGAGTTCCGTCATGTCACCCGTATTTGGAATGACCAAGTACATGGCGACCGCTTGAATGCTCTGGAACTTATGTCGCAAGGGCACGTCGAAATCACCTATGACGGCAACCGTAAAGCACGGATAGACTGCAACTCTATCCGAAGCATTACGTTTGCAGTTCCGTCGTAAGCCCTCCGAAAAGCAACTGCTCTGCACAGGTTTGGTCAACGAACACGGATTCAATGAAGTTCCCATCGACCAAGCGCCAGCCCCACACAATCTGACTAGATATGTGCATGGGGCTTTTTTGCATCCCATTCTGCAAATCCGGCTTCACGTTCAGACGTTCCGAAATATCTGCCAGATTGTAGAACGCATCACCATCTGCCGTATGAACGACTTGAAGCGGAACATCGTGCAACCGTTCAATCTTGACTTTCATCCTTTTCCCTCCTCACTATCTGGAAAATGCTGCAATAAACGCCAGCAAACTTGCGATAAACGCTATGATACTCAGCGTATCGTTGTCCTCCATCTCTCTCCCCCTCTCGCGGTTGTTGCCCTACTCCCCACCGTGGTATAATCATCACGGAAAGGAGGGGTTGATATGACAAAAGACGAACTGAATGCCATTTTCCAAGCCGTTCACAAAGAGATGCTTGAAGATCGATCTATTGAGCGGCTGATGGAAAAAATGAAAGAGGAGGTTCATCAATGCGAAAATCCGACTTCCATTGATACGATTGTCCCGCACATCGCCTTGATGACGATGGATTACAACAAAGAGTTCATGTACCGTGTGCTGCTCAAAGTCTTAGTGATGGTTTGAGCAATCTTATCGACATCGGCTTCTTTGTTTCGTCGCCCTTCTATCTCCAGTAGCAGGGCGGCGATTTCTTTCGCCTCGCCTTTGATGATGATCTCCATTTCCTCACCCCCTCTCAAGCCGACTTCTCCTTCTTGTCTTGTTGCCGCCTCGCGCTCCATGGTACAATGAACACGGAAAGGATGTGCTCACGAATGGGATATTCCCGAAAAACATGCGAACGATTGGTAATGGCTGCTGATGAAGACGGAAGAATCACCTTTGCCCAAATCAGAAAAGTCTTTCCCGATTGGGACAGTTCATTTTTCTATGACATGATAGGCGATAATTTCGCGTATTCCTCATTCCTTGATGACGCAAGAATGAACGAAAAACGCTTTGAAACGGTCATGCTGTTTTGGGAAACATGCCCTGAAGATTATGTAAAGGGCTACATCTTCAAAGATACAGACTTGTTCAACCTATCCGTCAAAGGTGAAGACATTCGCTATGCTTATAGAGAAAGCCTACGAAACCGTCGCCTTGCAAAGACAGCTGCCATAGCTAGTGTCATTGCGGCTGTCGCTAGTGTAATAGCCCTGCTACGTTGATTATTGTGCACACAACAGCAATGATAATGCATACGATGTCGAGCAGAAGCATGATTCCTTGATGCCGAAAAACATAATTGTCCAGTCGTTCAGTCAATCGCTTGATCTCCATCCATCTCACCCCCTCTCTACGCCGCCCCGCTGGATTGCGCTGGTGATGATATAGAATTAAATTCTAGTCAGATCCCAAAAAAAATCACATCGATAGGCATTTCATACACCTTAGATATGCGTTTTTGATAACGTGGTTGAACGCGATCTGGATTACGTTCCCACTTTATAAGAGTGTCTTTTCCCACTCCCAAAAGCTTTGCAGCATCCAGCAACGTGAGATTCGCATTTACACGAGCTGCTTTCAGGGATATCTTAGGGAACAACATAATCACCTCCCGTTTCTTTTCTGATATCAGTATAATAGAATTAAATTCTAGTGTCAAGAATATTTTTCTATATTTTTATATTTATATTGCAAAAACTAGAATTTTATTCTATACTTATGCTATGGAGGTGTACAAGCGATGTCTCTATCTGACAAGACGCTAAAAGCGCGTGATCTATTTAGCGAACGCCTTAGAAAAATGCTTAAAGAGCACGATTTAAATCAAAATGAATTAGCAAAAATCCTCAATGTTTCTGAAAGTACCGTAGGAAAATGGGTGTTGGGAAAATCTATGCCGCGAACAATGGGGCTTATCCAACAAATAGCCGATTACTTTGATGTAGGGAAAAGCTATTTTCTGGAAGACACCCCATCAGAAGAACCCGCAGCCCTTCCCTCATCCACCTACCGCTATGTACCCGATGCGGTCGCCGCCGGAAGCCTTACTACCATTGAAGGGCTGACCGATCTGCCGCTTGTGACTGTCCCCGACTGTATGCTCGGACGATACGCACGCAATAAAAACATCATCCTCATGCCCGTCAGCGGCGAAAGCATGAACAATGTTATCTGTAACGGCGCAATCATCGCTGTACTCACAAAAATCGAGCTGCCGCAAATTAAGAATGGCGATATTGTGGTCGTCAGCAATAACGGTGATTACACGGTCAAGCGATTTTTCAACGACAAAGAGCACCAAGAGTTCATCTTCCGTCCCGACAGCAGCGATATGTCCTATCGCGACATCATTTTCAGCTATGACAACTGCGAAGACTTGCGGCTTGTCGGCAAGGTCGTTATGTATAATGTGACGTTGTAAAATAACAATCTATTTTTTATAGAAAGGTGTATCTTTGATGAATACTTTTTTCACCGTTTTAGCTTTTGTTTCTCTTGCTTTGATTCCAATAAGTTTTGCATTTCTCATCTACGCCTTTTTTCGAAAAAAAGCATACCGTCCTCGTTTAATTTTCGTAGGATGTTCTATTGGGCTTCTGATTATTGCTACGATTGGCGGTACGCTTACCATGTCACCTGAGCAGCACGCTGACATAGAGCAAAATCGAATCGCAAAGCAAGCACAGGAAGCGCAAGAAAAGGCAGAGAAGGAAGAGAAAAAAGCACAGGAAGCCGCCGAGAAGAACCAAAAAGAGGAACAGGCGGCGAAAGCGAAGGAACAAGCCGCCGCCGATGCTGCCGCACAAAAAGTATATGATGACCAAGCCAAATACGAGGCATGGATTCCCGAGCAAATTAAACTTCTTTGTCGTCAATCCTTGAAAGAAAACTTTATAAGCGTCGATATAAATGATAATCTTGGCAAAATGGATGACTCAAAGATTGTATTAGTTCACTGCCAAGCCAACATGAACGTATTTTCAGATGAACAACTTCGCCGCGCCCTCATGATACAGGCTAGCAAGGTCATGGAAACGCTATACAAGGCAAATCTTCCGATAAGCGAAGTAACAATCTTCGCAAATGGAAGTTTGATAGATCAATACGGAAATAAATTCAACGACACCATTATGAAGTGCACACTTTCCAGTGACACGGCGAAGAAAATAAATTGGAAGCATGTTCATGATTTAGTTATGAGCTTCCAGGATATGCAGGATGAACTTTGGTATCATCCTGCAATCAGAAAATAACGCCAATTAAGTACACTTTTCGTATTCGTGCTGATTATCCCTAAAGGAGGAATACCCCATGTTCAAGAAACTCGCGCTTGCCACCGTCGCAGCTGTGGCTCTCACCATCGCCACGCCCGCGCTCGCCTCGGACTATCTCGCAAATACAAAGTCGGGCAAGTTCCACTTCGCCGACTGCCGCACCATCAAGCACCC
>NZ_JBQNBV010000145.1:0-4726 GCF_052169755.1 Selenomonas sp. | reverse complement strand
CGATCATAGACCGCCATCTCCGTCACCACATCCTGCGCGTTGTACGCTTTGAAGAGCGCCCACTTCTCAAGATCGTGCTTCGGCAGGTTGCGCATTCGACCGCCGTTTCGTTTCGTCGGCTTGCATGGCACACAGAAATACCGGATGAGCGCCGCTCCACTCGCGAGCTTCTTTTTGTCCTGCGGCAGCTTGAGCGCCGCGCCGATCTTGGAAAGCCCGGCAGGAAGCCCTAAGTAAGCGCCGTGGATCAGCGTACAAGCCCACGCTGCAGGGCGTATGTCGAATCCCGCACGCAGGAGGCATTGTATCTCAAACGCTGCATTGTATGCGTGCTTTACGACATCCAGATTCGTCAGATCGGCGATCACCGCAGCGGGAATCGTCTCGCCTTGCGCGAGGTCAACGACATGCACAGCGCCGAAATCATAGGCATAGGCAAAGAGCAGCACCTCGAACGCGGGGTCTTCCACATACTTTGCGATGCCGAGCGTGATGTCCGTCTCGCTGTAAGTTTCTATATCAACCGATAAGTGCTTCATGATCTTCTCCAAAGGCGAATAGGGGAGCATATCACTCCCCTCGCCAGAACCCATATCACATCGGCGCTCCCGTCACGGGATTGACGCCTGTCCCGGGCGCTGCAGCATACGCAGCAGGTGGCACGGGCGCTGCTGCAGCGGGCGCATGATACGAATAGCCGCCGACTTGAGGAGGCTCCGGCGCACCGAACACATCGTCCGCCGACGGCAGCTTACCGCCCAGCGGCTCGCCGTCCGCCACCTTCTGCACGGGGCCGAGCCCTGCGCCGATGCCCATCGACTCATTCGCGTAGAAGTAGAAATTCACGAGCACGTTGACGAACATGCCGCTGTAGATCTCGCTCTGGTTCATGATCGGGTTGCGCCCCAGATCCACGACATCCACAGGACCCTTCGACTCCGGAAGGCTTGCCGTGAACACCCAATGCCCTTTCGCTTCAGCGCCATACTCCTTGCCCGTCGGGGAAAGCCCGTCGCCGTCGTGGATGACCGTCTTCGGCTGCATCGGCACGCGGCTGCCGAACTTCTCGCGTCCGACGCGGATCGCCGCCTCGATCGCCGCGTCAATCGCCTGCTTCTGTATAGCATCCGACTTCGGCAGAAGAATCGTGCAGCTGTACTTCTTCTCTTGATTCGGATTCCTCGACGTCGCCTTGTCGAAGCGTACATAAGAAAGGCGTACATTTTTCAAAAGAACATCCGTCGGTCTCATCGTGTAACCCATGATTCATTCATCCTTTCAACTTGTGTCCTGTGACCTTAAAATACATCCGCCGCTTTGGCGGCATTCGTAATTGCCGGACGCTTATCCGCCTCCGGCGCGAGTGCCGGCTTGCCCGGCGTCTTTACCACCATGTCGCCGACAAGCTCCGTGAACAACTTCTTGCCGATTGTCTTCTCCGCTTGCGCGAGCGTCAAGGGGCGTCGCTCATATAGGACAGCCTCCTCGACGCCGCCTGCGACGAGCTTTTCAAAAGCGGCATCACCGTCCGTAAAGGCGCGGCTACCGCGCCCTTCGACCGCCTTCCAGCCGGGTACCGCATGACCTTCGAGGCATTCTGCCAGCGCGTGTTCCTCTAAGTCCTCTGCCCACTTTTTGAGCATCTTTGCGTCATGAAGGAGCGCCCCCAGTTCGTCGAGCGTCAGAAGCCTCGGATCGGCACGCGCCTGCGCAAGCTCCGTGAACGAAGCGAAATGCTCGCTGCGTGCCTTGCACGCATACTTCGCACGGCAGAAGCGGCAATGCTCGCCGGGGTTGAACTGTCCTGCATCCGACAGTGCTTCCTGCGCTTTCGGGCGGACGACCGTCTTCCCCCAATCGAGCAGCGCATCCGCGCTCATCTCGAACTCGCTGATGTTTCCGACGCGCGGCTGCACGATTGCCATCTTTACCGTTTTGAATTGATAGAGCATCGTATAGTCGTGCATCGCGCCCAGCGCGTAGAGCATCATCTGCGGGTTCTTCGCCGCATCGACAACGACGCCCTTGCCGTGCTTGTAGTCGATGACGTGCAGCACGTCTCCCGCCAGCAGCAGGCAGTCTGCCGTGCCGAAACCCTCCGGCGCGTAGTCGCTGAAATTGACGCGCCGCTCGATGGTGATCGCCGGAGCTGTCGGATAAGAGAGCGCGACGCTCTTGATGTAGTCCAGGTAAGCCTCGCTCGTCTCCAGCATCTCCGGCTGATACAGCTCATGCTTCTTGAGCGCATTGAGCTTCTTCGTGTACGTTCCCTTCGCCATCGCCGTCACATACTTCGTGAGCTTCAGCTCACAGATCTCATGCGCCAGTGTTCCTTCACGCGCATACTCGCTTATCGTATCCGGGAACGTCTCCTCAAGCTTCGGCGCTGCCGTGCAGACGAGCCAACGATGTGCGCTTGACGCCGACAAAAGCGCGTGCGCTGCCGCGCCCATCAGAGCCGCGCCCCCAGTGCGCGGAAGTCGGCGGCGAGTGCGCCGTACTGCTCGGCAGGCACCCGCGTCAGATCCTGCGCACCGTACTTGGCGAGCACCTGCTGCAGATCCGCCATGCGTCCTGCATCGAGGAGCGGCATGACCGCCTTTTGCAGCTCCGCGAGCGAGTACTGCTGCGGCGCTGTCGCCAAGGGTACCGCCGCTGCAGGAGCGGCAAGCGTAGGAGCCGTCGGCACGGGTTCAGTCGGAGCAGGCGGAGCAGGCGCCGGCGGCGCAGGAGCAGCGGGAGCCGCCGCAGCCGTTGCAAGCACAGCTGCGTGCGGCACGACGGGCGCTTGCACCGCAGAAGCAGCAGCCACAGTCGCTGCGCCGCCCTGCCCGCGCTCGATCGCCTGCGCCATCGCCGCGACCGCCTGTGCTAAAGAATCCAGACCGTGAATGTTCACCGTGATTTCCATGTAGATTTCCCCCTTGTTTCATGATATACTTGTTTTGATGTGATTTCCTTTGCGCCTCTTGTCGGTTGCCGCCGCTTGGGGCGCTTTTTCTTTTGGCGCTCTCGCCGTCAAAAGCGAATATGTCTTCTATTATTGTGTTCAGAATGTCGGCAGCCGCCTTTGCCCGCAGATACGTCCGAAACGGTTCGCGCGACTGCCGTATCGCCGCAATAAGCGCGTATGTTGCCAAGGCAACGACCTCGTTGATTTTCCCATGCGCACCCACGGGCACCGAACCCTCGGACAACTCTGCGACACAAAGATGTACCTTGCTGTCGTGGAGCTTCTCGGAGATCGCTTTGAACTCTTCTTCCGTCATGATTCCTCTCCTACGTTCACGGGTTTTTTCTTTCCACATTTCCGTAAAAAATGTACCGCCATTTCCTCTAAATCTCGCAGGGATTTTGTATCCAACGCCCGCGGTGGATCAAGCATCAGCACTCCGCCACTTGGGCAAATGTGTAGACCGGATACAATCGCTGTCGGTATGCGATTCTTTTCTCTCGATTCCATCTCTATCGCCTGTCACCCCATCACATCCATAGCGGCAGCGACGGTCGGACAATACTGCTCGATCTCTGCTGCCGTAAGCCCCTGACGGCGATCGGCATCGCAAAAAATCTCGATAAGCTCCTGTATGCGTGTTGTCTCTGTCATATCGCCATCTTCTCCTCGTGCTCCGCTTTGCTCTCAACCTGTGCCCATGTAGCCGCATAGGCTCCAACTCCATACCAACGCGGCAACTGCAACTGCTTCGCTGTATACGCCTCGAAACGGCATCCTGTGCTCTCTTTCCAGTCTCCGCAAAATACGATGCCGTCGCACTCGGTAAGCTCTGAAAGGCAATGCGCCATCACGTCAGCGTATGACAGTCCCTCAAATCGTCCCGACAGCCTGCCAACCGGGTTAAAAAACTCCGCATTCGGCGTCGCCTGCCGCAGTAGCTCCTCGGCTTTCAATGCACACTCGCGATTTTTCTCCTCGTCGCCTGTGTACGGGTGTGCGATGTAGATTCTCATGCCGCTTCACTCCTGTCAAAAATCATACTTTCCACTATGCCATCCTCGTACTGGACGTGCATCACGGCGATATTTTCCTTACGCCAGCCGACCATGCGGCGAAGTCTCTTTCCTTTCATGCCTCTACCTCCCATCTCTTGCCCAGCGGTCCCGCGTACTTCTTGTGTCGATGGATGTACTCCACCACCCAGCTGTACGGAATCCGCCTGCGGTCGCTTCCTCGCTCCACGATGTAGGCGAGATCGCCCGCATCCATGCGCTTCTTTACGGTATCTACAGAGCAGGCAAGCAGCTCCGCTACCTCATTCGGGCGCAACAGCCGCTCTTGCGGCAACTCTGCGGGCATCTGCGGCAATGTTGCCGCTTCTTGCAGCTTCGCCAGAATCCGCTCCGTCAGCTCATCCATGCGAGCCTTGTCCCGCTCCGCGACGATTCGCGCAACGCCCTCTAAAAGCGGTGCGAAGAATTGCGCTGTCGGATCGACTTTTCTTGGCACACCTTTCACCCCCTCATGCAGACCTGTTCCCCGCCGAACACTTGCGCTTCTACCATGATTCGCCTCGATACGAAGCGGGACGCTTGCCTGCCATCATCAGCGCAGGACGGCTATCCCCTGCGGACGCCCAGAAGGGCGTTTCGGCTTACGTTAATGCCATAACCACAAACACACCCTCTTCTGCCGCTATACGTTCAGAAATGCGTATGGCGGCGTTTTTGGCTTCGACGGGTGTTGCAAAGCAGCTCGCAAGCATTACGA
>NZ_JBQNBV010000144.1:0-4741 GCF_052169755.1 Selenomonas sp. | reverse complement strand
TTTTTGATGAGGTTTTTCTTTTCTGTGGATGCGGCTTCGTGCGCTGCGCTGCTGTCGATGCCGTTGTAAAAAGCATGCGTTCCCATCTTGCTGCTCGTCAGCCATTCTTCGGAGAAGATGGGCTTGTTCATGACGAACGTGGCAATCTGATTGCGAATGGCTTCGAGATCTTTATCGGGCAGCTTCCTTTGCAAGGCAGAACCTAAGAGAGCGCCGATTTCGGCAATCTCCTTTTCTTTTAGAGAACGTATGGTTGGAGTTAAGCTTGAAAGGCGCAGGGAAGGAAGGAAGATGTCTTTCGCCATAGTCGGGACGCGATCTGCCTTGACCTGGAAGCCCGCTTTTCCCATGTACTCTGTGATGTCGATTTCCTGCAATTCGGCGGGAAGGAGCGGCAGGACGAGATGTGTGTCCGTGCCGTCGCAGAGCAGGGGGATCGCGTCCTTTTCCAAAGCATGTTCGAGTTCCTTGCTGTTGGCGAGAACCTGCTTGCCGTATTGCCGGAATGTTTCCGTACCGGCTTCGAGGAGCGCTGCAGCCAATGCCGCCATATGATTGATGTGAAGCGATGTATGCCCCGTATTGATGACAGCTTCGTCGAGCTTCCTGCTGATCTCTTTCGTGGAAAGTACGATGGCGCCGTCCGGCCCGTGCAGGGAGTCGTTCGTGGGGAACGTGACGACGTCGGCGAACGGGACGGGCGAGGGGAGAAGTCCGGCTGCAACGAGTCCGACGCTTTGCCCGATGTCCACCCACAGGTAAGCGCCGACGTTTCTGGCGATTTCGGAGAGGCGGCGATAATTCGCGTTGCGCGGGTAGCTGACGGGGGAGAAGATGATTAGGTGAGGCTTTGTTTCCTGCGCCGTCCGTTCGACTTCATCCCAGTCGAGCACCTGCTTTTTTGCATCAATGCCGAAATTTTTGAAGGTGAAGTTCAGTCCTTGGCAATGCTCGCTCTTTCGCAGATTGAAGGAAAGTACGCGGCTTTTTGGCTCTAAGAGGGCGAGGCAGACGACGCGCGAGGCGGCGCTGATATTGCCGAGGCGGACGATAGCGTGCTCGCTGCTGAAGAGTTTTTTTGCTCGCTTGATGGCAAGTTCCTCCAGATCCGTACTGCCGGAATGCGGATTCAGCGCATCGAAGGCGCTGTTGGCGAGCAGACTGCCTTCCAGATAGTGCGCGAAGGGCGACATGGCATTGTTGTTGGGCACGAGAGAGAGCATGTAGCGTTGGCGCTGGATTTCATCCTGCAGCAAGGCGAAGATTTCGGGATCGAAGGCTTGCAGTTTTCTTAGTAACAGTTCTTTTTTCATAAAGAAAGCTCCTTTCGATGAAGGGGATGCGGATAAAATGAATGGGATTCCTTAAAACGGCCATACCACGGGGATGATGACGGCGCATGTGATGAGCGCGAGTACGGCGAGCGGCACACCGATCTTCACATAGTCCATGAAACGGAATTTACCGGGACCGAGAACTAAGGTGTTTGGCGGTGTGGCGACGGGCGTTGTGAAGGCGCAGGAAGCGGCGATGCCGATCGCCATGAGCACGGGATGCGGCGAAACGCCGATCGATTGGGCGATGGAAATGCCTATGGGAGCGAGGAGCGCCGAGGACGCCGTGTTGGACATGAACTGCGTGAGTCCGCAGGAGAGCAGGAACATGGAAACGACGATCAGCATGGGGGCAGGATTCGTGCCGATGAGGTCAAGAACGCTATGGGCGATGAGTTTTCCCGCGCCGCTCGTGTCCATCGCCTTTGCCAGAGGAAGCATACCTGCGAAGAGGAAGATCGTCGTCCAGTCAATGCCCTGATACGCCTGCTTTTCCGAGACGCAGCCCGTGAGCACGCAGGCGAGGGCGCCGACGATCGCTGAGGTCTGCATGGGGACGTGGATCTGCTTTTCGAGCACCATCGCGATGACCACGATGACGAGGATGCCGGCGCAGATGAGCATCTTTCGCACATCTTTGGGCGCTTCGGATGATTTGTCGTCCACCTCGCTTTCCGACATGGTGTGCGGGCAGAGGCGGCTGCCGATGAATACCATGTAGAGCACGCCGATGATGGAGAGAGGGATGCCGATCCAGGCGAACTCAAAGAAACCGAAGGACGTCAAGCCGTTTGCATCCAAGGTCGCGCTCATTAGAATGTTCGGCGGTGTGCCGATCATCGTGATCGTGCCGCCGACGTTCGCGGCGATGGCGAGCGCCATGAGCTGGGGAGCGGCGGGAAGCCGCGCGGCAGCGCAGATCTGCATGACGACGGGGATCAGGCAAGCGACGGTCGCCGTGTTAGAAGAGACTGAGGACAGGATGATCGTTATGACCATCAGGGCGACCATAAGTTTCTTCTCGTCCGTGCCGGATTTCTTCACGACCTCGACGCCGATCTTCTGCGCAAGACCCGTCTGAAACATCGCCGCCCCGATGACGAACATGCCTGCGAACAGTACGACGGTGGAGTTTGACAGGCCGGCGAATACTTCGGCGGGCGTCAGCACGCCGAGGAAGCCCAGTGCGATCGCCGCCCCCATCGCTGTCACCGCCAGCGGGATGATCTCCGTGGCGAAGAAGAAGGCGGCGATGCCCAGCACAGCCAAGGTCAATGTTGCTGCATCCAGTTCCATTTCTTATCAGCTCCTTTTTAGGAATATTATTTTGAATAGTTATATCTTTCTGTTTCTTCTAAATATATCCTGCTGATTTTGGGAGTCTTCTCCTATGAAATATCCGCATGGAATGATAGCTGAAAGGAATCCATGATATATGCAGCGACGCATCTTCATACAACAGTGCTTCCTGCGAAAATGGAGGTATGATTCTATATATATGAATCGGATTCATATATGTTCAATAAATTTTCTCGTCTCTCTAGTTTTCTTTGTAAAAAATGATATAATACTGATAGGAATATAAAAATCAATATCAAGGAGGAAATAGCATGAAGAAAAGGACGAGCAAGAATGCCGGACGTGCGCTTGTTTTGGCAGTCGCGCTGCACTTTGCGCTGCCTGCGTGTGCGGTACACGCGGAAGAAAGTGCGGGGGGGGGACACCTCTTCGGACAGATGCTGTAAACGTTGAGGCGGATGCGGCGAAGGAAGAGGCGAAGTACGAGTCGCAGTCGACGACGATCATCACGAAGGAGGATATCGCGAGGAAGCAGGCGAAGTCCGTCGAGGATGTGATTTTCAACGAGGTCGGCGTCACGCGCACGATCGACGCGATGGGGAACGTCGGCGTGTCGATCCGTGGCGGCGACCCGCGCCATACGCTGCTGATGGTGGACGGTCAGCGCGTCTTGGGCGGCGAGGCGAAGTACAACGGCAACGGCGACGAGCTTCTGCGCATCGGCGCGGAGAATATCGAGCGCATCGAAATCATTCGCGGCGCGGCGAGCGCCAAGTACGGCGCGGACGCCATTGGCGGCGTCATCCACGTCATCACAAAGAAGGGCGTGAAGAACCCTGCCGTCGAGCTGAACGTCGAGGGGCGCTATCACGCATCGCGCAGTCAGAGCGGCACAGAGACGAACACCCTGCCCGCGAACTTCTTCCTGCGCGCCGACTCAGGCGACCTCGGCAAGCTGAACCTCAGCGCTTGGGTCTCGAAGCGCGAAGTCTTGCCCGTCTACTCAGGCGGCAAGCAGTTCGTCATGGGCGAGAACTGGTACGACGACTTCAAGCCGTCGCTTCGCTTCTACGGCTCGATCAAGAACGACGGCGTGAGCGGCGTCTACAGCTTTGACAACGCGAGAAAGCTGACCTTCCGCCTGACAACGGAGCGCGAGGATATGCAGCGGCGCAACAAGAACGTGCTTTATCCGCTCGGCTCCTTCTTCGAGCCAATGCAGATTTATCAGCGCAATCGCTCGCGTGATACCTACAGCCTTGGATTCGAGGGACGTTGGTCGAAAAAGACGGACTACAGCGTGAGCTTCGGTCACGGTAGAATGCGCGAGGACGACTCGACAGTTCTTTCCTACTATAGCGGCGGACACGATAAATATGCGGGCAAGAACAGTCTCGCAGGCGTCGATTGGCTTGAACATCGGCAGACGAATCTTGATTTCCATTTCAACACAGCAGCGAATGACGCGCATTATCTGAGCTACGGTTTCGGTTGGCAGAAAGAATACGCCGAAGGTTCGCGTCTTAAGAGTGCATCCAGAGTGCGAGAGGTGACGATCAATCCGTGGGATTACGACAAGTCGCTGTGGGTCGATGATAATACAGCGGGCATGGACGATAAGCCTGACTCCTATGTACACAATCACAAGTTTATTCGCAGTGATAACGGCTTCATCTGGGACAGCAATACGGAATATTACGGTTCGTTGACGCCGCCGCCGCTGACTTACGAGGAAGCGAAGCGGATCAATTTGACAGAGTATTTGATGAGTGGGACGATTTCCGACCCTGTTTTGAAAGCGAAGTTTGAAGCCTTCAATCGACTTTTGCGAGAGCAGAATGATCTCAGCGATCCGAAATTCGCCGACGCCCCGTCGATGTATCTTGATGATCCCGTATTCGGGTACTATGGACTTTTTGAATCGGCGGGCGAATCCTATAAGAAGCTCAAGGACATGAAGTTCAACGGGCAATACTTCGGGCAGGAGTTCGAGCGGCGTGCAAACAAGATTCTCGTCGGCGAGGCGGATCTTACAAAGACATACGCCTATATACAAGATACCTGGCAGCTTTCGCCCAAGACGATCCTTTCGCCGATTCTGCGGCTCG
>NZ_JBQNBV010000143.1:0-4748 GCF_052169755.1 Selenomonas sp. | reverse complement strand
GAGCCGTTGCCCAATCGCCTGCGTCCTTCGGACTTGCCTCTTGGACGGCTCAGTAGCGGTCAACGCAGATGTGTGAAGATGGGAGCTGCATTTATCCGTGCTTCCTTAACATACAGGACTCACACACAAAAGCCCGCCCCATCTCCAAGCCAAAGGCTCCGAGATGGGGCGGGCTTCTTTTAGGAAGCGCGGATAAATTCACTTCTCCCGCAGAATTTCTACGGCAAGCTCGGCGTTTTGAAACGCGAGATGCCGCAAATCATTTAGGAGGGCGGCATTCTTTTCACGAAACACCTCGCGCGCCTGCCACTTGCGGCGCACTTGTGCCATGAGTTCGTCCGCCGTGACGGTTTCGAGCTTGGCGGCGGGCGTCTCACCGATGGAGTCTAAGAAACGGTCGATCTTCGGATCGTACGATACGCCGACGAGCGGCACGCCCATGACGCCGGCGAAGATCAGCGCGTGCAGGCGAATGGCGAGGAGCAGATCCATATTGCCGACGAGCGACAACAGCTCTGCCGTCGAGAACTCGCCGTCGAGGACGACGGCTTCCTCTTTCATCAAGGCGGCGACCATTTCCGCCGTCTTGACGTCCTCGGGGTACTGCATGGGCAAAAAGACGATGTTCGCGCCAAGCTCGGCGGCGATTCGGTCTGCCGTTTCAGCAAAAATCTCCTTATAGCGCTGCCAGCCCTTCCACTCGCGCACGGAGATGCCGACGAGCGGCTTATCTTCCGTCACGCCGTTCCATTGCAGGATCTGCCGCCCCGCCTCTTTCGGCACGGGGTTGATGGCGAGCACGGGGTCGGCGGTCGCGACGATCTTCGGGCGCGAGATGCCGAGCGCCGAAAGCTCCGCCAAAGAGCCGTGATCGCGCACGGTGATGAGACGCACGCGGTTGCCGATGAGCCGCATCATCGTGCGCGCCCAAAAGCCCTCGATCGGACCGATGCCCTGCGCGTAGAGCATGACGGGACGCCGTGCGAGGAATGCGAGGACGATGATCGCCATGTAGTAGTAAAGGCTGCGGCGGCTCGTGACGTTCTGCAGCAGACTGCCGCCGCCCGACACGAGGAGATCGGATGCACGCAGAGCCTTCCATATTTCGGAAAACGAGAGCCATGAAACAGCTTCAACGCCGTGGCGGCGCTTCGTATCCGGAGGATTCGCTGAGATCACCGTGATATTCGTTTGCGGGTCCAGTTCGGATAGCACCTCGATCATCGCGGCAAGCATGGCTTCATCGCCGGCGTTTTTCGAGCCGTAATATCCGGATACTACGATGTTGCTCATTCCTTTGCGAACCGCTCCTTTGCCGAAGATACCAACATTTGTCCAAAGTGCACGAGCGCCATGAGAAGAGCGCCGATGCCGCAGCCGAGGACGATGCCACCGATGCCGCGCACAAAGGACATGTAGACGGGCGTGCGCATGTGCGCGAATGTCTCCACCATCGAGCCCTGTCCAATCGTCGCGACGAGCACGAGCGCAAAGAGCAGCATCGTCGGCCACTTGCGGCACCACGCGAGAACGGCAAGCATGAACGCCGGATGACCGATCATCAGCTCTTTCGAGCGCGGACGCGCATAAAATGCCTGCTCCAAAAAGGCGCGGAACTTCAGTTCCAGCCCCGAAACGGGCATCCCCGACGTATGCCCCGACCGCGCGACGAAAACGACGGCGGCGAGAGCCACGAGTACAAAGATCAGAAGCGACTTGAGCTTCACAGGCATGTCAAGGATCTGACGCAGCTGCGCAAGCGCCCCCTGCCCCTCGTCCATTCTGCCATCGAAAATATCGTACCGCGTCAAAAAGGCGACGGCGACAAGCACGATGGGCAGAACGAACGTCAGCTTGATGCCGCGGAAGATGTTGAACTCAAGGAAGTACTCGACATCGGCAAGCGCCCCCGACAAGTACGCCGCACCGATGTAGGAGAGCGCCCCCGTCACAAAGAGCGCGACCGCCGCCGTGCCGATGATGCGCCAGAGCGGCGCTTTTTCATCCGGCTCCATGCCGCGAATGCGGTCAAGCTGCCAGATCACGGCAAGCGCGGGGAAGAGGTTCGCGCTCAAAAACGCCGCCAAGAGCCGCATCTTCGCGCCGCTTCCCATGAGAATCGGCGCAGCAAAGACAAATGCCAGCAAAGCAAAGAGCGCATAGAGCGTCCTCGGCTTTAGGCGATGCGTGATGAGCGAGAGATACAGCACAGCCGCCGCCGCAACGCCGAGCATGAGCACGGCGCGTAAAATGCGCGGCGCGTACCAGCTTTCAAACGTCCCCGCGGGACCGAGCGTGAAGCCGTTCGCCTGCACCGCTTCCGCCGTCGCTTTGATGTAGTGCATATTCGTCTCGAAGAGCGTCATGCCGGGCGCAGGCTTTTCATAGATGCGCAGAAGGTTGATGCGGATATTGCGCTCCATGTCCGTGTTCGCCCAACGCTCGACCGCCGTTTCGATCTTGAGCTTCGGCTGCTCGTCCTTGGGGATCGCATAGAGCCGTGCGATATGATCGTAGCCGACGCCCTTCGAGATTTCCTCCATGCCGTCCTGCTTGTAGAACTGCAGCTGCGTCGTATCTTCGATCAGTCCCAAGACGAAATTGCGCTCCTTGAAGCGATCGATCGTCGTCTGCAAGGATCTCGGTGCGCCGAGTATCTGTGCGCCGGAGAACACGACTTCCGAGATGCGGAAGTCCTCCAGACGGCGGAACACGGCGTCGACGTCGTCGGGCGTGCAGCCCAGATAATTTGTCGGACGTGCGAGCACGAAGAAGCCTGCGTCATTGACCGCCTGCATCTCATCCGTCGGCATACCGAGATCCATCTTGAGGAAGGTTTCGTAGTTCGCCTTGACGACGAGAATTTCCGCGCCGTTGACCGTGACGGCGTTTACGCGCGCAGCGCCGAGGCGGCGCAGCAAATCCTCCTTGACTTCCTTGTAGGTACGCGCGTCATGTCCGACGATGCAGACGTCTGCGCCTTTGATCGTGCCGTTTTCGATGAGCGTGCGCCATGCGGGATCAGTCAAAACGCCGGCATGATAATTGGCTACGAGATCGCTGCCCGCGATCGCTGTCGCCTTGCCGCTTGCATTGAGCTTCTTGAAGGTCGTTTCGTAGACGGCGAGCGACGTGACGCCCGCTTCCTTCGCCGCCTGCATGACTTCGGCGACCGGCTTTCCTTCCTGCTCGGCGAGCTGTACGAGATCTTCGTAATTGATCGCGAGATCGACCTGCTTATTGACCTCTTCCGCCCGCCAGCGACCGACGTCGATGAGGAGCGCCGCGATGAGTCCGACGAAGATGAAGGCGATGAGCACCTTGTTGTATTGAAATTGCTTCATGGAATCCTACTCCCCATTTCCTCCGGCAGCAAGGCGCACAACGACGGCTCCCGCGCGATGCTCGACGCTCTCGACGCGCATCTTTAGGGGAAACGCATCGAGCTTCGTAATCAAAATGTCGTCGAAGAAATCCCCGATATTCGCCTTGCCGAGCAAGGCGTTCTTGATGTCGAGCCGCGTGATATGAAAGTAGAGCGCCTGCGCGTCCTCGACGACTTGTCCATCGAGCGCGACATCCGCCATGCGTCCGAAAATCTTCACTTCCGCCGTCGCGTGTACGCCCGCTTCGTCAATCGTGACCTTGATGTTGTCGAGCTTGTCGATGCGCTTCGCCAGAAGATCGCGCAGAGCGTCTGCCGAAACCGTTCCCGCAAGCCGCAAATTCTCAGCGGCGAGAATATGCACGCGGCGGTCGAAGAAAAGTTCGCCGGAAGAAAAGCGCACGCCGCTTCCCGTCAGCTGCACGCGCTCCATGCGCAGTTCGCCGATGCGAAGCCCCTTCGCATCCGCCGTGACGGCGTCGATCTGCCCCAGAAGAAGCAAAATGCCCGGCGTGCTTTGGAGCGTCACCTCGGCGCTCGCCGCCCCGCGATCTTTGAGCATCGTTTCCGCCGTCTGCCGCGCCCACACGGGCAGCAGCGTTTCGCCGAGGACGAAGATCACCGCCAAGACGCCTGCGAGCGCCATCAACAGCTTACGCAAAATATCACCTTAAATCTCATGATTCGCTTTCGCCGCGAGGAAGGCTTCGATGAAGGGATCGAGATCGCCGTCCATGACCGCCTGCACGTTGCCCGTTTCCATGCCCGTGCGCATATCCTTGACCATCGTATAGGGCTGGAATACATAGGAGCGAATCTGGCTGCCCCACTCGATCTTCTGCTGATCGCCTTCAAGCTTCTGAATCTCGGCTTCCTTCTTCTCCTGCTCCAATTCAAACAGCTTGGCACGCAGCATCTTCAAACACTGTTCACGGTTCTGCAGCTGCGAGCGTTCGTTCTGACACTGCACGACAATGCCCGTCGGCATGTGCGTCATGCGCACGGCGGACGACGTCTTGTTGATGTGCTGACCGCCCGCACCCGACGCGCGGTATGTATCCACGCGCACATCCGCCATATTGATCGCGACCTCAACAGCGTCGTCGATCTCCGGCATGATGTCGCAGGCAGAAAACGAGGTATGGCGGCGTGCGTTCGCGTCAAAGGGCGAGATGCGCACGAGGCGATGCACGCCCTTTTCCGACTTCAGGTAGCCGTAAGCGTTGTGCCCGTTGATGAAGAGCGTCGCGCTCTTGACGCCCGCCTCGTCGCCGGGCAGGAGATCCGCCGTGACGACGGAAAAGCCGTGACGCTCCGCCCATCTGCCGTACATGCGCAGAAGCATCTGCGTCCAGTCCTGCGC
>NZ_JBQNBV010000142.1:0-4749 GCF_052169755.1 Selenomonas sp. | reverse complement strand
TCAAACAGCTCCCAACCGCGAGAAAACCGCGCATCCAGCTGCTCTTGCAGCGCATGATTCTTCGTTTGCAAGTCTTTCACTTCGCCACTTAGATTCTGATTCTGCGCTTGCAAGTTCTTCACTTCGCCACTTAGATTCTGATTCTGCGCTTGCAAGTTCTTCACTTCGCCGCTTAGATTCTGATTCTTCGTTTGCAAGTCGTTCACTTCGCCACGTAGACGCTGATTCTCCTCCTTCATGGGCAGATTTTCTTCATCTTGCTCTTTCTTTTCTGACTGATACTCTCCCATCTGCATTTTCAGATCGCTGATTTGCCGCTCCGGGCTTTGCAGGGACTCTTGCAGTTTTTTGATGTCCGCCGCTTGCTTCTCCATCGCAGCTTCTATTTTCTCCAAGCGCACCGCCAATGCCGCGGTTTCGCTCGGCAGAGGATCTTTCGGTATTGCTTCCACCATCGAGCTTTGCTCCATCGACTTGGACACCGCGTCATCTTCCCCTTGGCAACCATGCAAAATAGCTGCATGGACTTGATCATCCTGCAGCGTTTGAGGGGCATCCTCTCGATGGCTATCGTACCGCTTTGCTTCTTCCTCCATATCCACACAAACCTCCTTTCTGACAGGAGAGTTTTGCAAAACTCCCCTGTCAGTACACCTTTTTCAAAGAGCAGGCGCAGAGGGCTGCAGGGATTCCAACGTATCTTCCAAGGAGTCCTTGATCTGCTGCATGGCTTTTTCGATGCTCTCGACCCGCATCGCCACGCCGTCTGGCTCTGCTTCCCCTTGCTGCTCGGCTTCTTCCTTCAACTGCTCGATCAGCGCTTCTCCTTTCTTCGCCAAAGCATCCTGTATCTCCTGCACAGATGCCTTCACGCGGGCGTAGACGGCTTCGCGCTCTTCATCGCTTTCGCACTGCGCCATGGCAAGCGTCGCCTCGCGGCGCACCTTCGCGACGAGAAGATCCATGCCGTCCGGAGCGGCTTCTTCTTCGTCGTCAGCTGCATCCTCTGGAGCGTCGTCCTCGTCGTTCATCACCGTTTCATAGAGCAGCGCTCCGGCAACGACGCCCGTTGCTACCAAGAAGCAATTTTTCCACCAGCTCATATTGACCATCCTTTCCATTTGCATCTAGCAATCATCGGCTTTAGGGAAGCGCTGAATTTATCAGTGATTCTCTAGTCATATTATATGACAAGCTGCTGGAAGTATGGTCGCCTGACAGGCGACCATACGAAAAATTCTCCCCAAAAGAGCCGCACGGCTCTTTTGGGAGAATTTGGCGCAGGGCGTCCGCGAAGCGTGCATCCGTGCGTACATCTTTCAGTCCTTCATGCGGCGGCGATTCGTCAGCGGCAAGAAGCCCCGCGCATAGAGCTGTTCATTGATGATATCGACATCATAAATCTTTTCCTCGATGAAGAACCGGACGAGCAGATCGCGCTTGCTGCTTTCGGAAAGTTTGAAACCCGCCCTGCCTATGAGATCTTCAGCCTCGGCAAGCGACAGACGCAGAACGATGGCAAAGGCGAGCGCCGTTTCCTTCGAGGGCTGATAATCCGCATGATTCTTAATCTTGGAAAAGTGCTGCTTCGTGATTCCCGCCTTGCCGTAGACATCCGCCGCTTTCGCACCGCTCTTCTTGATGAGCAGCATAAGCCTCTCGGCAAAGCTCTTTTCTGCCAGCTGTAGCACAGCATCGAGCAGGTTCTTCAGCGGGCGCCTGCCGGCAGACGATGGCACATGCGAGAAACCACGAGGCATGCTGCTGGCGGTTATAAGCCCCAAAAACCGCATCGCAGAAGGATCTCGCGGCTTCACATAATACTTTTCGATATACCGCTCCACTTTTTTGAAAAGCGCTTCGTCCATCTTTCTCCCCTCATTCATACGCCTCATCCTTCCTCAAACCTGCACGCCCCCTCCTGCGTTCCCGGTACCCGAAATGCGTCATACATCTTCCATCGTTTGACAGGCTTCTGCCGTCATGCTAGAATAAGAACCGTCAACATTGACCCTGCGGACGTGGCGGAATTGGCAGACGCGCCGGACTTAGGATCCGGTGCCGCAAGGCATGGAGGTTCAAACCCTCTCGTCCGCACCAAAAGGATGTAAAAAAGCCCGGGAAAGCCGGGCTTTTTCTATTGCGCTGAACCATCGGCAAGGGTCGTCACTTCCGCTGTCAAACGAACGCGAAATTCCCGTCGCGGAACACAGGCACGCGCTTGCCGTCCTCCTGCACACCGTCAATGGCGAGGTCTTTCGAGCCGATCATGAAGTCCTCATGTACGAGCGAATCGTTGACGCCGCGCTGCAAAAGCTCGACGCTGGTCATCGCCTCGCCGCCCTTGATGCACGTCGGGTAGGCTTTGCCGAAGGCGAGGTGGCACGCGGCATTTTCGTCAAAGAGCGTGTTGAAGAAGAGCACGTCGCTCTTCGAGATCGGCGAATCGTAGGGTACGAGCGCGACTTCGCCGAGATAGTTCGCTCCCTCGTCCGTGGCAAAAAGCTCCTTGAGGATTTCCGCGCCGCGCTCTGCCTTGTAGTCGACGACTTTGCCATCTTTGAAGGTCAAGGCGAAGCCCTCGACGATATTGCCGTTGACGTTCAGTGGGCGCGTCGCTTTAACCGTGCCGTTTACGCCGTCGCGCTTGGGCAGCGTGTAGATTTCTTCCGTCGGCATATTGGCGACGAAGGTCACGCCGCCCTGTGTCTTTTCCGCGCCGCCCATCCAGATATGACCCTCGGGCAGTTCGATGGAAAGGTTCGTGCCGAGATCGTTCTTATACTCCAAGCGCGAGAAAGCATGGTCATTCATGAACTTCGCCGCACGCGCCAAGAATTCGATATGCTCCTGCCAGCGCAGTGCCGCATCTTCGCCCGGCGCAAGGCGCACGGCATCGAAGATCGCCTGCCAAAGCCGCTCGACGGCAGCGGAGGGCGCGTCCTCGGGGAACACCTTTCTCGCCCAGCTTTCCGTCGGAATCGAGACGACGCACCAGGCGTTCTTGTTGCTCATCAAACGCTGGCGGTACTCGAGAAGCGCCGCGCCCGCCGCCTGCTGTGCAAGCGTCAGACGCTCCGGCTCGACGCCGCTGAAGATCTCGGGATCCGACGCATGAATCGTGACGAAAGCCGCCCCCTCTTGGGCGCTGTCCTCGTAGAGGCGGCGACGCCATTCGGGAAACTCCGTGAAGACGCTTTTTCTCGCCTTATCGTAGCGCAGGCGTGCAAGTCTTTCGTCGTTCCACGCGACCGTCACATCGTGCGCACCTGCATCGTACGCCGCGCTCGCGACGCGCCGCGCAAAGTCAGCGCACGCGAGCGGCGCGTTGATGACGAGCGGCTGATCCTTTTGCAGATTGACCCCCATGCGCACGATCAGACGCGCATATTCTTCGAGAAGCTCCTCGCGGTTCTTTTCGTTCATATCCTACTCCCTTTCCTTCAGCGGTACCGCAGACGATATGTCTTGCCTTCAGGCAGCATGATGCCGCCGTCGCCCGATGCACCGACGGCTTTCAGCGCTTCCTTGTACTCGACCGGTACAGAAAGCGCCTCTGTCTTGAAGGTCGCCGTACCCGCGCCGTCCAAGTCGAGCGTGAAGCCCGAGCGCATTCTCTGCCCGCTGCGCTCAAGATAGTCGAAGTCGCCTTCCCCATCATCGCTAATTTCGCCGCGGATCTTCAACGTCATGCCGATGAAGGCGATATCCGACAGTCTCGTTGCGGCGCTGTCGGGCATCAGGGCGATATTGCCCTCCTTGATTTCAAGCGAGTCGCGTCCCGTCGTTGCCGAGAGAATCTGCACTTCGACATGACCATCCTCACTTCTAAGGCTCTGCGACGTGCGCATCAGCTCGCTCCAGCGCGGCACGGTCACTTTGTAGGAATCAATGACGGCGATGTAGCCCGCCCGATCGTCCTGCGCCACCGTGCCATAAAGGCGCACATAGTCGCCGCGCGAGGGGCGCGGTTCGGCGGCGCTGACCCCCTTGCCCTCGACGAGAAGGCGCGGTCCATTCGTATGCATCTCCGCCTGCATTGCCGCACCGTCGATATCGACGACACGCGCGACGAACTGCACTTCCTTGCCCTTGAACTTCGCAGGATTCTCCGAGAACTTCACGCCCTCAACGAACTCGGGATGATGCGGCGGCTCACGGTAGACAGCGCTCCTTCTGCCGCAGCCGACGGAGAGCACAAGCAGGGAGAGCAGCGCAAAAACCAGTATGAAGCGCAGTCCTTGTCTTTTCCCTGTCCTCAAAGTTCCAACGCCCCCGTCAAATCTCTCGCATATTCGATGCCTTGCCGCTCCAAATACGCATCGAGTCCTTCAGCCGCCTCGACGACGGCACGCGGATTTGCGAAATTCTCCGCGCCGATCTCGACGGCGCTCGCGCCCGCGAGCAAAAACGCCGCCACATCTTCGCCCGTCTGTATGCCGCCCATGCCGATGACGGGAATGGAGACCGCATGTGCCGCCTGATAGACCATGCGCAGGGCGATGGGCTTGACGGCGGGACCGGACAAACCGCCCGTGATATTGCCAAGGAGCGGCTGGCGCTTTTCGACATCGATCACCATGCCTGTCAGCGTGTTGATGAGCGAGACGGCATCGGCGCCCGCCTCCTCGACGGCACGCGCCATCTGCACGATGTCGGTGACGTTCGGCGAGAGTTTGACGATGACGGGCTTCTTCGTATGCTGTTTGACCGCTCTTGTCACACGCGCCGCCTGCACGGGATCGGTGC
>NZ_JBQNBV010000141.1:0-4781 GCF_052169755.1 Selenomonas sp. | reverse complement strand
CGCAGCAGGGAATTTGGAAATAACTGCGAATGAATTAAGGGTGAGACAACAGCCGGATCAAGGGAGGTATTTCCGATGAAGAAAACGATCGTCATAGGTGCAGATCATGCGGGCTATCCCATGAAGCAGTTCTTGCTGCAGCAGTTGAAGGAAGCGGGCTGCAGCGTCGAGGATGCGGGGACGTATGACGAGAAGTCCTGCAACACGCAGCCCTATGCGCAGAAGGTGGCGGAGGATGTGGCGAGGAGCGAAGAGAAGCTCGGTATCCTCGTCTGCGGCACAGGGGCAGCGATGTGCATTATGGCGAACAAGGTCAAAGGTGCGCGCGCTGTCATCGCGCACGATCTCTTCACGGCACGCATGATGCGCACGCACAATGACGCCAACATCCTCTGCATGGGGCAGCGCGTCATTGCGAACAATATGGCATGGGAGATTGCAAAGACGTGGCTCTCCTGTGAGCCGCTTGGCGGCAAGTATGCCGAGCGTCGCGAAAGCATTGCAAAGTATGAGGATGAACATTTTAAGTGATGGGAAGGCTTCGGATGCGCCGAATTTCGCATGAATTTTTATCTGAGCAAAAATAATGCTTGCGCACCTGTCTGCAATCGTGTATAATACTTCTTGCTGGTGCGTGAGCATCTTATGATTCCTCGATAGCTCAGTAGGTAGAGCGCCTGACTGTTAATCAGGTTGTCGCAGGTTCGATCCCTGCTCGAGGAGCCAATATTGGCGCGTTGGTCAAGTGGTTAAGACACCGCCCTTTCACGGCGGCTTCACGGGTTCGAATCCCGTACGCGTCACCATTTGCAATGTCTGGCACCGTCTTAGGACGGTGTTTTTTTTTGTAGATTTTTGCAAATCTGCCAGATAGATTTGCTTGCTGGGAATGTTAAGGAAATTATGTTTCAATTTTAATAACAATCACCGACCTTTCGGGAAGGATTTTTTTCTTCTGCGCCGAATTATTCAGCAAAACGAAAGAGATTTGAAATTTTTCGAGAAAGATTCGCGAGGAGAGTGAAGAACTGCTATGCTGGTCGGAGGCGTCGTTTGCTCTGTGGCGTTTTATTGTCGGCGCTGCGGCAAGATTCATGTGCATGATGTGCCATATTTCCCCGGTATGAAGCGTTTCTCTCTGCGCTGTGCAGACTGTTCGCATGAGCAGGCGGCACTGGTGCGACAGGATAAGGGACGCTGGGAGATTCATGTGCCGTGCGTCGCCTGCGGCAAGGAGCATGTGTTCAGCTACAGTCTTGTGCAGCTCAAGCGCATGAAGCTGGAGAAGGTGTATTGCAGCCAGGATCGTTTTGAGCTTGGCTATATCGGGCAGCGTCGTCGCATCGAGGAACTTTTGGCTTTCAATCAGACGGAATTTGAAAGGATTCATCCTTCCGATGGTACGAATTTCATTGGGAAACAGCAGATTTTGCTTGAAGCGGTCAATCGTGTGCATGAGTTCGTTGCTGCGGGAGAGGTCGCCTGTCTTTGCGGCAGTCATGATTTCATCGCGCAGGTGCGCGGTGATTCCGTCCTGCTGGAGTGCGGGCAGTGCGGCAGCTGTGCGGTGATTCCTGCCGAGAGCGCCGCAGACCTTCGCCGGCTCGTATGTGGCTCTGCCATCGGCTTCTTGGCTCCGGCGCTGCACAATAAACGCTGAAATGGAAAGACTTGCGGTATTATTTTCTCAGAAAATGGCCGCAGGTCTTGTTTTTTCCCTTGGAAAAGGATTTTTGCCTGTTTTCGTCGAACCTAGAAGAATAAACCATTGTTTATACGTAAACTATATGCGCAAACGTCCGCTTTGCGGACATCGTGCGCCGCCCTTACAGAAACCTAGCCAATCGGTCTGCGCCCTTCGGGCTTGACTTCTCGGGCGATGTTTTGCGGGGGATTTGACGGAGACGAGGAGGACGATCATGGAAAGGAAATCTTGGAAAAAGCGTATCACAGCCGCGCTCATGGCGGGGATTTTTGCCGTTGGCGGCAGTTTTGCCCTGCAGCCGGCTCCTGTGGCGGATGCGGGCTGGGGTGACCTTTTGGGCACGGTCATCGGTGGTTTTCAGGCAAAGGCTGAGGCGGAGAAGCAGATCAAGGAACTCGATCAGACGGAAGCGGGTCGTCAGCAGCTTTTCACGATGTTCCAGGAGGAGTACGGCGTTGAGGAGGCGTCGCCGTGGGAAGAGCTTTGTGCGCGGGCGATCGATCGCGTGTCGGATGGCATAGCCAAGACGGATCCGTCAGTGCGTGACAAGCCGTTTCTTTGGTTTATCAATCAAGAGGACAGCTTCAATGCGTTTTGTTCGCTTGGCCATGTGATGTCGATCAATCGAGGGCTTTTCCATTACTTGCAGAACGAAGATGAGATTGCCGTCGTCTTGGGGCACGAGATGGGACATGGTATGAAGAGCCATGTGGCGGATGGTTGGCGCAAGCAGATTGACGTTGCGATCGGTGCGCAGGTACTTGCGAGCATAACGGATTCTTCCGCTCTCAGAAACAAGGTGCTCGATACGGTCGTCACGCAGATCAATCGCGTGTCGATCGGGCGTGCGCATGAGTGGGAAGCGGACGGGCTTGCACTCCGATATATCACGGATGCGGGCTACAACCCGGGCGCTGCCGCCGCTGTTTGGCAGCGTTTCATGGAGCAGCAGGGGGACAATCCGCAGAATTTCGTCAGCGAGATGTTTGATCCGTCCGATCATCCGACGAACAAGGAACGGCGCGACAAGTATATGCAGAGCGTCAAGGATTACAGCGGCGGTCATGTCGAGGTCAAGGACGGCGCCGTCTACGTCAAGGGAAAGCGGTTTGTCGAGCCTGCAGCAATCGCGAATATGAGCGGCGCGGAACGCGCCTACTTCGTGCAGGGCAACTTGGCGGCGGCTTACCATAACGGTCATGCGACAGAAAGCGCCTATGCGGACGGCGACGTCGTCATGCTCGGCGCACAGCCTGTCATGAGCTGCCTTGCCGGGGATGAGTCGGCGTCGGAGCTCGCTGCAAGGCTGAATCAAATGAAGTGAGGGAAACTGTATGGATTTTAAGCGTTATCTCAAGGAATATCCGAACAAGGAGGGGCGTTTCGGCAAGTTTGGCGGTGCGTATCTGCCCGAGCAGCTTGTGCCTGCCTTTGAGGAAATCACCGAGGCGTATCTGACGATTTGCCATTCTTCGCAGTTCATCAATGAGCTTCGGCGCATTCGCCGCGAGTTCCAAGGCCGCCCGACGCCGGTTTACCACTGCGAGCGTCTTTCGCGCAAGATCGGCAACTGCCAGATTTATTTGAAGCGTGAGGACTTGAATCACTCGGGCGCACATAAGCTCAATCACTGCATGGGCGAGGGGCTTTTGGCGAAGTTCATGGGCAAGAGGCGCATCATCGCCGAGACGGGGGCGGGGCAGCACGGTGTTGCGCTCGCGACGGCGGCGGCTTTCTTCGGGCTTGACTGCACGATCTATATGGGCGAGGTCGATATCAAGAAGCAGGCGCCGAACGTGGCGCGTATGAAGGTACTCGGTGCAAAGGTCGTGTCGGTGACGGAGTGCGCCAAGACACTCAAGGAAGCTGTCGATGCGGCTTTTGAGGATTATCTGGCAAACTATAAGGAAACGATCTACTGCATCGGCTCGGCGCTTGGACCGCATCCGTTCCCCCTGATGGTGCGCGACTTTCAGATGGTGGTCGGTATCGAGGCGCGTGAGCAGTTCTCTGAGATGACGGGCTTTTTGCCCGACGTTGTGACGGCATGTGTGGGCGGCGGCAGCAACGCCATCGGCATGTTCATCCCGTTCCTTGAAGATCCTGTCGAGATCGTCGGCGTTGAGCCTCTGGGGCTTGGCGAAACGCTCGGCGATCATGCGGCGTCTATGTCGTACGGCGAAGAGGGCGTCATGCACGGCTTCAACAGCATTATGCTCAAGGATGGAGCGGGCGAGCCTGCGCCTGTGTACTCGGTTGCGAGCGGTCTCGACTATCCGTCCGTCGGCCCCGAGCACGCATTTTTGCGCGAAGTCGGACGCGTCAAGTATGATACGGCGACGGATGAAGAGGCGATCGGCGCGTTTTTCAAACTGTCGCGCTACGAGGGCATCATTCCGGCACTCGAAAGCTCCCATGCGGTCGCTTATGCCATGCGCCGCGCCAAGGAGATGGATACGGGTTCGATTCTCGTCAACCTCAGCGGCAGAGGCGACAAGGATCTCGACTACGTCATTGAGAAGTACGGTACGGGTGAAAAGTACATGGACTTTTCTTGAACGCTTGGATGAAGGAACATTAAGAGGCCTTTGGGAATTACCCACAGGACTCGCATGCAAAAGGAGCTGCTTTACGGTAGCTCCTTTTGCATGCGGGTCCTGTGTATGCTCTTATAGTATACTTCTTTCTATACACATGCTTTCCTGCTGGAAAAGTTAGATTGTACGACTTCTTACCGGGCTGACGGTTTTTGAGCTGGGAGGTTTGATATGATGGTGAAGGGCTCGAAAATATTCATGAAACATGGTATGCTTCTATATAATGAAAGTATCCCGATGTCCAGACGAAGGAGATGGTTTGTTTGGTTTGGAATAAGCTGAAAGATTTTTTTGATTTGCATGGCGACATCGCGTCGATACGGGAAATTACAGATCGGATCAACGCCGGCGTGCGATTTCGGGGGACGAATCTCTGTGTACTGATGTTGGCCATCTTTATCGCCTCCATCGGACTCAACATGGACAGCACGGCGGTCATCATCGGCGCGATGCTGATCTCTCCGCTGATGGGGTCGATC
>NZ_JBQNBV010000140.1:0-4964 GCF_052169755.1 Selenomonas sp. | reverse complement strand
AGAAAAATTTCCCTTGCAGAGCGGCGACATATATGCTATCCTATAGAGCATAACTTCAAATTGCAAATGCGTTGCAGAGGAATAGTAGGCGTCGCAGAATGGATAGAGAGCCGCTGGCTGGTGGAAAGCGGAGAGGAAGCGCCGTTGAACTCGCCTTGAAGCAGCTCGCTGAAACAGACGTGGAGTAGGCGGAGCCGGAGCCTGACCGTTAGAGCAGGAGGATATGATGGTATCCGTTAAAGTGCGCGCTTTGGCGCGAAATTGAGTGGTAACACGTAAGCATTGCCTTTCGTCTCTTTGGGGATGAAAGGCTTTTTCTATGAAGGGGCTATGGGAGGCGTTCTTTATGAAGAATTACACGAAGTACGAGAAGCAGTATTTTCTGCCGCCTGAGATAGATTTGAGCTGGCTCAAGAAGGAGCATCCGACGAAGGCGCCGACGTGGTGCAGCGTCGATCTGCGCGACGGCAATCAGGCGTTGATTATCCCGATGAGCTTGGAGGAGAAGCTGGAATTTTACAAGATGCTCGTGAAGATCGGCTTCAAGGAGATTGAGGTGGGCTTTCCCGCAGCGTCCGATACGGAGTTCGCGTTTCTTCGCCGCCTCGTAGAGGACGATCTGATCCCCGACGACGTGACGGTGCAGGTCTTGACGCAGGCGCGTGAGCATATCATCAAGAAGACGTTCGAAGCGCTTGACGGCGTGAAGAACGCCATCGTCCACGTCTACAATTCGACGTCGGTGCCGCAGCGCGAGCAGGTGTTCTATAAGTCAAAAGAAGAGATCAAGAAGATCGCCGTCGAGGGTGCGAATCTCCTCGCCGAGCTTACGGCGAAGTCGGGCGCTGACTATCGCTTCGAGTATTCGCCTGAGAGCTTCACGGGCACGGAGCCGGAGTATGCGCTTGAGGTCTGCAACGCCGTGCTCGATGTCTGGCAGCCGAAGTCGGAGCGTCCTGCGATCATCAATATCCCCGTGACGGTGCAGCTTTCGATGCCGCACGTCTATGGTATGCAGGTCGCCTATATTTCACAGAATCTCAAGTACCGCGATGCTGTCCGACTGTCTCTGCATCCGCATAATGACCGCGGCTGCGGCGTGGCGGATTCGGAACTGGGCATCTTGGCGGGGGCGGAGCGCATCGAGGGCACGCTCTTCGGCAACGGCGAGCGCACGGGCAATGCGGACATCGTGACGCTTGCCATGAATCTCTTCGCGCTCGGCGTCGATCCCGAGCTGGACTTTTCCAATATGCCCGAGCTTGTCGAGCTTTACGAGCGCGTGACGCGCATGAGCGTCCACGCGCGTCAGCCGTATGCGGGCGAGCTGGTCTTCGCCGCTTTCTCCGGCTCGCATCAGGACGCGATCGCCAAGGGCATGAAGTGGCGCGAGGAGAAGCAGCCGAAGTTCTGGAATGTGCCGTACCTTTATATCGATCCGAAAGATGTCGGGCGCGAGTACGACGGCGACGTCATCCGCATCAACAGTCAGTCGGGCAAGGGCGGCGTCGGCTATCTCTTGGAGCAGAAGTTCGGACTCGACCTGCCGAAGAAGATGCGCGAGGATCTCAGCTACTTCGTCAAGGGCGTTTCCGATCGCGGGCACAAGGAGCTTTTGCCCGAAGAGGTGCATGAGCTTTTCCAGAAGGAGTACGTCAATGTCGAAACGCCTGTGCGGCTCGTCGATTTCCTGCTGCGCAAGGCGCCGGACGGCGTACGTGCGGGCGAGGTGCACATGGAAGTCGAGGGCAAGCCCGTGACGTATCAGGCGCGCGGCAACGGACGCCTCGACGCCATCAGCAACGCCTTGCAGGAGAATCTTGGCATCTCCTATAAGGATTTGACATACAGCGAGCACGCGCTTGAGATCGGTTCAACGTCGCGCGCTATGGCATACATCGGCATTACGGCGGAAAGCGGCAAGGTCACATGGGGCGCAGGGCTTGATACGGATATCATCACGGCGTCGGCGATGGCGCTTGTCAGCGCCATCAATCGCATGAAAGCGGGCAAATGAGAACGCTGGCGACGATTTTTTTCACGAGTCTTGCGACGACGCTCCTGCTTGCGGCGCTCTCCGCAGGCGTCTTCGTCTATGTCGTCGGCGGTTACTTCGTTGACCTCGCCTTGGCGCGCGGCAGCGGCGGCGATCCGCAGGCGCCGCCCGTCATCGCGGCGAGTCTTTCCGATCCGAATGTACACTTGCCGGAGAAGCCCGAGGCGCAAAGCGAGGATTGGACGCTGCACTCCTTCGACGGACTGCGGCTTGCAGCGACGCATTTTTCGCCCGATGCGCTGAGTCATCGCTGGGTCGTTCTGCTGCATGGCTACGGGCGCAGCCAGGCGGATACGTGGGATTATGCCGAAGCGTACATCGCGCATGGGTATCACGTTCTGACGCCGGATTTGCGCGCTTCGGGCAAGAGCGAGGGAAAGTATGTGACGATGGGAGCGTTCGAAAGCCGCGACGTTGCCGCATGGATTTCGCGCATCGCTGAAGTCGATCCTGCAGCGCGTGTCGTGCTGCACGGCGTTTCTATGGGCGCGGCGACGGCGCTCCTTGCAGCAGGAAGGGACGATGCGCCGCCGAACCTTGCCGCCGTCGTCGAGGACTCGGGCTATACGAGTGCTGAGGATATGTTCGTGCGCAAGATGGAGAGTTTCAACCTGCCGGCATCTGTCATCATGCGCGGCGTGGACTATATGAGCCGCGAGAAGACGGGCGTCGCGCTTTCTGACGCCTCGGCGCTCGACGCTGTGCGCCGCATGAAGACGCCGACGCTCTTCATCCACGGCACGTCCGATCTGCTCGTGCCCTACAGTATGATGCAGGAGTTGGCGGCGGCGTCGAGCGCACCGCAGAAGGAAGTGCTGACGGTCGAAGGCGCGTGGCATGCGGCGGCGAAGGCGAAGGATCCGGAGAATTACTACCGACATGTATTCGCCTTTGCCGATCGCTGGACGAACTGAGACTTGGGCGGCGGGTGTTTTGCTGTTGGCGCGGTTTTTGCCGCGGGAAAGGATGGGATCATGCGGGCAGTCGTGACGAGGGTGAAGGAGGCTGCCGTCTCCATTGACGATGCAGTGACGGGCGAGATCGGACAGGGCTTCCTCGTGCTTCTGGGCGTGGGGCCGACGGACCGGGAAGACGAGGCGAAGCGCCTGGCGGAGAAGATCTGCCGTACGCGCGTATTTTCCGACGCGGCGGGCAAGATGAATCTCGCGCTCAAAGATGTCGGCGGCGCACTCCTCGTCGTCTCGCAGTTCACGCTCTACGCCGACCTTTCGAGCCGCCGCCCGGGCTTTTCCAGAGCGGCGAAGCCCGCAGTCGCCGAGCCGCTCTACGAGAGTTTCATGGCGCATTGCCGCGCTCTGGGCTTTCGCGTCGAGCACGGCAGTTTCGGCGCGGATATGCAGGTCACATCGATCAACGACGGGCCTGTGACGCTGCTTTTTGATACGGAGTGAAACTCCCGATCTAAGGAACCACGGATCAATTCAGCCGCCCATCTTCAAACATCTACGCTGTCCTCTCGTCGTCGGCAATTCCGTGACAGGAACAGCGTAGATGTGCAAATCTGGGAACTTTGTTTTATCAGCGTTTCCCTAAAATTCGTATGGAAGAAACCGTTGCAGTGGCGGCGGTTTCTTCTTTTGTTTCCTTCCGTAGATAATGATGTTATAATACAAAAAGATGTAAGCGATGAGACAGGAGGACGATTCCTTGAAAAAAACTTTGGAGGATGCCGTTATCGTTTTGAACCGCGCCATATTGTCCGATATTTGGCAGATGGAGCTTCTTTCGCCGAAGATCGCGGCGGGGGCAGAGCCGGGGCAGTTCGTCATGGTGAAGAAGCCGAAGAGCGCACACCTCTTGCGACGTCCTTTCGGCGTGGCGGATATCGACGATGAGAAGGGGACGATCACGCTCTTTTACCGCATCTTGGGCGAGGGGACGGCGGAGCTTGCTGCGCTGCGACCGGGCGAAACTTTGAGCGTCGAGGGCGCACTCGGTACGGGCTTTACGCTCACGGACGAGCCTGCGCTTCTCGTCGGCGGTGGTCTGGGGCTTGCGCCGCTCCTTTTGCTTGCGCATCGTCTGCATGAAAAGCCTGTCGTCATCATCGGCGCACGTTCTGAGCCGGAGACTTTTTGGACGCGCTTTTTTACGCCGTATGCGAAAGCGGTCTATATCGCGACAGACGATGGAACGAGCGGCTTTCACGGCTATCCTCTGCACTTGATGCCGCTCGTCCTCTGTGAAAATGAGGTGCGCGCCGTCAAGGTCTGCGGTCCCGATCTCATGATGGACGGCATTGCGCGTCTGGCACGGAGCGCAGGTCTTTCATGCGAAGTGTCGCTCGAAAAGCGAATGGCGTGCGGCTTCGGCGTCTGTCTTGGCTGCACCTTCGAGGGAAAGACGACGGGCAAGAGGCGCAAGACTTGCACGGAAGGACCGGTCTTTGCGGCAGAGGAGGTTTTTGAATGAACAGGGAAAGGCTTGCCGTCGAGGTCGCGGGCATTCGCATGGCGACGCCGATCATGGGGGCTTCTGGCACGTTCGGCTTTGGCATGGAGTATGAAGATTTCCTTGACCTTGCCGATGTCGGCGCGGTCGTATCGAAGGGCATTACGCCAAAACCGCGTGCGGGAAACGGCGGCGTGCGCATCGCCGAGACGCCCGCCGGTATGCTCAACTCCATTGGCTTGGAAAACCCCGGCATCGAGGCGTTCTGCCGTGACATCCTGCCCGAAGCGGCGAAGCTGCCGACGGCGTTCATCGTCAACATCAGCGCGGGGACGGCGGAAGAATACGGCGAGATGGCGCAAATGCTCGATGTCGATGGCGTGGACGGCATCGAGGTCAATATTTCGTGCCCGAATGTCAAGGAAGGCGGCATCGTATTCGGCACCGATCCCGTGCAGGCGGCGCGTGTGACAAGAGCGGTCAAACAGCATACGAA
>NZ_JBQNBV010000139.1:0-4987 GCF_052169755.1 Selenomonas sp. | reverse complement strand
GTCTTCATCCTCGACCGCAGCGGCTCGATGTCGGGCTTGGAATCGGACACCATCGGCGGCTTCAACGGCATGCTGCGCCGCCAGCAGGAAGAAAGCACGGACATCCTCGTTTCCACCGTGCTCTTTGATGATGCGGTCGAGGTCATTCACGACCGCGTCCCCATTGGGAAGGTCGCGCCGCTCACAGAGCGCGAATACTTCACGCGCGGCTGCACGGCGCTTCTCGATGCCGTCGGCGATTCAATTCACCATATCCGAAACATCCACAAGTACGCACGAGAAGAAGATCGCCCCGTACGCACGATGTTCGTCATCACGACCGACGGTCTGGAAAATTCAAGCGTTCGCTACACGGCGAAGAAGGTCAAGAAGCTCATCGAGCATCAGGAGAAAAAGCACGGCTGGGAGTTCGTCTTCCTCGGCGCAAACATGGACGCCGTCGCCGTCGCGGGCGATCTCGGCATCCGTCGGGAAAACTCCGTGGAATTTGCATGTGATGCGGGCGGCATACGCGAAAACTTCGTCTCGCTCGGCGCGATGACTGCGAGCTTCATCAAGACGGGCGGCATCGACGCCGGCTGGAGCATGGCGATCGCTGATTATTGCAAAAAGGCACGCGATAAGAAGTAAGGAAAGAAAAATGCTTTTGGGAAACCGCCTAACCTTGTTGGGAAGGCGGTTTTTTCATACCGTTAAGGATATGATGAAACTTTGCGGCAAGAATTTTGTTGATTAGTTCCGCAGATTTGTCTATAATATGAGAAAGAAGATTAACCTAGAGAGTATTTGGAAGGCGGTATACTTTTATGTGTTTCACAGATGCGCTATTGATGCGGCAAAATGCTATTGCAGAAAATAAGGCGGAGCCATTATCGTTGCCGAAATTTCCTACATATTGTATCTGCAACCTTCGTGGTGGAATAGGAAAGACCTCGTTGGCATTCAATCTGTCTTATTTGATAGAAAATTTGCTCGCCGTCGATACATGTCCGCAGGGAAATCTTTCTTATTTTTATAATGATACATATTACCAATCCGTGCAAGTGTCGGCATATGATATGCTGCTGCCATACTTCATGCCCGGCTTGGGGCGCGCCAGTCGTGTTGCACAATATGTGGGCGCTACGAATCTTTATTTTCGAGATCGAAGTGTGTACTTCATTCCATCGGCAGATGCGCTGTATAATTTTCCTTCACAAATGGCTGTTGCTATGGGGCAGGCGATGAGTGTAGCCGGACAGCAGCAACAGGATCTGCTCGATCGTATGCTGTTTTCTCTGCGGGCAGAGGTTCGGCGTGAAATGGAAGAAACCGAAACGGATAAATGCCTCATTGATACATCGCCGTTTTTCGCGGGGGCGACGCATCTGGCATGGCATGCTACAGATGCTTTGATCGTGCCGGTCAGAACAGATCAGCAGTCCATCAACTCGTTCAAACTTCTGTTGCAGACATTATCGGATCCGTCAAGTCCTTTTCGCAGGATTCTGCCGTATGATTCGCATACTCCGAAAATTCAATTGGTCGTTTTGACACACTGTGGCTGGTCCACGCGTGCCGGAGCGCGCAATGAGCCGAATCGTCAAACACGGCTGTATCTTGCGCAGATCAGAGATCTTGCGGCTAGAAATATTTCCCATTTCACTACAAGAGATCCGGAAAATCATATCGTTCTGCTTGACGATTTCCTTGGCAGCGGGCGAATATCAAGTGCGCAGTCCAAGCCGATCGAGTTGTTGAATCCGGGAGAAAGCGTGACGATCCAACGAGTCCGAGTCGAGGTCAATGAGTCAGTGAATAAGATAAAGAATCAGCTGCACTTTATCAGCAACAGTATTTGGTGATACGAAGTGCAATTTTCGCAGCAAGAGGCTTGAAAAATATTTTGAGGCATGGACAAAATCTGTCCATGCCTCTTGTTATAATGCAAGCAAGGAATTTGATAATGTCGCATGACAGGCGACCTCGGAGCGAAGCGACTTGGTATAATGGGAGCAGAAAAGGGCGAAGCGTGGATAACTGCACACTTATGGGAGGTGCCTTCGATGGATGTTTTACAGAGGATTCGCGGTTTTGTATCTCCGTCGTGCGAGGATTGCTTGTATCGCTTGGGTGTCGTGCGCTGCGTCGTAAGCCCGTGCCCGGCATGCCGCATGACAGGGATTCGCCCGTCATTTTACCATTCGCGGGTCTTTGGCAGGCGCTCGCGGCGGTGCGGAGATGGCAGGGAAAAGCGCGTGAAGCGTACGAAGTGAAGGACAGTTTCCGAGAAAAGTCGTCAGTCCGACGGGGCAATCGGTTGGGCTGGCATATCGAAAAGCGGAGGAGGAAATCGAATGGAGCGATTGGAAATCAAGGGCAAGATCGCGACGGCGATCGCCTATGCGAAGGTCATCGAAGACGAAGCCGTCGAGCAGATCCGGCGCATGTGCGACTACGAAATCACGGAAGGCTCGCGCATCCGCATCATGCCCGACGTCCACTGGGGCAAGGGCTGCACGATCGGCACGACGATGACGGTGAGGGACAAGGTCGTGCCGAATCTCGTCGGCGTCGATATCGGCTGCGGCATGTATACGGTAAACCTTGGAAAGAAGGAACTCGACCTCGCCAAGGTCGACGAGGCGGCGCACATCATCCCGTCGGGCAGACAGCTGTGGGAGGGGCGGCAGGCGAAGTTCGACTTCACGGAACTCCGCTGCTATCGCGATCTCAAGACGGTCAAGCGCATCGCCAAGGCGCTCGGCACGCTCGGCGGCGGCAACCACTTCATCGAGATCGACCGCGCTGAGGATGGTACGAACTACCTCGTCATTCACACGGGCAGCCGCAGTCTCGGCACGCAGGTCGCCGAAATCTATCAGTCGCTTGCTATTGATCTGGCGCACGGCAAGGCGGCGCTCTTTGAAGCGCGTGAGGAGATGATTCGCCGTTACAAGGCGGAAGGACGCCGCGCCGAGCTGCAGGAAGCGATCAAGGAGCTGCATAGAACCTTCCGTCCGACGAAGATGAGCGTGCCGCCCGACCTCGCCTTTCTCTTCGGCAAGTATCTCGATGACTACCTGCACGACATCGAGATCTGCCAGCGCTTCGCAAGATTGAACCGCGAGAAAATCGCCGAGAAACTGCTTGAGCACATCGGCGTCACGCCGAACGAAGCGTTCCATACGGTGCACAACTACATCGACACGGAAGAAAGGATCCTCCGAAAGGGCGCCATCGCCGCTCACAAGGGCGAGCGCGTCCTCATCCCGATCAACATGCGCGACGGCAGCATCCTCGCCGTCGGCCGCGGCGATCCCGAGTGGAACTACTCCGGCCCGCACGGCGCAGGGCGGCTCATGTCACGCACGACGGCACGCGAGCGCTTCACGCTCGAAGAATTCCAAAAGGAAATGGCGGGCGTCTACACGACGAGCATCGGCGAAGGCACGCTCGATGAAGCCCCGATGGCATACAAGTCGCTCGCGGACATCATCGACGTGATCCGCGATGCGGTTGATGTCATCGAGGTGCTGAAGCCGGTTTATAATTTCAAGGCAGGAGGCCCGAAGGGGGCGGTGGAGGAGATGGAATAAAGATGTTTATGATTCCCGAGAGAATACGGCTGAATAATAAGGCTGATGAAGGCAATAAGGAAAAGGAGCGGGAGTTCGGCGCTAATATCATCGGTGTTGGAGATAACGGACGGGAAGCTGTTCATTGCTTGCTGCGAGAAGGTTTCAAAGGCATGAGATGGCTGGGATTGCATCGGAATCCGCAAAATCGCTACCCGATGGGCGTCGATGTGATTGCGACGTATGGCTCTTGGGCGGGCATCGAAAATGTCATGCTTCCGTTCGGCGGCGAGATGCCGAAAAGCGTACTGCAATTTTACAGGTATCGCAAGCGCTTTTTTCAGCCAGAGAAGCCGTCGTTCGTGCTGGCTGATTTTGCGGAATCGGTTGGCAGAGATGCTGCGCCCGTTGCAGCTGCGGATTCGTATGCAATCGCTGTGGTCGCGATACCCTTCATTGAGAAAATCATAGCCCCGAATGCGCTGGACTTTATAGAAGCGAAACTGTATTGGCGATTTCAAAGCCTGTGCCAACATACGAGTGTCGTCATAGCGATGGACGACGACGTTCCGTCTCGTATAGGAGAAGCAAGAAACAAGGCGATGGCGAAGCGGCAAAGCGATTTCGTCGGCGATCTGCTGCACAGCATAGAATGTGGGGCGAACGCCGCGCTGCATTGGCAGGAAGTCGAGAAGTTTTTTTCTAAGCCGCGGAGATGGGGACAGTGCAACCTGTGGCGAGCATGGAGCAGCGTAACCGGAGACGTGCGCTCTGCGATGGCAGACGTGCGACGCGTGCTCTCGTGCGGCGGCGCATTGGAGGAGGCAAAGCGCGTGTTCCTCATGATCACGGGGAAGGATGGGGAATTTTCCCTGACGGATGTGCAGATCGTGGTGGATGCGTTGGCAGCGACGCTGGATGTGGAAGCAGAGGTGATGCTGCACGTCAATTGTGAGAAGGAATTTGCTGACGGTGTGCGTGTCAATATGGCGGTGCGGCTGGATACGGGGTGATCGGCGCCGTCTGCTTGTGTGATTATAGGATATCGGGGCTGGGATCAACCTGACCAACGGCGTCGTATATAATATCGCAGGTGTCGTGAGGGATACCGGCAAGAAGAAGTTCAAGGGCGGTACGATGGTCAGCAATCTCTATGCCGGACCGCACAAGGCAGGCGACATGTATGTGTCGATTTCCACACCTCTCAATCCGGGGGAGACCTTCTATTTCAGACAATCGACGGGTTCGATTGAAGCAGACCGTTGTGAAGTGGATCATATTTCAGAATCTTTTTCTGAATGTGATAGATGTGAAAAGATTTTCAGGGAGGGAATGTTCATGTTTTGTCAGAGTTGCGGAAAAGAAAGAGTTGGAGATGGGGCGTTTTGCCCGCAGTGCGGCAGCCGGTACAGCGTGCCGCAGGAAGAGGC
>NZ_JBQNBV010000138.1:0-5106 GCF_052169755.1 Selenomonas sp. | reverse complement strand
AGCCGAAGATCGAATACGGCGACTACGAGACGAAGCTTATGAGCGGCGTCAAGTCAGCGATGACGGCGTCGACGATGGCGTGGCGTGCTGAGGCAAACGACCTTATGAAGCGCATGGGAGACCTCAGACTCTCGCCGGAAGATACCGGCATCTGGGCGCGTGTCTATCGCGGCAAGTCGTCGAGCGACAAGGACAAGACGAACTTCGATATGAACTACACGACGATCCAGGTCGGCTACGATAAGAAGGTCGGAGACGATTGGCGCGTCGGCGTCGCCGGAAGCTATATGAAGGGAACGTCTTCCTTTGCAAAGGGCAATGGCGAAAACAAGGAAGGCAACCTTGGTGTCTACGGCACATGGTCGGGCAAGAACGGCGAATATGTCGATCTCATTGCAAAGATCGGCAGACTCTCTAGCGAGTACACCGTCTACAACGCCTTAAATCACTATGTCAAGGGCGACTTCCACACATGGGGCGGCTCGCTCTCGGCAGAGTACGGCAGACGCATCGCCATGCAGGGCGGCAGCTTCATTGAGCCGCAGATCGAGATGATTTACAGCCATCTGAACGGCGTCAACTACACGGGCAAGACGGACTATGTCGGGCAGAAGATGTATGTACGCCAAGGCGCGATGAACAGCTTCGTCGGGCGCATTGGCCTTGGCTTCGGTCAAGAAACGAAGAGCAGCACATGGTTCCTCAAAGCGTCGCTCTATCATGAATTCGCGGGCGATCTCTCGACGGACTACTCTGACGGGACGAATCCGTGGAAAACGACGCATCAAGAAGGAAAGGATACATGGCTTGGTCTCCAGCTCGGCGGCACGATGAAGCTCAGTGACAAAACGAGCCTCTATGGCACATTTGAAAAGACTTTCGGCGGCGATATCAAGACCGATTGGCGCATCGACGCAGGTCTTCGCTGGAGCTTCTGAGACAGAAAAGAAGAAAAGCAGGCAGGCGGCGGGATGTTTTCGCCCGCCGTCGTACCTGCAAACTAGGGAGGAACTCGGATGAGTGAGAAAAAAGCAGAAGAAAAGAACGAGATGAAGAATGACGCGGCGACGGAAAGCATGGTTGCGAAGGAAAAAGCTGCAAAGCTTCAAGCCTATTTGATACAGGAGAAGATTTCGGGCATTGAGATGCACAAGGCGGAGGATGCCGTGCATTCGCATGTCTTTCGCAGCAATCTGCCACTCAGGGGGCAGGATCTGCCCTTCATGATCCTCGTGGATGACAGTGTCTACACGTTGATTCAGATCGAAGTCGCCGCACGTATCGCTGCGGCGAAGGAGAAGCCGAGCCTTGCGGCATACTTGGACAATCTGAACAACGAGTACCGTATGCTGAAGTACAACAGCGATGAAGCGGGCAATCTCCTGCTGACCTGCTGCATCCCGTCGGGTGTAGATCAGTTCGACCCGTCGCTGATCGTTGCCTTGGTGAACCAGATCCAAGGCCATCTGGAAGCGGTCTATCCCGACATCATGAAGCATCTGTGGGAAGGCGGCGAGCCGGAGAAGAAGCGCTGAGACACATGGCGTAGAAGGAAAAGCATAAAAGGAGCATCGGCATGAGAAAAACGCATGTCGATGCTCCTTTTCCGTTATTTTATCGGGGATTCCTTTACATGCCGCCGCTTTTCAATACGCCGAAGAGTACGCCGAGTACGCCGGATGCGGCGAGGATCGTGATGACGCCATATTTGTAGTGCATGGCGATCAGCGCGAAGGCGATGATGACGATGCTGCTCCATTCGGTCGCATCGAAGCTTGTGGGAAGGCTTTCCGTGTTCCAGACGGCGAGCAGGATGAAGTCGATCGCCGCGCCGCAAATGAGAGCGATGACGGCGGGGCGAAGACCGTTCAAGATGCCGCGGATGGAGCCGATGTCGCCATACTTGAAGAAGAGTTTGGCGAGCGCGATGCCGAGGATCAGCGACGGGAAGGCGAAGCCCGCCGTCGCGGCGACGGCGCCCCAGGCGCCCGCGACCGTCATGCCCGCGAAGGTCGCGGCGTTGATGCCGATGGGACCGGGCGTCATCTGCGAGATCGTGAAGATGTCGATGAACTGCGCGAGTGTCAGCCAGCCGCGCTCATCGACGACGGCTGCCTGGATGAGCGGCATGGAAGCGTAGCCGCCGCCGACGCAGAAGATGCTGACTTTGGCAAATTCGAAGAAGAGCTGAAGATAGATCATGATCGCGCCCCCTCAGCCGAATTTCCTGTCCTGCATGAGGACGAGGCCGATGATGCCGTCGATGATGACGAGCAGCATGATGTTGACATCGAAGAATACGTTGGCGACGAAGGTCGCGAGGACGATCGCCATGGGCAGCAGGAGGCGCGTCTTCGCCTGCTTGATGAAGAGGTCGATGGCGACCTTCAAAATCAGCGCCGTCGCGCCGCACTGCATTCCCTTCAAGGCGAGCTGCACCGTCGGATTGCTGGCAAAAGCATCGTAGCAGCGTGCGATGACAGAAAGCGTGATGAGGGGCGGCAGCACTGTCGCGAGGAGCGCCGTCAGAGAGCCGGCGAGTCCCGCCATGCGGTAGCCGAGGATGATGCAGGCGTTGACGGCGACGATGCCCGGCATGGACTGCGCGATGGCGACCATGTCGAGCGCCTCTTTGTCGTCAATCCAGCCGTACTCATCGACGTATTTCGCCTTCAAGAGCGGGATGATGACGAAGCCGCCACCGATGGTGACGGCGCTGATAATGAAGGTGGAAGAAAAGAGCTTCCAGTAAAAATGCTTGGCGTCGCGCGGCGCAGGCGACGTCGGAACTTTGGTGTCTGTCATGGGGGTCGCTCCTTTTCGGTGATGGTTCTATCATTATATCACGCGGAAGCTTACGAGAAAACATCCAATGCCGAGGACGCGCGGGCTTTTCGAAGAAAGTGCGGCGATGCGCAGCGATAAAGGCTTGCTTTACCTCCAGCGGCATAGTATCATAAGTAGCGTAAGTTGAGCGGGAAAGCTCAACATGACGAGGTGGGGACCGCGCTTTATCGGAGCTGCCCCCGCATATCTTATATTATTTAAGGAGGAATTTCTTATGAAAACTTGGACTTGCACGGTTTGCGGCTGGGTGTATGATGAAGCACAGGGCGATCCCGACTATGATCTCGCGCCGGGTGTTCCTTTCGCCGACTTGCCGGAGGATTTCGTCTGTCCGCTGTGCGGCGTCGGCAAGGATATGTTTGAAGAACAGGCATAACCGTTGGGTATTTTGATAAATGAGGTTAATGATTTCATCAAAATTTTCATGAAATAAATTGATTCTTCTTGTAAATTTTGATATAATCAAAGGCGATGAACTTGGGTTTTCATTTATCAATCCAAGCAATGGAGATGCGTCCCGGTAAGTCGAGGGGATGTCTCGCCGAATTTCAAAGGAGGCAGATTTTACATGAAAGTAACAGTTGTTGGTGCAGGTAATGTCGGAGCTACCGTTGCAAATGTCCTTGCGACGAAAGCATTCTGCAGCGAGGTCGTCCTCGTTGACATCAAGGAAGGCGTGCCTGAGGGCAAGGCCATCGACATCATGCAGACGGCTCACATGCTGAACTTTGACACGACGGTGAAGGGCGTCACGGCTCTGCCGGACGATCCGAACGGCTATGCTCCGACGGCAGGATCCGAAGTCGTCGTCATTACGTCCGGTATGCCGCGCAAGCCGGGCATGAGCCGCGAGGATCTGATCGGCGTCAACGCGAAGATCGTCAAGAGCGTCGTCGATCAGGCTTTGAAGTTCTCCCCCGATGCCTACTTCATCATCATCTCCAACCCGATGGATGCTATGACGTATCTGGCGCTCAAGGATTCCGGTCTGCCGCGCAACCGCATCCTCGGTCAGGGCGGTATGCTCGACAGCAGCCGTTTCCGCTATTACCTCTCCGTTGCTCTGACGGAAGCCGGCTATCCTGCGACGCCGACGGACATCGACGGCATGGTCTTGGGCGGTCACAGCGACAAGACGATGGTGCCGCTCGTAAGCCATGCGACGCTGCGCGGCGTTCCCGTGACGCAGCTCCTCTCGAAGGAAGCGCTGACGGATGTTGTTGAAAAGACGAAGGTCGGCGGCGCGACGCTCACGAAGCTGCTCGGCACGTCCGCATGGATGGCTCCGGGCGCTGCGGCTGCGATGATGGTCGAGGCGATCGCTCTCGATGCGAAGAAGCTCATCCCGTGCTGCGTCGGCTTGGACGGCGAGTACGGCGAGAAGGATCTCGCGATCGGCGTGCCCGTGATCTTGGGCAAGGGCGGTTGCGAGAAGATCATCGAGGTGCAGTTCTCCGATGAGGAGAAAGCGAAGTTCGCGGAGAGCGTCGCTGCTGCGCGCGATACGAATTCGAAGCTCGGCGATGCTTTGAAGTAAGCATCCCCAAAGCTGCATATAAAAGGACTGCTGCATTTTCTGCAGCAGTCCTTTTTCGATGGAAAAATGCTGCCAGCATCCCTCGGAGGAGGACGTGGCAGCATTTTAGTGACGATATCTTATTTCATGCGCGCTTGGCGAAGCATCCACAGGGATTTGGCGTACTTTTTAATGAAGTCGTCCATGAGCATGGAGGTGACGTAGCGATTCGCCTCGTCGGCGGCTTTCTTGAGATTGCGCACTTCTTCGTAGAGATAGGTGAAGTCCTTCTCCACTTCGGCGAGGATCTCATCCGAGGTCACGAAGCCCGGCTTTGCTTCTTCGATCTTTGCGGTTGCCAAGAAGTCCTTGAGCGACGACAGCGGCTCATGGTTGATCTGCAGCAAGCTCTCGGCGATGGCGTCAATATCATCGCGCACGCTGTCATAGTAGCTTTCGAGCTGCGCGTGGACGGGGAAGAAATCGGGACCTTTGACGTACCAATGATAGTGCTGAAGCTTGTGATATTCGACAACGAGGTCCGAAAGAAGCTGGTTCAACATTTTGTGCATAAAAAAATCCTCCTTTGCAATTTAAGGGCAAAAAATCTGCGTGGAATATCTTTTGCTATTATAGCACAAATGGTACGAGTTAACAAATAACATTTATTCTCTGTTGTGGGCAATCGGATGATTTCTATGCTATAATTAAAGAAGTGAAAATGCGAGAAGTGTGATATAATA
>NZ_JBQNBV010000137.1:0-5125 GCF_052169755.1 Selenomonas sp. | reverse complement strand
AAGGCGTTCGATCCGAAGGGCATCATGAACCCGACAAAACTTTTCTGAGAAATTCGCGCAGGTAAAACTGCGTACAATCCTGCCGCAGCGTTTTGCGGCGATTCATACAGCTTATGAAAGGCCCCTTTTCCCGCCTTGCTGTAAATGCACCGTGCGGGCCGCCTCCTGCACGATGTTGAGCAGCAAGCGCGGGGAAAGGGGATTTCTTAAGAAATAATATATATTATCTATTTTCATGACAATTCAATCAAGGGGGATGGACTATGCTGAAGATCTGTCAGGATTGGCCCAAAGAAGCATTCGATGACAAACTCATTGATGCAAAATATTGGGACGATTTTGAGAAAAACGCTACTTTGGCTGCTGCGGAAGTTTTTCGTGTGAAGGATCTCGCGGCGGCGAAAGCGAAAACGGCGGAGCTCATCAAGGAGTTCAACTGCAAGAAAGTCATCGCGACATGCGGCGACAACAACACGGGCATCAAGAAGATCTACGAGGAACTTTCCACGCCCGAGGTGCCGATTTACACGGATAAGTTCGAGATCGCCGAACATGCGCCGACAGCCGACCTTGGTCTTTCCGTCGCGGAGTTCGGCGTCGGAGAGACGGGCGGCGTCTGTGTCGATACGTATTCTTACGAAGCGCGCGTTACAGGTATGCTGCCGCCGGCACATGCCGTCTACGTCAACGCAAACTACATGACGGAGAACCTCACGACGGCTTTGAAGCTCATCTCGCGCGTCTACAAGCGCGGCTACGTCGGATTCATCACGGGACCGTCGCGCACGGCGGACATTGAGCGCGTGCTGACGCTCGGCGTTCATGGTCCGAGCCGCTTCTTCGTCATTGCAATCGAGAACATGGAAGGGAGTGAGGGCTGATGGCACGCGATCTGCGCAAGGAAATCAATGAAAAACTCGAAGATCCGATTCTTCGCGGCGCTCTCGGCAAGTTCGCCGAGCAGTATCCGGGCGCTCGCCTGAAGTCGTATGAAGGTCACGACATCGAGGCTCTGCGCGAGGATCTGCGCGCGATGAAGCACGATGCTGTGCAGCACATCGACCAGCTCGCCGATCAGTTCGAAGCAGCCGTCCGTGAGCGCGGCGGCGTGGTCTACCGTGCGAAGGACGGGCAGGCGGTCAAGGATTATCTCCTCCAGATCTGCAAGGAAAACAATGTCAAGCGCATCGTCAAGTCGAAGTCTATGGCGAGCGAGGAAATCCGCCTCAACGAGGACATCGAGGCGCATGGCATTCACATCCGTGAGACGGACTTGGGCGAATGGATGCTTTCCGTCGCGGGACAGCACCCGTCCCACATGGTCATGCCGGCGATTCACTTGAATCGCGATCAGTGCGCGAGCTTCTTCTCCAAGGAGCTGAAGAAGGATATCCCGAGCGACATTCCCTTCATGGTTCAGACGGCGCGTCAAGTGCTGCGCGAAGAGTTCATGCAGGCGGATATCGGCTTTACGGGCGCGAACTTCGGTGTCGCCGAAAACGGTGCGACCGGACTCGTGACGAACGAAGGAAATGCGCGTATCGCGACGACTCTGCCGCGCATCAACGTCGTCCTCATCGGCTATGAGAAGCTCATCCCGAAGGTCGAAGATATTGCTAAGATCCTGCGCCTCTTGCCGCGCAACGGCACGTGCCAGAAAGCGACGAGCTACGAGACGTTCATCGCGGGCCCGACGCCCGTCATCTACAAGAAGGACGGCAAGTGGGTCGAGGAGGATCGCAAGCTCTACGTCATCCTCTTGGACAACGGCCGTTTGGAAGCTGCGCGTGATCCGAAGCTCAACGAGGTCTATCAGTGCGTGCGCTGCGCTTCGTGCCTCAACGTATGTCCGATCTGGACACTCGTCGGCGGCAACGTCTACGGGCATATTTACTCCGGCGGCATCGGGGCGATTCTCACAGGTCTTTTGGACAACGGTCTTAAGGATTTCTCGAAGTTCAGCGATCTCTGCATAGGCTGCCGCAAGTGCGTGCAGATCTGCCCGGGCAAGATCCCCATCCCGGACATCATCGACGAGCTGCGTTCGCGGAATGTGAAAGCAAACGGTATGCCGTTTGCAGAAAAGACGGTGTTCCAGAACATCCTCACGAACCGCAAGATATTCCATACGCTTCTGAGGATCGGTTCGAAGGCGCAGAAGCCGATGACAAGCGGCAAGTTCATCCGCCATCTGCCTCTCTTCTTTGCCAAGATGACGGACAACCGCAGTCTGCCCGCCATCGCCGACAAGCCGTTCCGCGATCGCGCCAAGGAGCTGGAGAAGGCAAATCCGCAGAACCCGAAGATGCGCGTGGTATTCTTCACGGGCTGCAACATGGACTTCGTGTTCCCCGACTCGGCGGAAAATGCCGTGCGCGTGCTGCAGGATGCCGGCGTCGCCGTGACCTTCCCGCAGGAGCAGAGCTGCTGCGGCAAACCTGCGATGGGCATGGGCGACCGCGACACAGGCAGAAAGCTCGCGAAGAAGAACATCGAGGCGCTTCTCGCGTCGAACCCCGATGCGATCTTCTCGGCGTGCCCGACCTGCACGGAAACCTTGGAGAAAACGTATGTGGAGATCTTTGAGGATGATCCTGCGATGCTCGCTAAGGTCAAGACGTTCTCAAGCAAGGTTCGCGAATTCACGAGCCTCGTTGCGGAGATCTACGAGAAGGAAGGCCGCTTGATGCCGTCGGCTGCCGGTGGGCAGAAGATCACATACCATGATTCGTGCCACATTCGCCGCGGTCTTGGCATCTATAAAGAGCCGCGTGCGCTTCTGGAGGCGACGCCGGGCGTTGACTTCGTCGAGATGAAGGACGCCGATCACTGCTGCGGCATGGCGGGCGCTTTCGGCATGAAGTACGTCGAAATCTCGATGCCGATGCTTGAAAAGAAGGTCAACAACATCAAGGACACAGGCGCAGAAATCTGCGCGGTCGCCTGCCCTGCCTGCATGATGCAGATCGGCGGCGGTCTTGACAAACAGGCGCCAAACATCAAGGTCAAGCATGTCGCGGATATTCTTGCGGAAAATATCGCGGCAAGGGGAAGATAATCTTGATGTAAGGAAGCACGGATAAAATGAAGTTGCCCGGATTCCTAAAGATACAGTGCAGCGGTGTGAAGATGGGCGGCTGAGTTTAGCCGTGCTTCCGTAAGTCGGGGTACAGCAGCTTCGACGCATCTGCGCAGCATATCGCGCTGGATGCGTCGGAGGGGCTGCGCTCTTTTAGGGGGATTTTTCAAAATTGCCCCGAATCTCTGAAAACTGGATAGGAGTTGAAATTCATGTTAGCTTTGCTCGCAGCAGTACCCATACTGCTGACCATCGTGCTGACCGTCGTGTTCAACATGTCAGCGAAGAAGGTTCTGCCGATCGCTTGGGCAGTCATCGTCGTCATTGGTTATTTTGCTTGGGAAATGAAGGTTTTGGACATCGCCGCGTATTCTGTGGCGGGTTTCCTCGGCTCTATTGATACGCTCCTCATCATCTTCGGCGCGATCCTGCTGATGAACATGCTGGACAAGGCGGGCGCCATGCATCGCATCCAGGGCATGTTCAACGGTATCACGGAGGACGCGCGTATCCAGCTCATCATCGTCGGCTTTGCGTTCAGCGCTTTCATCGAAGGTGCGGCGGGCTTCGGCACGCCGGCGGCTATTGCAGCTCCGCTTCTGATCGGCTTGGGCTTTCCTCCGATGGCGGCTGCGATCTCCTGCCTCATCCTGAACTCGACGCCGGTTCCGTTCGGTGCAGCCGGTACGCCGACGAACGCTGCGGCTGATATCGTCAAGGAGATGCTTCCTTCGATCGGCATCACCGACTTCGAGGCATGGAAGCTCGGGCTTTCCTTCATCTCGGCTCTCGGCATGGCTGTCGGCGCGCTCCTCATCATCTTTGTCGTCGTCGGCATCATCACGCGCATGTTCGGCAAGAACAAGTCCTTTGCGGACGCTCTGCCCGTTTTGCCGTTCTGCCTTTTTGCCGCTGTCGTCTTTGACATCTTCTTCCTCATCCTTGCCAAGTTCATCGGCTCGGAGATCACGTCGCTGACCGCTGCAGCCATCACGATCTTCGTGCTCATCGGCGCTGCGAAAGCCGGCTTCCTCATGCCGAAGACGATCTGGCGCTTTGAGAGCCAGGAGAAGAAGAATGAAAAGACGGAAGATATTCCGCACATGTCGCTCTTCAAGGCTTGGATTCCGTACCTCTTCGTCTCCCTGTGGCTGATCCTCACGCGCATCCCGCAGCTCGGTCTCAAGGGACCCATCAAGAGCGTCGTCATCTCCGTCAAGGGCATCCTCGGCGTTCCGGAAGCTGCATGGAACTTCGCGATCCTCAACAACCCGGGCGTCGCGCCGTTCATCCTCATCGTTCTTCTCTCGATTCCTCTCTACGGCCTTTCTGGCACGCAGGTCAAGGAGATCTTCTCGAAGTCCGCGAACCAGGTCTATGGTGCGACCATCGCCCTGATCTTCGGCTTCGGTCTCGTCTACATGTATCGCTATTCGAGCATCAATGGTCTCGGTCTTGACTCCATGCTGCTGACGATGGCGAAGGGCGTTGCTGATCTTGCGGGTGCGAACTACTTCTACTTCGCGACCTTCATCGGCTCGGTCGGCGCCTTCATGTTCGGTTCGAACACGGTGTCGAACATCATGTTCTCCCCGCTGCAGTTCCAGACGGCGCAGCTCCTCAACATCCCGCCGACCGTCATCATCGCCTTGCAGAATCAGGGCGGCGCGATCGGCAACATGATCTGCATCAACAACATCGTTGCTGTTGCTGCCACGACGGGTGTCATCACGATCAAGGGCATCGAGGGCAAGCTGATCCGAACGGATATCGTGCCGTGGGCGATCTACTACGTCATCTGCATCATCACGATGCTTGTCGCCATGCAGCTCGGCATTGCACCGACGATTTGACGTTTTGGCAGTCGCTGCTCATAGCAATAGGAAAGAATCCTCAAGTCTTTGGACTTGGGGATTCTTTTTGCTTCAAGAGTTCAAGCAAGAAGCGCATATCGAGCGCAGAGAAGCATTCAGTCCTTGAAATGGAAGAAATTTTTGATGAGGTTTTTCTTTTCTGTGGATGCGGCTTCGTGCGCTGCGCTGCTGT
>NZ_JBQNBV010000136.1:0-5131 GCF_052169755.1 Selenomonas sp. | reverse complement strand
AGGCGCGCGTCATGAGCGCCTCGCAGCGCAGCATGGCGGTGCGCATCGCCTCCTATCTGTCGCCGGCAGGCGCGTACAACGAGCAGGCAATGCTGTCCTACTACGGCTTCCTCGCCGACCTCACCGACCACTTCGCAGAGCGCTTCGAAGAACTCTCCAAGACGCTTGCGAGCCTTCTGCCGCTCGTCTTTACAAAGGGCGGTCTGACCATCGGCGTGACGCTTTCTGAGGCGGAATACGCCTCGTTCGCTGCCGAAGCCGCGGAGTTCTGCCGCCGCCTGCCGCAGGCGAAGGCAGAGCCGCAGGTGTACCATTTCGATGTGCGTGCGAAGAACGAGGGGATTCTGTCGTCGAGCCGCGTGCAGTATGTGGGCAAGGCGGCGAACTTCCTGCGTCTTGGCTTCTCCTACACAGGCAGTATGAGCGTCTTGGAAACGATCCTGCGCTACGACTACTTCTGGACGAAGATCCGCGTGCAGGGCGGCGCGTACGGCGCGTTCACGCAGTTCAATCGCATCGGCTTCCTGTTCTTCGGTTCGTACCGCGATCCGAACCTCAGGGAAACGCTCGAAGTATTCGACAAGACGGCGGATTACCTGCGCGGTTTCGACGTGTCCGACCGCGAGATGGTGAAGTTCATCATCGGCACGATCAGCACGGTTGACGCGCCGCTCACGCCGCAGCTCAAGGGGCTTGCCGCGCAGGACGGTTTCCTGCGCCATGTGACGGAAGCCGACCGCCAGAAGTCGCGCGACGAGATTCTTGCGACGCGGCAGGACGACATCCGCGCTCTGGCAGATGTCGTCGACGTCTGCATGAAGGAGAATGTCCTCTGCGTCTTCGGCAATGAAGAGAAGCTGAAGGAAAATGCAGGACTTTTCGGCGGACTTCTTCATGCTTTGGGCAGCTCTGCTGATTGACTTTCTTCCCTCGTCATGCCATAATGGAGAGAAATGCTGCACACGTCGGCGTTTCTCTCCAAATGAAATAACATCAAGGGGGATTTCGGAATGAAAGAACCAATCTTCACCGGTGCGGGCGTCGCCATCATCACTCCCTTTACGGAAGATGGCGTGAACTTCGAGGAGTTCGGCCGCATCATCGAAGATCAGATCGCGGGCGGCACGGATGCCATCGTCGTCACAGGGACGACAGGCGAGGCGGCAGCCATGAGCGATGCCGAGCACAAAGAAGCTATCAAGTTCGTCGTCGAGACGGTCGGGGGACGCATCCCCGTCATCGCCGGCACAGGCTCGAACGATACGAAGTACGCGATCCAGCTTTCGCAGTATGCGGAGAAGGCGGGGGCGGACGGGCTCCTGCTCGTGACGCCGTACTATAACAAGTGTACGCAGGGCGGCCTTGTCAAGCATTTCCTGAAGATCGCTGACAATGTCAATATCCCGAGCATCGTCTACAACGTGCCGTCGCGCACAGGCGTCAACATCCTGCCCTCGACCTATGCCGAGCTTGCCAAGCATCCGCGCATCAATGCGACGAAAGAAGCGAGCGGCAACCTCGCGGCGGTGGCGCGCATTCGCAAGGCTTGCGGCGACGCGCTCAACGTCTATTCGGGAAACGACGATGAGATCGTGCCGATCCTCTCCGTCGGCGGCAAGGGCGTCATCTCCGTCCTTTCCAACGTCGCGCCAAGAGCTGCGCACGATATGTGCCGTCTGTACTTCGAGGGTAAGGTTGAGGAAGCGGCGAAGATTCAGATCGACTACATGGATCTGATCGAGGCACTCTTCTCCGAGGTCAATCCGATTCCCGTCAAGACGGCGATGCGTCTCATGGGCTACAAGACGGGGCATTTGCGTATGCCGCTTTCCGAACTGGAGCCGGAGCATCTGGAACCGCTGAAACAGGCGTTGCGCCGTCACGGTATCCTGCAGTGATTTTGAGGAGGAAAATGATTATGAAGAAACTTGTCCAAGCAGCGCTTTTCATCTGCCTGACCGTATTCGGTATGCAGGTCGCCTTTGCCAATGCCGACAAGATCACGATACCGGAAGATGCCGATCTCGTCAGCGTCAAACGTCTCGCGCTTGCCGCGCCGCTCTACACGCCGACAAAGGGTGCGCCGTCGAAGGAAGAGCTTCTTGCGACGATGTACGACGCAAGTTCTGTGGCAAGAAGCTATGTCATTTCCTATGACATGGTTGCCGCCGACATTCAGAAGAATGCGGGCATCGATATCAAAGCGCTTGATCGTCGGCAAGCCGCAAAGATCTACAAGGAAAATGTCGCCGCTGACGCCGACGCTTATGTCGTCCTGACGGTCGCGAACAACAGCCGTATCGTATTCTTCTTCGATGTTTATCGTGCCGGCACGAATGAGCTCCTCTACACCTATCAGATCGTGGCGAACAAGAGCGAGCAGGCGAATACAGAAACGTATAAGATTCTGTCCGAGCAGTTCTACAAGAACTTCGAGCGCTCCGCCAACGAGCAGGCGAAGGGAAAGAAATAAAGAAAAGCGTCCCTGCCGTGCGGAGGGACGCTTTTTTATGATGGAGAAAAGAGGTTTTGATGATTTCAATGAATCGTTTGATGCGCTATCTTTGGCTCGGCGTCGGCATGACTGCCCTCGCCTTGGGCACGGCGGGCATCGTTTTGCCGCTGTTGCCGACGGTGCCGTTCTATCTTCTGGCGGCGTTTTGCTTTGCCAAGGGGTCGGAGCGTATCCATCGGTGGTTTGCGTCCACAAAATTGTATCAGAAATACGTCGTCCCGTTCAGCGACGGCAATGGCATGACGTGGCGGGCGAAGCTCAAGACGATGGCGCTTGTGACTGCCGTCATGAGCGTCAGCGGCTACTTCCTGTCGGACAACCGCATGGGTCTGATGATGCTTGGCAGCGCATGGCTCCTGCAGTGCGTCGCAATGCTCTTTTTCGTCAAGACGAGGAAGAGTGCGCCTGCCGTCGATCAATGCGCGAAGTAGAGCGGTTTGATCTTGGCGGATTCTGCGACGGATTCGGTGATGCAGCCCGTGCGCACCATAGCGTCGAGCACGACGATCTGCCGCTTCTTTGCAAGCATGAAATCGACGTAGGGCGAATAGACGGAAGGCGCGTTTGGGATGCCTGCGAGCATGGAGGTCTCAGGCAGGTCGAGCTCGTGCGGCTCTCTGCCGAAGTAGCCGACGGAAGCCTCGTGTATGCCGTAGAAGCCTGAGCCGAAGTAGATCGTGTTGAGATACAGCTCCAGAATTTCATCCTTGGAGTAGTGCATCTCAAGATCGAGCGAAAGCAGCGCTTCTTCCAGCTTGCGGTCGAGGGACTGCTCGTCGGACAGGAAGAGGTTTTTGGCGAGCTGCTGCGTGATCGTGCTCGCGCCTTCCTCGATGCGTCCATACTGCAGATTGACGAGCGTCGCGCGTGCGATCGCTTCGGGATCGAAGCCGCAGTGCGAGTAGAAGCGGCTGTCCTCGACGGCGACGACGGCGTCGAGGAGCGAGTCAGGCATCTCGTCGATCGTCACATAGCGCTCGCGCTGGCGTACGCGCTCAGCGACCGCATCGCGCAGAAAGATGAGGCGGCGAGCTTCCTGCATCTTCGGCAAGGAGTCGAAGAACGCGGGCCGAAAGATCGCCGCACTGCCCGTAACGAGGAAGGCGAGACAGAAAACGGTGAGGAGAAAGAGGGAAAAGCGCAAGAGCCGCTTGATTTTCTTCATGATGGCAAAAGCGTCCTCCTTTAGATTCGTAATAGTATGCAGTTCTTATTATAAGTTATACTGTCCTTTTTTGGAATACATTTCGCAAAAACAGCAATGATACAATTTGTTTAGAAGATAAAGTCCCCGAACCTATTGCATAATTATACAATAAAATGTATAATTATAAACATCGTTCGACAAAGGAATTCGGGAAGGGGCGGTCGAGCACATGAGAGTGAGCATTATCGGAGCTACGGGCTACGCGGGGGCGGAGCTTCTGCGGCTTCTTTACGAGCACCCGCAGGCGGACGTCGTGCACATCACGTCGGAGAGCCATACGGGGGAAAAGATTTCGAGCATCTATCCGCATCTTCGCGGCATTTACGATGAATCTCTCGAAAGCATGAAGGACATCGTGCGCATCGGCAGGGACAGCGACTTCGTGTTCATCGGTCTGCCGCACGGTCATGCGATGGCGGCGGGCAAGGCGCTTGAAGGCGAAAAGACGCGCATCATCGACCTCGGCGCGGACTATCGCTTCTCTGATCCGTCGGTCTATGAAGCGTGGTACAAGGTCAAACATACGCATAAGGACGCTGAGCGCGTCTACGGTCTGGCAGAACTCAATCGCACGGCGATTCGCGGCGCGAAGATCATCGGCAACGCGGGCTGCTACACGACGGCGAGCATCCTCGCGCTCGCACCTCTCGCCAAGAATCACCTCGTCGACATGGCGAGCATCGTCGTCGACGCGAAGTCCGGTGTATCGGGCGCGGGGCGCTCGGCGAAGCAGGCGAATCTTCTGCCCGAGCTTTACGACAGCTTCAAGGCGTACGGCGTCGCCACGCATCGCCATACGCCTGAGATCGAGCAGGCGATGACGGAGCTTTCGGGCGAGCCGTGCATCCTGTCCTTTACGCCGCACCTCGTACCCATGTCGCGCGGCATTCTCGCGACATGCTACGCGCGGCTGAAAGAAGGAATCGAACCCAACATGGTCGATGCAGCATACGAAACGATGTACGGCGAGGAATACTTCGTGCGGCTTCTCGGACGCGGCGGCTATCCGGCGACGAAGGACGTGCGCGGCTCGAACTTCTGCGACATCGGCTGGCACATCGACGAGCGGACGCGTCGCGTCGTTGTCCTCTCCGCCATCGACAATCTCGTCAAGGGGGCGGCGGGACAAGCCGTGCAGAACTTCAACATCGCCTGCGGCTTCGATGAGAAGCTCGGGCTGGATCATATCGCAGTTTATCCGTAATGCAGGGGGGATTACAGATGTTTTCCGATACAGCAGCAAAAAGAGGCGTGACATTTCCCAAGGGATTCAAGGCGGCGGGCGTCAAGGCCGGCATTAAGAAGAGCGGCAACCTCGACGTCGCCGTGATCTACTCGGAAGAGGAGGCTGCCGTCGCGGGCGTCTTCACGCAGAACGCCGTGGCGGCGGCGCCCGTCTACGTTTCCAA
>NZ_JBQNBV010000135.1:0-5404 GCF_052169755.1 Selenomonas sp. | reverse complement strand
ATCGTCCGGATGTTTCATCTGCTGCGCGAAGCGGGGGATTTTTCCATCAATATGGACATCATTCTCGGCTTGCCGGGGGAAACGCGAGCCGATGTCGCCGATACGATGACGAAGGTTCTCGCGCTCCGTCCCGACGATGTGACGCTTCATTCGCTCGCTTTAAAACGTGGTTCAAAGCTCAAAATGCACTTGGAGGAATATGAGCTTCCCGACGATGCCGAAGTGCAGGCGATGTTTCAAACAGCGATGGAGCGCGTAGAGGGTGCAGGCTTTTTGCCGTATTATCTCTATCGGCAGGGCTATATGAGCGGGCAGCTTGAAAACGTCGGCTGTGCACGTCCGGGTGCTGAGAGCATGTATAATATCCAGATCATGGACGAGAATCAGACGATCTTGGGCATCGGCTGCGCCGCGACGAGCAAGATCATGAATTTCCGCACGAAGAGGCTCAAGGCGTCGTTCAACGCCAAGGATTTTCATACTTATGTACGCGATATAGACGCTTACATAGCGAAGCGGGCGGCTCTTTTACAAGAGGCGTATGGAGATGGGGAGGATGAAGCAACGTGTTGATCAATGGACCGCGCGGCACGAAGGATATTTTGCCCGATACGGTCGCACAATGGACGCATGTGGAGCAGGTGATTCGCGAATTATGCGCACGCTACGGCTATCGCGAGATCAGAACGCCGATCTTCGAGCATACGGAGCTTTTCCTGCGCGGCATCGGAGAAACGACCGACGTCGTGGAAAAGGAGATGTATACGTTCACCGATCGCGGCGACCGAAGTCTTACGCTGCGTCCGGAGAATACGGCATCGGTCGTGCGATCCTATCTGCAAAACAAACTCTATGTTGGCGATGCGCTCGCGAAGCTTTTCTACATCGGCTCGATGTTTCGCTATGATCGGCCGCAGGCGGGGCGTTACCGTGAGTTTCATCAATTCGGCGTCGAGGCTTTGGGCGAAGAGAATCCCGCCGTCGATGCTGAGATCGTGTTGCTTGCCGTCGAATTTCTGCGTGCGCTCGGCTTGCAGGAGCTCAAGCTGCATCTCAACTCCGTGGGCTGCCCAAAGTGCCGCCCCGTCTATCGCGAGAAGCTGCAGGAGTTCTTCCGGCCGCATCTCGGCGAGCTTTGCGGGGATTGTCAGTCGCGCTTCGAGCGCAATCCGCTGCGCCTTTTGGATTGCAAGCATGAGCATTGTCATGCGCTCTCTGAAGGTGCGCCGCGTATCACGGACTGCCTTTGCGACGAGTGCCGCACGCATTTCGCTGAGGTGCAGTCGTATCTTGCGGCGGCGGGCGTTTCCTTCGAGCTGGACGCGAATCTTGTGCGCGGCTTGGACTACTACACCAAGACGGCGTTCGAGGTCAAGTACACGCCGCTCGGAGCGCAGAGCGCCGTTGCGGGCGGCGGGCGCTACGACGGGCTGGTTGAGGAAGTTGGCGGACCGCCGACGCCGGGCATCGGTTTCGCTGTGGGGCTTGAGCGCGTATTGCTTGCGCTTGAGAAGCAGGGGCTTTTGCACGAAGCGCCGGAAAGCGTGGATGTATTCGTCGTCGCCTTGGGCGAGGCTGCGAAATTGCCTGCGTTTAAGCTCCTGCAGGATCTTCGTGCGGCAAAGCTCACCGCCGCTATGGATTTCGCGGGGCGCAGTATGAAGGCGCAGATGAAGCAGGCGAACAAGAAAAATGCCCGCTTCGTGGCGATCTTGGGTGAAGACGAGGTCAAAGAGGCGTCTGCTCTCTTGAAGGATATGAATACGAGCGAGCAGAAAAAAGTCGCTTTGTGCGATCTGGTTTCTGCAATATGTGTTGAGGTGAAGAATTGATGGAAACATTGGCAGGTATGAAGAGGACGCGCCACTGTGGTGAATTGCGCGAGGGCGACGTCGGTGCGGAAATTGTACTCTCAGGCTGGGTGTCGCGGAGAAGAGATCACGGCGGTCTGATTTTCGTCGATATGCGGGATCGCTCCGGCTTCGTGCAGGTCGTCTATGATGAGGCGGCGATGGGAAAAGATGCGTTCCACAAGGCGGAGACTTTGCGCAGCGAGTTTGTCATCGGTGTGCGCGGCAAGGTGCGTGCGCGCTCTGCGGATACGGTCAACCCGAATATCGAGACGGGTAAGATCGAAGTCGTCTGCGAGGAACTGCGCATCTTGAACACGGCAAAGACGCCGCCTTTCTATATTCAAGACGATATTGACGTCGATGAGATGCTGCGCCTCAAGTATCGCTATCTTGACCTGCGCCGCCCCGAGATGCAGGCGAATCTCATGCTGCGCCATCGCGTGACGAAGATCATGCGCGACTTCCTCGACCGTCATGAATTTATCGAAATCGAAACGCCTATGCTCTGCAAGAGCACGCCCGAGGGCGCACGCGACTTCCTCGTGCCGAGCCGGCTGAATCCCGGCAAGTTCTACGCGCTGCCGCAGTCGCCGCAGATCTTCAAGCAGATTCTCATGGTCGCAGGCTTCGAAAAGTATTTCCAGATCGTGCGCTGCTTCCGCGATGAAGATCTGCGTGCGGATCGTCAGCCGGAGTTCACGCAGCTGGATATCGAAACATCCTTCCTCGATGAGGACGATATTTTGGAGTTGATGGAAGGTCTCGTCGCAGAGCTTTTCGATAAGACTTTGGGCGTCAAGCTCAAAACGCCGTTCCTGCGCATGAAGTGGGACGAGGCGATGGAGCGCTTCGGTTCGGATAAGCCGGATCTTCGCTTCGGCATGGAGCTAATGGACATCTCGGAGTACGTCAAGGGTTCGGACTTCAAGGTATTCGCATCCGTCCTTGAAAACGGCGGACAGGTCAAGGTCATCAACGTCGAGGACTATGCGAACATCCCGCGCCGCGAGCTGGACGGTCTCGTGCAGTATGTGCAGGGCTACGGCGCGAAGGGGCTGGCATGGATTCAGTACACGGAAGAGGGCGTGAAGTCGCCGTTCAAGAAGTTCTATGCCGACGAGGTTTTCGAGAAGATCAAGGCAGCCTGCCATGCCAAGACGGGCGATCTCCTGCTCGTCATTGCGGATAAGCCGCTTGTCGTCGCGCAGGCGCTCGGCGAACTGCGCCTTGAGATGGCGCGCCGCAGGAACCTCATTGACGCCGATGCGCTGAATTTCCTCTGGGTCACGGACTTCCCGATGTTCGAATACAACGAGGAAGAAAAGCGCTGGAAAGCGATGCACCATCCGTTCACCGCGCCGCGCCGCGAGGATGTTGAATATTTGACATCCGATCCCGGCAGGGTCAAGGCGAACGCCTATGACATGGTCTTGAACGGCGTCGAAATCGGCGGCGGCAGCCTGCGCATCTATCAGGGAGATTTGCAGGAAAAGGTCTTTGAAGCCATCGGCTTGACAGAAGAAGAGGCGCGTCAGAAGTTCGGCTTCATGATGGACGCTTTTGCATACGGCACGCCGCCGCACGGCGGCATCGCCTTCGGTCTCGATCGCCTCGTCATGCTTATGGCGAAGCGCCGCTCGATCCGCGACGTCATCGCGTTCCCCAAGACGCAGAGCGCCTCGGATGTGATGTCGCAGGCGCCGTCCGAAGTCGATGCCAAGCAGCTCCGAGAGCTTTCCGTGCGCTCGACGGCAGTCAAGAAGGAAGAGAAGAAGTAAGCGGTCGATGCGCCGCTGAACATAAAAAATCCCCATGCTTCTGCATGGGGATTTTTTATGTTCGGCTTATTTCTTGAGCGCTTCCTTCAAGATCGCCGTGCAAGCCTGCTGCGCAACGCGCAGTACATCGGTGTAGACCTTGTTGTAGAGCTCGCCGCCATCGACGACGCCGCGGCCGTTCTGCGTGATGAAGAACTTCTTCGGACGATCCTCGAAAGCCTTGTCCGCTTCAGCAAATTTCGCCTCGACCAGCTTCTCCAATTCCTGCTCTGTCAAAATAAGTCACCTCTTTCTAAAGGAAGCGCGGATAAAACGAAGTCGCTCAGCTTGTGCAGATGAGGGGTTGAATTTATCAGCGATTCCATAATTATACCTTATATTATACATCATTTTGATTGATTGTAAAGGAAGCGCTGATAAAATGAAATCTGTCAAATTGGCGTAGATTTTTCGTCCCATCAAGGAGAAAAAAAGCCGGATGCGGCTGGGGTGGAAAAGATGCGCCAAGATGTCAGGGCTGAATTTATCAGCGATTCCTAAGGCAGACTATTTCGCGGCAAAATGATAGGTGCGACCGTCCTCCGTCACGATGCGCTGATTCGATTTGGAAAGGAAGCCTGCGAATAATTCATTGCGCAGCGTGTAATAATGCGCAGGATCGCCGCCGACTTCCTTCCAGAAAGCGCGGTGTACGTCAAGGCGCAGCTCCCATGTGAAATGTTCGTCGGAAGAATCCGTCACGACACAGGCGCCGTCGCAGGGCATACCGTCAAGCCGGATTTGATCCATAGCGCTGAATAAGGCGCTGGGGCGCGATTCTGCCACGGCGTTTTCGCTGCCAAAGGCGAACGCAGCCTTCTTCACGTCGTCCATGCGTGCCGCATCCGCCGCCAAGATCTTGGTCACGAGATCGGCGTAGCGGGATTCTGCATCTTCGATTTGTCCGAGAAGCCAAGCGTGGATGTTCGACAAATCAATGATTTCTTCGAGCGGACGGGATTCTTCCTTGACGTGGGCGGCTGCTTCGTCTTTACTCAGCCAGCCTTTTTCAGCGGCGAGTTCGGCAATCGCTTTCGTCAGAGCTTCCTGTGATTGGATCTTCTGATACATGCGGAAATGAATCGGCCCTAAAAATGCGCTCATATCTCATACCTCCGTAAAAAAAGTGAACAGTACCATTATACTACATTCTTCGCAGAAAAAATGTCGTATCTTTTCTTACAAAAGGGAAAAATTCTGCACTTGGTTTGCGTAAAGGATTTGCTGTGCGGCAGTGAAAAAGGAGAGCGGTTGTGCTATAATGAAAACATCTTTGTAAAAGAGATTTTGAAGAAAAGGACGATGCAATGATGTTCAAGCAAATTACAGCTTTTTTTGTCTGTCTTTCGTTGTTTGGCGGGCTGTCCGGCTGGGGGCAGGCGGCAGAGAAGGAACAGGGCTCGCCTTACGGTGCGTGGATCAAGGATGTGTCCGAGAAGAACGCGGCGCAGGCGGAAGGACAGCCGCAGAATGTTCAGGTAAAGTCCTCTGCGGACGCCGCTTCTAATGCAGCGTCGGTCAAAGCCGAAGATCCGTATAAGATCGTCATCAATATAGCTGCACGCTCCTTGAGTCTTTATAAAAATAACGAAAAGATTCGCCTGTATCCCGTAGCCTTGGGGAAACTTTCCACGCCGACGCCCGTCGGTTATTTTTCCGTTTTGACGAAGGAAGAAAATCCTACATGGGTCGATCCGGGAGATTCTAGGAATACGATCCCTTCAGGAGAATACA
>NZ_JBQNBV010000134.1:0-5407 GCF_052169755.1 Selenomonas sp. | reverse complement strand
AGCATACGAATCGTCGTCGTCTTGCCCGCGCCGTTCGGCCCCAAAAGACCGAAGATCTCTCCGTGTGCAACGGCGAACGAAAGACCGTCCACCGCGCGCTTTACCGCTGCTTTTCCCGCCGCATCCGTATGACAGAACTCCTTTACGAGATTTTCCACGCGAATCAAGCCTGCACCCCCAACATCCTGCTGTTTCCTCTTCCTCTTATTCCTCAGTAGATTACTACAGAGACGGCGCTGCGTCAACCATGCAAAGGAAAATATCCCTGTCTTTACAACATACGAAATTTTTTCTTCATCCGCACGCAAAGAACGCAAAAAAGGAGCCGCCGAAGCGACTCCCTCGATCACCATTGTTTCTGCAAAAGCGCACTTCATTCTGCGCCAAGCGTCTTAAACTCACGGTTTTACTTAAAGAAACTCTTCAGCGTATCCTTGAACGTCTTCTGCTCGGGGTTGACACTTTCGCCGCAGAGATCGCCGAATGCCTTCAAGGCGTCCTTCTGCTTGCTCGTAAGCTTCTGCGGCGTCAAGACCTTGACGCGCACATGCTGATCGCCGCGCCCCGTGCCCCTTAGATGAGGGATGCCCTTGCCGCGCATCCTCAGCACCGTGCCCGACTGGATGCCCGCGGGAATCTTGAGTTCCGCCTTGCCGTCAATGGTCGGCACTTCGATCGTATCGCCGAGCGCCGCCTGCACGAAGGAGATCGGCACCTCGCTGATGACGTCCGCGCCGCTTCGCTTGAACAGCTTGTGATGCTTCACATAGATATAGACGTAGAGATCGCCGTTCGGGCCGCCGCGCTGCCCCGCTTCGCCGCCGCCCGAGATGCGCACACGCTGCCCTTCGTCGATGCCCGCAGGGATCTTGACCTCGATCTTTCGGCTGACGCGCGTGTGACCCGTGCCGCCGCACTTCTTGCACGGATTCTTGACGACCTGCCCCGTACCGCCGCAGCGGCTGCACGGACGCGAGGTCATGAAGTTGCCGAGCGGCGTGCGCTGCGCCTTCTGCACCTGACCCGTGCCGTGGCAGTCGGGACACGTCTCGGGCTTCGTGCCCTCGGCAGCGCCCGTGCCGTGACATGCGTCACAGTTCTCCGTGCGCGGAACCGTCAACTCGACATCCTTGCCGAACGCCGCTTCTTCGAAGGTAATCTCCAAGTCATAGCGCAGGTCGTTGCCCGGCTCAGGACCTTTCGGCCCGCGACGGCGACCGCCGCCGCCGAAGAAGGCGTCCATGATGTCGTCCATGCCGAAACCGCCCATGCCGCCGCCAAAGCCGCCGAAGCCCCCGCCGAAACCGCCGAAGCCCCCTGCGCCTCCCGCTCCGCCGCCCGCACCGTCAAACGCCGCGTGGCCAAACTGATCGTACGTCGATTTCTTCTGCGGATCGGAGAGGACTTGATAGGCCTCGTTGACCTCCTTGAACTTCTCGGCGGCTTCCTTCGGATTGTCGCGGTTCAAATCGGGATGGTACTTGCGCGCCATCTTCTTGAACGCCTTCTTGATGTCCGCATCCGAAGCGCCTTTCGAGAGGCCGAGCACCTCATAGTAATCGCGTTTCTCGCTCACAATAAACACCTCACAGCGCCCAGTGCGCCTGTCCTTTATCGTCAAAAGAGTGCGGAGCATGAACTCCACGCTCCACACTCTCCGTCACTTCTTACGCTTATTTCTTGTCGTCCTTGACTTCCGTGTACTCGGCGTCGACGACATTGTCGTCCTCGCTCTTCGCACCTGCGTCCGCCGCACCTGCACCGGGAGCTGCACCCGCGCCTGCTGCGGCCTCGGGACCGCCCGCCTGCTGGTACGCCGCCGCGCTCATCTCGTAGAGCGGCTTTTCCAGCTCTTCCGTCGCCTTCTTGATGGCGTCCGTGTCCGTGCCCTTCAGCGCTTCCTTGACCTTGTCGGCTGCCGCCTGCACTTCGTCTGCCTTCGCCTTGTCGACCTTGTCGCCGAGATCCTTGATCGCCTTCTCCGCCTGATAGACAGCCGAATCGGCGCGGTTTCTGACCTCTACGGTCTCCTTCTGCTTCTTGTCCTCCGCCTCATGCGCCTGCGCTTCCTTGACCATGCGGTCGATGTCGTCCTTGCTCATGCCGCTGTCGGACTGGATCGTGATCTTCTGCTCCTTGCCCGTGCCGAGATCCTTCGCGGAGACGTGCACGATGCCGTTCGCGTCGATGTCGAAGGCGACTTCGATGCGGGGAACGCCGCGCGGCGCCGGCGGGATGTCGGAGAGCTCGAAGCGTCCGAGCGTCTTGTTGCCCGCAGCCATCTCGCGCTCGCCCTGCAGAACGTGGATGTCAACCGACGGCTGGTTGTCCGCCGCCGTCGAGAAGACCTGGCTCTTCCGGACAGGAATCGTCGTATTGCGCTCGATGAGCTTCGTCGAAACGCCGCCCAAGGTCTCAATGCCCAGAGAGAGCGGCGTGACGTCGAGGAGCAGCATGTCCTTGACCTCGCCGACGATGATGCCCGCCTGAATCGCCGCGCCGATGGAAACGCACTCGTCCGGATTCACGCTGCGATCCGGCTCCTTGCCGAAGTAGCCCTTGATAGCTTCCTGCACGGCAGGGATGCGCGACGAACCGCCGACGAGAAGAACCTTGTCGATGTCCGATGCCGAAAGACCCGCATCCGACATCGCCTGACGCGTCGGACCCATCGTGCGCTCGACGAGATCATGCGTAAGCTCATCAAACTTGGCGCGTGTGAGCTTCAGGTCAAGATGCTTCGGCCCCGTGGCGTCCGCCGTGATGAACGGCAGATTGATCGGCGTCTCCATCATGCTCGAAAGCTCGATCTTCGCCTTTTCCGCCGCTTCCAGCAGGCGCTGTGCGCTCATCTTGTCAGCGGAGAGGTCGATGCCGTTCTCCTTCTTGAACTCCTCGACCATCCAGTTCATGACGGCGTGGTCAAAGTCGTCGCCGCCCAAGTGCGTGTCGCCGCTCGTCGCCTTGACCTCGACCATGCCCTCGCTGAGTTCGAGGATCGAGACGTCGAACGTACCGCCGCCCAAGTCAAAGACGAGAACCGTATGCTCGCCGCCCTTGTCGACGCCGTACGCCAGCGAAGCCGCCGTCGGCTCGTTGACGATGCGCAGGACGTCGAGACCTGCGATCTTGCCCGCGTCCTTCGTCGCCTGGCGCTGGCTGTCGTTGAAGTACGCCGGCACCGTGATGACCGCCTGCGTCACCGTCTCGCCGAGGTAGGCTTCCGCATCCGCCTTGAGCTTCTGCAGAACCATCGCCGAGATCTCCGGCGGCGTGTAATCCTTGCCGTCAATGGAAACCTTGTAGTCTTTTTCACCCATGTGACGCTTGATCGATGCGATCGTGCGGTCGGGGTTCGATACAGCCTGCCGCTTGGCGAGCTGACCGACGAGACGCTCGCCCGTCTTCGTGAAGCCGACGACGGACGGCGTCAGGCGGCTGCCCTCCGGATTCGTGATGACGACAGGCTTGCCGCCCTCCATGACGGAGACGACAGAGTTCGTAGTACCCAAATCGATGCCGATTGCTTTTGCCATGATGAATTCCTCCTAAATGTTCATATCTATAAAAAGAGTTTCCTCTATTTGCCTTAGTTTGAGACGACCTGCACCATGCTCGGACGTATGACGCGCCCCTTTACCATGTAGCCTTTTTGCAGTTCCTGCTCGATCGTATCGTCCTCCTTCTCGGGATCCTGCACGCGCATGACCGCCTGATGGAAGTTCGGATCGAACTTCTTGCCCTCTGTATCAATGACCTCCAAGCCGTTCTTCGCGAGCGCTTCTGTCATCTGCTTGTAGATCATGGAGACGCCTGCGCGGAAGCTGTCGAGGTCAGAACCTTCGGCTAAAAGCGCACGCTCGAAGTTATCGAGGAGCGGCAGCATATCCGTGAGGATGCCCTGCGTGACGACGGCGGCAAGCTCTTCGCGCTCCTTCGCCGAACGGCGGCGGAAATTGTCGAAGTCCGCGCGCAGGCGCAGCATTTGTGCGTCCTTTTCTGCCAGATCGGCTTCGAGCTTTTCCGCACGCTTCGCCGGATCGTCCGCGCCATTTTCTGCCTCTTCGGTACCCTCATGGCTCCCTTCGGCAGTCTCCTCGCCAGTATCGTCCGCTGCTTCTCCCGCCAACTCTGCCTCGTCGATCTCGCGCTTCATCTCTTCGAGCTTTTCCTCGTCCTTCTTCTTCAACTCATCCTTCATGAATGATGGCATTCCCTTCACCTCGTATTTCATGCTATGCCGCTACCAGCGGAAAGGCTGCACGAGCGCAGCGATATGGCGGTTCAGATAACCCAAGAGCGCCATCGCCTTGCCGTACTCCATGCGCGTCGGCCCTAAAACGGCGATCGTGCCCAGGCACTCGCCGTCCAAGTGGTACGTCGCGCGAATGATGCTGCAATCCTCGATGCCGCTGTACTCGTTCTCGCGGCCGATCGTGACGACAAGCCCTTCCCGCGCCTTCTTCTGCAAGACCCCTTTGACGAAATCTTCCTCTTCGAGCATCGAGAGAATCGAGCGTACACGCGCCACATCGCGAAATTCCGGCTGCGCAAGCATCTCGGTCGTGCCGCCGAGATAGAGCCTTTGCTCCTTTCGCTCCTCGTCGAGCGCTTCGTAGATCAGCTCCAACGCTGCCTGATAAAGCGACTCATCCATGACCTCGGCGCGTATACGCTTCAAGGCGGCTGCACCGATGGAAGAAAGCTTCTCGCCCGACAGACATCGGTTGATGACTTCCGCCATGCGCTGGAAATCTTGGAACCGCGCACCCTTCGGCATCTTGACGACGCGGTTCTCCACGAAGCCTGCGTCCGTCATCAAGACGGCGATGACGCGCCCTTCACCGAGCGGCAGAAACTGCAGCGTGCGAAAAGAAGCCTCGGCAAGCTGCGGCGCAAGTACGAGCGCGAGATTCTTCGTCACACGCGAAATGATCTTCGCCGTTTCCTGAAAGACGCTCTCGATGCGCTTCACGCGCTTTCGATACCATTGATCGATCAGCGCCCTCTCACGCGCGTCAATCGGTGTGGGCGAGAGCAGATCGTCCACATAGAGGCGATACCCCTTCGATGAAGGGATTCGCCCCGAGGACGTGTGCAAATGCTCCAAGTAGCCCATATCCTCAAGATCCGCCATCTCATTGCGAATCGTCGCCGGACTGACGCCGAGATCATGCCGCCGCGCCACCGTGCGCGAACCGACAGGCTCCGCCGACGAGATGTAGTCATCGACCACCGCCCGCAGAACGCGCCGCTTCCTTTCATCAAGCATTCTCACACCTCCTCTGAGAAATTTTTTAGTGCGTGTAATTCACTATGAAAGTCCAAGAAGCCAAGCCAAAGACGCAGGCTGATTGGCTAACTTTCATTAAGGGCGGCGCACTTTTGTCCACAAAGTGGACGTTTG
>NZ_JBQNBV010000133.1:0-5443 GCF_052169755.1 Selenomonas sp. | reverse complement strand
CAGCGTTACTAAGAGCAACGCGATTAAATCGTTTATCGTCATGAGCAACGCCCCCTTGCTGACCTATCCAAGAAGCAAGCCCGAAGGGCGCGGCTGATTGGCAAATAGGTCGTATGCGAAAACGTCCCGCAAATCAAGCTCGAAGAGCGCAGATGCGCGGCTGACGTTGACCGCTAGGGGCTAAGAATCGACCGCCTACCGTCTTGGTAGCACCGAGTATATTATAGCATACGAAGGCAGCTTGTGGGCTGTCTTTTTTTGTTGTGGGGGATGGATAAAATGCAAAAAAATGCTCGACTGGATCATAAAACACAAGACGCTGCTGCTGATCGCAGCCGTTACTTTGACGGCACAAAGCCGCACGGCGCGAGTGTGATGTGCAATGTGGTTGAGTGGTGAAATAAAAAGGAAAGCATCGCCCTTACATGAAACCGAGCCAATCGGTCTGCGCCTACGGCTTGACCTCTTGGGGTTTCATGGTAAAATATAATAAGTAGCGATGAAGTGTTTCTTTAGGACTCGTTGAAGTATCAGCGGCTCTCTTTTTGAGAAAGGTAATCTTATGGAAAAGAAACCTGTGATGATGATCGTGGACGATGAGGAAATGCACCGTGCTGTTCTCGCACAGTTTTTTCAAGCGGAGTATGAGCTTTTAGAAGCGACGAACGGCAGAGATGTGATGGCGCTGCTTGCCGAAAAACGCGTCGATGTCATACTGCTCGATCTCGTGATGCCCGGCATGGACGGCTTTGCATTGCTCGCTGCCCTAAAGCGCGACGAACGCTTGGCGGCGATTCCTGTCATCGTCACGACCGCAGGCAGCGAACGTGCCGCCGAGGTGCGTGCAATGGAGATGGGCGCTGCCGACTTCATCACGAAGCCTTACCATCCGGCGATCGTTTGCTGCCGCGTGAAAAACGTCATGGCACGCATGGAGAATGAGTGGCGAAAGCTCGAACAAGCGGCGCGTGAGAGGCAGATCCTTGAGATGCGCCACCATATTGAAGTAGATGCGCTGACAGGAATATACAACCGCGAGACATTTTATGAAAAGACAGTCGAGCTTCTGCAGCAAAATTCCGGAATGCGCTACAACCTTTTGTACTTCGATATCAACTGCTTCAAGATCATCAACGATCTTTTTCATGTTGAAACGGGAAATTTGATCTTAAAAACGGCGGGTACATATTTCAAAACGATCACGGAAGGCATCGGTCTTGCCGGGCACATGGAGGCGGATCACTTTGCCGTCTGTATGCCGGACGATATGCTCGACATCGACATTCTGCTCGAAGGTATCGACAATGCGATCTTCTCGCTTGGCATCAAGAATAATATTCTTTTTTATGCAGGCATCTATTCGGTGGATGATGTGCTCCTGCCGGTCGATCAGATGTGCGACCGTGCGCACATGGCGCTCAATACGATCAAGGGACGCTATAAGACGCGCTATGCTTACTACGATGAAAAGATGCGCGAGACGCTTCTCGAAGAGCAGATGATGCTCCGTGAGATGGAGTTTGCGCTCTCGGAGGGGCAGTTCTGCGTGTATTATCAGCCGGTCTACAGCATCAAGGCGGGACGCGCCGTCAGCGCTGAGGCGCTCGTGCGCTGGCAGCATCCGGCGGCGGGCCTCATTCCGCCTGTGCGCTTCGTGCCGCTCTTCGAGCGCAACGGTTTCGTCGTGCGGCTCGACCGCTTCGCGTGGGAGGATGTCTGCCGTATGCTCTCATCTCGTATTCGTGCAGGGCTGCCCGTCGTACCCGTTTCGGTCAACGTCTCACGGCTGAATTTCTATGACAGCGATTTTTGTGATACGGTCGTCAGCCTTTTGAAGAAGTACGATCTGGATCCTTCGCTCCTGCGCCTTGAGATCACCGAGTCCGCCTATACGGACAATCCGACGCAGCTGATGAATGTCTTGAAAAAGCTGCAAAGTCTTGGTTTGAAGATTCTCATGGATGATTTTGGCAGCGGCTACAGCTCGCTCAATATGCTTCGAAACTTAGCGGTTGATATCTTGAAGATCGACATGAGTTTTGTGCGCGATTTGGAAAACTCGCAGCGTGCGCCGGCGATTCTGCGGCGCGTCGTCGAGATGGCGCACGATCTCAGAATGGGCATCGTCGTCGAGGGCGTGGAGACGAAAGCGCAGCTGGATTTCCTGTCGAGCATCGGCTGCGACAAGATTCAAGGATATTATTTTGCAAAGCCCATGCCGCAGAAGGATTTTCTGGCACGCATAGAGAAAGAAGCAGAGAGGTGATGACAGATGGCGAAGATAACGAAAAAGGCATTTGGCGAGCTTAAGAACGGCAGGCTCATCACACTTTATACATTGGAGAACAGCTACGGGATGAAGCTCTCTGTCATGGACTATGGGGCGCGTGTGCAGTCGCTCATCGTACCGGACAGGGAGGGAAAGTGCATCGACGTGGCGCTCGGCTACGAGGATCTCAAAGGCTACGAGGCGGACGATAAGTATTTCGGCGCGATTGTCGGCCGCTCGGCGGGACGCATCGCTTTCGGTGATCTGCCCATCGACGACAAAACGTATGTCTTGGAATGCAACGAGGGCAGAAACCACTTGCACGGCGGCTCGCTGGGCGGCTATGATAAGAAGGTCTGGACGGCAGAGGAAAAAGCGGGTGCGCTGACGCTCTGCTATATGAGCCCGGCAGGTGAGGGCGGATACCCCGGCGATTTGAAGATGACTGTGACGTATGCGCTTTCGGAGAAGAATGAGGTCGTCGTTTCCTATGAAGCGGAGGCGAACGGGGATACGATCTGCAATCCTTCGCATCATACATACTTCAATCTCGAAGGATTCTGCTCGGGATCCGTGCTCGATCAGAAGATTCGCATTTTCGCGGAGAAGTACACGCCGACGGACAACGAGCTGATTCCGGACGGACGCATTCTGCTCGTCGAAGGGACGCCGCTCGATTTTCGTGAGATGAAAGAGATCGGCGCACGCATCGACGCGCCGTTCAGTCAGATGCGCTGGGCGGGCGGCTATGACCACAACTTCGTGCTGGATCGAACCCCGGCGGAGGAAGAAGCGAAAGAACTGGGGCTTGGCGAAGATGCTGCGTGCCCTGTGGACTACACGAAGCTTCACAAGCTCGCGCATGTCTATGCGGAAAAGACGGGCGTCTATATGCGCGCCTATACGACGCAGCCCGGCGTACAGTTCTACTCGGGCAACCACTTAGACGGCGTGCTCTCCGGCAAGGCGGGCGCGGCGTTCGCCCCGCGTGCGGGCTTTACCCTCGAAGCGCAGGTGTTCCCCGACGCGGTGCATCACGCGAACTTCCCGCAGTCGATCCTGCGCCCGGGCAAGGAGTGGCGTGCGCAGACCGTGTTCGCTTTCGGCTTGGCGTGATGGGGCGCTTATAAGCGAGCCGTTTTATCAGCGTTTCCTTAAGAAGCCCGCTCATTCCCCTTCGACTAAGATTCTCGTTCAAGCGGAGCGCGTTTGAATCTTGGTTGTTATTTAGGGGAATGGGCGGGCTTTCGTTTGCGAAATCCCGTGCTTGTGTAGGGCGTCCCATCACAGGAAAGAGGCGGGGTTTCGTGGGATTGCGCTTTGTATGCGGAGGAGATACGATGCCGGAGAATATCGAGCGTGCGCTTCTCTATGTGAAAAAGCCTGCGCATTTTCGCCTGCGTCTCTTTGCCGACGGGCTTCTGATCGGCGTTCTTGTGGGCGCGGTCATCGCGCTCTATCACTGGCTGTTGGAGAGCGCCGATCACTTGCGCCCCGTGCTGTACGACTTCTTGCGCGACGCCTCGCCGCTCTGGACGGGCGGCTATTTTCTCGCGCTGCTTGCCGTTTCTGGCGTCGTCCGGCGGCTCATGCAGCTCGATGCAATGGTCGGCGGCGGCGGCATTCCCGATCTCAAGGGTGTCTTGCGCGGCGAAAGCCACCTTCACTGGCTGCGCGTGCTCTTCGGCAAATTCGTCGGCGTCGTGCTGGCGATCGGTGCGGGGCTGTCGCTCGGGCGCGGCGGACCGAGCGTGGAGATCGGCGCCTGTGTGGGGGCAGGGGTCAGCCGCATTGCCGGACGCTCGCGGGCGGAGGAGCGATTTCTTCTGACGGCGGGGGCAGGCGCGGGCTTCGCCGCCATCTTCAACGCCCCCTTGGCGAGCCTTGTCTTTTCCTTCGAAGAGCTATCGAAGAACTTCTCACCGCAGATGCTCATGGGTGTTCTCGGTGCGTCGATCGCCGCAGGATTCTTCACGCAGGAGATCTTCGGCGTCGGTCCGATGTTTGCCGTTGGTTCGGTGCTTCCCGTGCCGCTCGGCGGAGCATATCTCTTGCTCTTTTTGCTCGGCGCTTTTTCGGGCGCACTCGGCAGGCTCTTCAACGGTATGCTCATCGGCTCGCTCGATACATGGGCGAAGTCGCCGCTGCCCGCTTGGCTTCTGGCAGCGATTCCGTTTTTGGCGGCGGGCGTGCTCGGCTTCTTTTTGCCCGACGTCTTATCGGGCGGCAACTTCCTCGTCAATCGTCTTGTAGAGGAGCCGCTGTTTTTCGGCGCGCTTCTCGCCGTCTTTGTCGGCAAAATGCTCTTTACCGTCTTTTGCTATGGCTCTGGCGTGCCCGGCGGCATTTTTCTTCCCGTGCTCGTCTTGGGGGCGCTTTCGGGGGCAATCTTCGCCGCAGGCGCGACGGCGCTCGGCGTCCTGCCGACAGCGCTCTCCTCGACCTTCGTCGTCCTTGGCATGGCGGGATTCTTCGCGGGAAGCATCAAGGCGCCGCTGACGGCAAGCCTGCTCATCATGGAGATCACAGGCTCCTTTGAGCATCTGCTCGCCGTCGTCTGCGTCGCTTCCGCCGCTGTACTCGTCAGCGATCTTATCGGCGGCAGCCCCATCTACGATGCGCTTTATGAACGTTCGCGCCGACGGCGCGAAGAGATCGAGGGAGCCGTACGCCGCCGCATCTTGACGGAGCTGTGTATCGCTTCCGGAAGCGTCATGGAAGGGCGAACCATCGCCTCGATCGCATGGGGGGCGCACAGCCACGTCATCAACGTGCGGCGCGGCGCAGAGGAACTGCTGCCGCAGGGAAACGTGCAGCTCAAGGCGGGAGATATGCTCTATGTTCTGACGGATGCGCAGGAAATTGCCGCCCTAGAGCGGGCGGCGGGGGAAAGATGAAATTACGAAAGACATAAAAGGTATTTATGTGTTATAATACAAGTGGTGCTACTATACGGGATAGGCGGTCGATTCTTAGCCCCTGAAAGGGCGGTCAACGTCAACCAATCGCGCTTCGCCTTCGGCTCACGCTCTTGGGACGTTTTCGCATACGAGCCGTTTGCCAATCAGCTGCGCCGGCAGGCTTGCTTCTTGGACGGCTCAGCAGGGCATTGCCAATGGAACTGTACGATTTTTTGTCGTTCGTTTTCCTTGTGACGATTTGTGTCGTTGCGTT
>NZ_JBQNBV010000132.1:0-5492 GCF_052169755.1 Selenomonas sp. | reverse complement strand
TCCACAGCAGGAAGCATCTCTCGCGCTCGTGCCGCCTTCTGCTGCAGCTCGGCTTCCTGCTGCGCATACGCGCGGCAGAAAGCTTCCGGCGCACGCTCAAAAGCGAGCACGCGCCGCGCGATCTCAGCACGCTGCTCCGTCTCCTCTATTTCCTCCATCGCCGCGAACATGCCGAAGCTGTCGAGCAGCACGGGCGAGAGCACGCCTTCTGCGGGATCCATCGTCCCGACAGGGATGCAGCTTATCTCCTCGACCGCCGATACGCCGTCGCGCTCCAAGGAAAACATCCCCGCCGACGCGCTCTCTAAGACAGACTTCAAGACATCCTCGCGCAGGAGATTCACCTCGTCCATGTAAATGAGCGTATGCGCCGCGCGATGCAGGAGCCCATGACGCAGGCGACGCTCGCCGTCCCGCAGCGCCGCATCCACATCGAAGCTGCCGAAGACCATGTCGTCCGTCGCGCCGAGCGGCAGTTCGACGAGACTCCCTGTCAGCGTGAACGGCGCTGCCGCACGCACAAGGACGGATTTCGCCGTGCCGCGGTTGCCTGAAATGAGCAAGCCGCCCGTGCGCGGATTCACGAGCGCGAGAAGAAGCGCCTTCTTTGCCTGCTCCTGACCGACGACAGCGGTAAACGGATAGCGCGGATATTCCATGCCCATCTCCTCAAGCCAGTACATCATCCACGGCAGACCAGTCGACCTTGCCCTCTTCAAACGGGCGGCGGCGCAGGCGATGCGCGAGCACGAGGCGGCTGACGGCCTTCATATCTTCCTTTGCAACCTCCGTGCGCCCCGAGAAGGCGGCATTCGCCATCGCCGCCTTGATGAGCGTGATGTCGGCGCGGTGCCCGTCGACGCCGAGCGCGAGCGAGATGTGCGCCGCCTTTTCCAGCATTCTATCTGCCACGGCGACGCTTTTGAGGAGAGCACGCGCCCTTTCGATCCTCTCGCGCAATGCTTCCTGCTGCTCCCTGTAGGAAGCGGCAAAACTCTCCGCATCCTGCTCATAAGCGATGCGCCTCTTCACCACCTCGACGCGGTCCTTCGCCTCGCGCTCGCCCGTCACCGTCACCGAAAGGGCGAACCGGTCGAGCAGCTGCGGGCGTATGTCGCCCTCCTCAGGATTCATCGTGCCCACGAGCACGAAGCGTGCAGGATGCGCATAGGAAATGCCCTCGCGCTCCACCGTATTGACGCCCATCGCCGCCGAATCGAGCAGGATGTCGACGATGTGATCGTCGAGCAAATTGATTTCATCGACATAGAGAATGCTGCGGTTCGCCTCCGCGAGAATGCCCGCCTCAAACTCTTTCCTGCCATGCCGGATCGCCGCCTCGATATCGAGCGTGCCCACGACGCGATCCTCTGTCGCACTGACGGGAAGCTCCACGACGCGCATGGGGACGCTCTCCTCCTTCATGCGTGCGCCCGCTGCAGCCTTCCTGCGACAATCGTCGCAGAAAAACTCCGACGCCGCAGGGTCGCAGCGGCACGCACAGCCCGCCACCGCCCGCATGGCGGGCAACAGTCCCGCGGCGGCGCGCACAGCGGTCGACTTCGCCGTCCCCTTCTCGCCCTTGATCAGCACGCCGCCCAAGGACGGCATGACGATATTGAGCAAAAGCGCCTTCTTCATCTCTTCCTGCCCCACGATGGCAGAAAAGGGATATGTCTTTTTCATCATGCAGGTTTTCCCTTTCTCCAGATTTTAGAATCTATCTTTCGGCACATTCACTCATCGACTGCCGAAATATGCGCATCGGCAGGCAGATAAAACTCGTCGCCGTAAACCCTGTAGGCGATTTCCTGCACGCCGTAGACAAAATCCTGCGAGCAGTTGTAGAGGAAGGATGAACGCGGCGATACAAGGCTGTGATTTTTAAGCGCCTTGAGTGTTTGAAGCGCCGGATCCTCGGTATAGCTGCGAATATATGCGTCGAGCCATTCCTGACCTTTCCACGGATAATCGGGCAAGAAAAGCACATCGGGATCTATGGATAGAATGATCTCCTTCGTCACTTCCTGCCCGTTGCGCAGTCCATAAGCGGAAACGCCGTTGATGACACCCGCATAGTGACAGGCGTCGTCGAAACTCGATCCCTTGCCGCCGTATGTGGGCATGAGCGAGAGGAACACGACGCTCTTCCTCTTCTCCTGCGGAATGGCGTCGACCTTCGCCTTGATCTCCGCCAGCTTTTCATCCATTTTTCGCAGCAGGATCTCACCTCTGCGCTTCTCTCCAATCGCTTCCGTCATAAGGCGCACGAGATCCTTGACCTCTGCGAGATCATGCGGTCCCCTGCCAACGACGACCTTAAGCCCCACGTCGCGCAGAGGATCGGCAAGCTCCATATACTGCCAATCTGCAATAAGCACCACATCAGGCTGCAGAGCGACAATAGATTCCACGCTCGGCTGCTCGATCGTCTGCGGTATTTTGGAAGCAAGCTCTACCATATTGGAATTGATGGGATCCTTCATGCTCGAATCAACGGCGACAAGCCTTTCGGGCGGCACGACGCTGAGAACGATCTGATCCAAGGTCGCAGACAAAGTGACAATGCGCTGCGGCGGAGCATCGAAGTGTATCGTGCGCCCCGTGATGTCCGTCACCGCATACGATGTCGAAAAATTCGCAGACGTCTCCTCTACATTCTTTTCGCCGCCGCATGATGTTGTCAGAAAAAGCAGCAAAACAACGACGACGAGGAGCGACGATTGCATGAAGAACTTACTCCGCACAATACCCTTCCTTTCCGAAAACTGCCGATACGGCAGCCCTCTTCAACGCACATTCCGCCGCGCACGGCTCTTCTTTCTCCATGCCCAGCCAGCGCGCGAAACAGCCGCCCCCGCAGGCGCGGAAATCGGGACATCGCCGGCAAAAAATCATACTTCGCTGCATCTTGACAGATACTTCCTGCTGGCGACGCAAATTCACTCCCTGCATAACAGTGCCTAGGAAGAAGCGCTCATCGCCAACGAAAGAGGAGCACGCATAGATGCCGCCATCGGCGTCTACGTGGACGCCTTTGCCGTTCATCGCATGGCAGTGGGAAAAGTCGCTCCCGCCGCGCCCTGCGATGTCTCTCGCCTGCTCCTCCTGCGATATGGCGAGGCGGCGTCCCGTCAAGCGATAAAGTGCATCGCGCCGAGCGAAAACCTCGCGCATCGCCGCCGCCATATCGCTTTCTCGCGGCAAAGCGGCGTTCGTGCCGCGCCCCTGCGCACGCAGGAGATCAAAGCCCAATCGATGTACGTTGCCGAAGTAATACGCCATATCGACGACATCGGTCAGGCGATGGACATTCTCCGCCGTCACAACGCACGTCAGTCCGATGCCGACGCCGCGACGCGCAAGCCGCTCGATGCCCGCCGCCACGTCAGCGGCAGAACCTCTGCCGTCCGAATATTGCCTTTGGCGATCATGCAGCGCAGGTCTGCCGTCGAGGCTCACGCCAATGCCTATGTTGGAATCGCATAGGATGTTCACCGCCTCTTCCGTCAGCAGCGTGCCGTTCGTCTGAACAGCCATGCGCGCCTCGATGCGATGATCGCGCACATAGGCGGCGATACGCGCAAGGAGCGGCAATGCAAGCAAAGGCTCGCCGCCCGAAAACTGCAGGAGGAACGGCTCACCGCAGGAGGCAGCCAGATCGACAGCCCGCCGCGCCGTTTCCCATGCCATCGCGCGTCTCGCTTGACCGCTTGCATAGCAATAGCGACAAGCGAGGTTGCAGTCTCCCGTCAGGCTCAGCACCAGCATCTTCAGCCCCATCGCTCACCCCTTTCCGGCATGTTTGCACATCAAGCATCAATTTCCTGCACTCGCGCCGCCTTCATCGGCAAAACGCTCGGGATAGACGGTCTTTGCCAGCACATAGACGGCTTCGACGGCATTTTGCGAAGCGCTGTAGCGATACGTATCGGGCACGCAGTAAAGATGATTCTCTCGCACTGCCTTTACATGCTTAAACAACGGGTCATTGCGCAGCTTCTCACGAAACTCTTCCGTCTTTTCGCCTTCGGCGCTCCACGAGGGCAGCAGGAACACATCGGGGTCGAGCGCGACGACCTGCTCCATCGATATGCTGTTGTCCTTCGTGAGACCTGCCATCGCCGCGCCGTTTCTGAGCGCGGCATGGCGGCACATGTCGTCAAAGAGATCGTCGCGCCGCCCAAAGACGCCGCTGAAAGCAAAGGCGACGACAATCGGGCGATCCGTCTCCGGAATATCTTCTGTGCGTCGTGCTACATCCGCCAGACGTTCATGCAGCCTTCCGGTCAAGGCCGCCGCTTCCTCTTCCCTGCCGATCACCTTGCCAATGGACTCGATGCGCGGAAAGACTGCCTCGATACTCTTGGGCGTTTTAGAAACAAAGACCGTCAGACCCAGATCGCGCATACTCGCTACGAGTTCCTTCGGCACACTGTCCGTTGTAAGCACAAGGTCAGGATGCTGCGCGAGTACGCGCTCAGGGCTCTTATCGTGCAGCTTCACGGGTACGGCTTTTGCCGCCTCTGCCATGCACGAAAGCCCCGCATCATCCACGTAGGATGAAAGCGCCGCAATCTGTTCGGGCGGCGCGAGCGCGAGCAAGATTTCATCCGTGCCGAGATTGAGCGACACAATGCGCTGCGGCTTTTTGTGCAGCACGATCTCCGTCCCCATATCATCGACGCCGCGGAAAAACTCGCCCTCTTCCTCATCTGCCGCCGTTCCCCATCGCGCACAGGCGCAGAAGAGGAAACCCGCGGCAAAAAGAAGCGCCAGCGCACCGCTGCGCCGCACGATGTCAGAACGTATGCGCATACGTCAAACGGAAATTCAGCGGCAGATCAAGATTGCCGTAGCGGTTCGAGTAGTTTTCCCTGTCCAAAAGATTGTAGACGCCGAGCGTCACGGTGTCGTTCTTTCCCGCCTTGTACGAAACATTCAGGTTGAGTTGTAATTTATCCGGTATATCCTGTGCCGTCCCTTTTTTAGGCATATAATACTCACGATCACCGAGGTATTTGAGATTCACATTGCCCTGCCACTTATCCTTTTGGTAATCAATGCGCACAAGTCCTTCCAAGCGCCCCGCATCCTGCGCCCATGCTTTATCTTTTCCGTTCGGATCTTGCACCTCGGGATTAGATATGCCCGCACCTAATGCAATGCTCCACATTTCGTTAAAACGTTTCTTGTATTCAACCTCGAAACCCGTGTTGCGGAAGTTGCCCTTATTGACCGCATAGTATTGTCCCGTTCCAGTATCATAAGCCCAGCCAAGTTTATCCTGCATATCCATGTGATAGACAGCCGCCCGCCATGTATCGTTCCCATGACGATGCTTAATACCCGTTTCATACGTCCAGCCGCTCTCTGGCTTCAATCCCTGCGGATTCGCATTTTTATACCGAAACATATCGTCCACCGCCGGCATCTGGAATGCTTTCCCGATATTAACATACCATGCCGTATCCCGATCCATCTTATAGTCT
>NZ_JBQNBV010000131.1:0-5496 GCF_052169755.1 Selenomonas sp. | reverse complement strand
ACATGCGATGTCTGCGGAAACATATCCACGGGCTGTATCTCTTTCGTCATATACCCCAACCCTGCTAAAAGTGCCAGATCTCTGGCGAGGGTTGCGGGGTTGCAGGACACGTAGACGATGCGGTCGGGGTGCATGGCGGCGAAGGTTTTCAGGACGGTTTCCGTGCAGCCGGCGCGGGGCGGATCGACGACGATGACGTTGGGGCGAATGTTTTCTTGGTAGAGACGCGGCATGAGTTTTGTGGCGTCTCCGACGAGGAACGTAGCATTTTTTATGCGGTTATCACGCGCATTCTTTTTCGCGTCCTCGATTGCGGGTTTGACGATTTCGATGCCATAGACGCGATGGGCTTTTTGTGCGAGGAAAAGGGTGATGGTACCCGTGCCGCAGTAGGCGTCGAGGACGGTTTCTTTGCCGTTGAGATCGGCGTATTCCAGTGCCTTTTCATAGAGAACGGCGGCCTGCTCCGTATGGACTTGGAAGAAGGATCTCGCCGAGATGGAAAAACGCAGTTTGCCGATGCGGTCAAGAATCGTCGGTTTGCCCCAAAGGAGCTTGGTTTCACGTCCTAAGATGACATTATTGCGATATGTCTGGATATTTTGCTGCACGCTTTTGAGGTTCGGCACGCGCTCTCGTAAAAGGCGCGTGATTTCTTTCGCCTTGGGCAAGTCCTTCGTTGCTGTGACGAGAACGACCATAGCTTCGCCGTTTTCCCCTATGCGGCCGACGACGTGGCGCAGGACGCCTGTATGGCGATCCTCATCGTAGACGGGAATACGCAAACGCTCAACGATCTCGCGCATGACGTTGACGATGATGTTGTTGCCTTCTTTTTGAATCCGACAGTCGCGCGTGTCGATGATGTCGTGCGATCCTTTGGCGAAGCAGCCGATGACGGTCTTTCCCCGCTTCCTGCCGACGGGAAACTGCATCTTGTTCCGATAAAGCCAAGGCTCTTTCGCGCCTAAGACGGGCAAAACCTCGATGCCGGAAAGCCCCCCGATGCGCTCGACTGCATCGACGACCTGCTGCCTTTTTAGGCGCAGCTGCCCCTCATAGGAAAGATGCTGCAGCTGACAGCCGCCGCAGGAATCGTAAATCGGACAGAGAGGCTCGACGCGCTCTGGGCTTTTCTCCAAGATTTCCACGAGCTTTCCGCGTGCATACGTTTTCTTGACGTCTTCCATGCAGGCGAGCACGCGCTCACCGGGCAGTACGCCGGGCACGAATACGGTGAAGTCTTTCACGCGTCCCACGCCTTCACCGCTCGTGCCGAGCGCCCGGACGGTGATTTCGTATGTTTTTCCCTGCTGTACGGGGACTTCTTTTTTCATCACTTCTCGTTCCTTCAAATTCATCCCATGTTCTCGCAAAAATCCACGTTCTCCAAAAGTTCCAACGGCTCTTTGAGCAAGACTTTCGCGCCGCTTTCCACAAGCTCCTGCGCGGGGCGAAATCCCCAAAGTACGCCGACGGGCAGGAATCCCGCACGCACGGCGGTTTCCATGTCAACGGACGTATCGCCCAAATAAGCGACTTCTTCGGGCTTCACACCGAGGTGCGCGGCGATTTCCAACGGCGTCGCAGGATCCGGCTTCTTCGGGAAACCTGCGCGGTCGCCAAGCACTTTTGCAAAGGTGTCGGGTGCAAAAAGAATCTTCACGATGGTCAGCGCCGCATCGTTGTGCTTGTTCGTGCAGACTGCCAGCGGAATCCCACGGCTCTTCAATGCGCTTAGAAGCTCACGCACGCCCTTGTAAGGACGCGTTTTTTCCAACAGACGCTCTTGATAAATCGCCTTGTATTTCGCGAGCGCTTCTTCAACGAAGGCAGCGTCTGCCGCCTTTGCCGCAGGCAATGTCCGCTCCATGAGTTTTTTGGAACCGTTGCCGACGAAATATCGATACTTTTCCACCGCATGCGTTGGGAAGCCGTAGCCTTCCAGCATGAGATTCACGCTGTCCGCCAAGTCGTCCAAGGAGTTGACAAGCGTACCGTCGAGATCGAAAATCACAGCTTTATATTGCATAGCGATCACCTTTCTGCTGTCGCGAAAATCATCCATGATATACTTTTAGAAGCACGAAGTGCGCCGCATGATTGGCTGACGTTGACCGCCATAGGCACAGCGCATCTGTGCAAATCTGGGCAACTTCATTTTATCAGCGTTTCCTTTATTTTATTCGCGGAAAGCTCCCTTTTCCCTGCCAAAAGGAAAGCAGCCGCAAAAACGGCTGCTTTCCAAAACCATCGCAAACGTATCAGCGCAATTTATCCGCGAGAAGCTGATTGACCATCTGCGGATTTGCCTTGCCTTTCGACTGCTTCATGACTTGACCGACGAGAGCGCCGACCGCCTTTTTGTTGCCGCTCTTATAATCGGCGACAGGCTTCGGATTGGCGGCGATGACGGCATCGACGATCGCTTCGATCTCCTTCGTGTCCGTGATCTGCACAAGCCCTTTATCCTCGACAATCTTCTCGGGCGCATCGCTCGATGTCCACATCTCGGCAAAAACCTTCTTGGCGATCTTCGAAGAGATCGTTCCCTTTTCGATGAGCGCAATCATTTGCGCGAGGCGCGAGGCTTCGACCGGCGATTCTTCAATCGTCTTGCCCTCGGCGTTGAGGTTCTTCGCGAGATCGCCCATGATCCAATTCGCCGCGCTCTTCGCGTCCGCGCCGCCCGCAAGGCACGCCTCGAAATACTCTGCCAGCGGGCGCGATGCCGTAATGATGGCTGCATCATAATCCGACAGACCAAACGCTTTCCCATAGCGCTCGCGACGTGCGTCCGGCAGCTCGGGCAAGGCCTTGCGGTATGCCTCGATCTCCTCTTCCGTCGTCACGATAGGCACGAGATCCGGCTCTGGCATGTAGCGGTAGTCGTGCGCCTCTTCCTTCGAGCGCATGGATTTCGTGATGCCGCGCTCGGGATCCCATGTACGCGTTTCCTGCACGATATGCCCGCCGTCTTCGAGGATTTCTTCCTGCCGCTCGATCTCATAGGAAAGCGCATCCTCGACCGCCTTGAAGGAGTTGATGTTCTTCATCTCCGCTTTCGTCCCGAGCGTTTTGGTTCCGACGGGGCGAAGCGAAATATTGAGGTCGGCGCGCAAATTGCCTTCCTCCATGCGGCAGTTGGAAACATCGATATATTCGAGGATCGACTTGATCTTCTCCATATAGGCGCGTGCTTCTGCCGGCGTTGACATATCCGGCTCGGAAACGATCTCGATGAGCGGTACGCCCGTGCGGTTGTAATCGACGTTCGATGTCAGAGAATCCGTGATCGTCGCGCCCGAATGGACGAGCTTACCTGCGTCCTCTTCCATGTGGATGCGCAGGATGCGGATGCGCTTCGTGCCGTTTTCCGTTTCAATATCGACATAGCCGTGCTCAGCAATCGGCAGATCGTACTGCGAGGTCTGAAAGTTCTTCGGCAGATCGGGATAGTAATAGTTCTTGCGGTCAAACTTGCTGTACTTGTCGATCGTGCAATTGAGCGCCAGTCCCGCTTTGATGGCGAACTCGACGACGCGCTTGTTGAGCACGGGCAGCACGCCGGGCAGCCCCAAGCACACGGGGCAGACCTGCGTGTTCTGCTCGGTGCCGAACTTCGTGGCGCAGCCGCAGAAAATTTTCGTATTCGTCTTGAGCTCGCTATGGATCTCAAGCCCTATGACTGCTTCGTAATTCATCCCTCTGCCCCTCCGATCTTCGCCCTGTCTTTGTGAAAAGCATGCGTCTGCTCATAGGCATAAGCGGCGCGCAGGATCGTCTCCTCCGCGAGCGCCTTGCCTATGATCTGCAGACCGATGGGCAGCCCCTTCGCCGAGTAGCCGCAAGGCACAGAGATGCCCGGCAGACCCGCCAGGTTCAAGGGCACGGTGCAAATGTCCTGCAAATACATTTTCAACGGATCGGAAACCATCTCACCGATCTTGAACGCCGTCGTCGGCGCCGTCGGCGCCATGATGACATCGACCTTCGCGAAAGCATCGGTAAAATCCTTCTGTACGAGCGTGCGCACCTTCAGCGCCTTGAGATAATATGCGTCGTAATAGCCCGCAGAAAGCGCGTAGTTGCCGATCATGATGCGGCGTTTGACCTCCTCGCCAAACTTCTCGCTGCGCGTCTTCGTCATCATCTCGACGATGTCCACACCATCGACACGCGCACCATAGCTCACACCGTCGTACCGTTCGAGGTTCGTCGCGGCTTCCGCCGGCGCGATCAGATAGTATGTCGAGATCGCATAATCCGTATGCGGCAGCGTGATTTCCGTGACCTCTGCGCCCATCGCTTCAAAGTCTGCGATCGCCTTGCGAACCGCCTGCTCCACATCGGCATCCATCCCCTTGACGAAATACTCTTTCGGCAAGCCGATTTTAAGCCCCTTCACGTCCTCGGTCAATGCCTTCGTATAATCGGGCACGGGCGCGGCGCTCGATGTCGAGTCCATCGCATCGTGTCCGGCGATGACGTTCAATACATGCGCACAGTCCGTCACATCGCGCGTCACGGGACCGATCTGATCGAGCGACGATGCATACGCGACGAGTCCGTAGCGCGAAACGCGGCCATACGTCGGTTTCATGCCGACGACGCCGCAAAACGACGCCGGCTGGCGAATCGAGCCGCCCGTATCGGAGCCGAGCGCCCAGACCGCCGTGCCGGCAGCCACCGCCGCCGCGCTGCCGCCCGAGCTGCCGCCCGGCACGCAATCGAGATTCCACGGATTGCGCGTCTTTTTGTAAGCGGAGTTTTCCGTCGAGCCGCCCATCGCAAACTCATCCATATTGAGTTTTCCCAAAATGACGGGATTCTCTTTCGCGAGCTTTTCCATGACCGTCGCATGATAGGGCGGCACGAAGTTCTCCAAAATCTTGGAAGCGCACGTCGTTCTGACACCCTTCGTGCATATATTGTCCTTGATCGCGCCGGGAATGCCCTCCAAAAAGGCGAGCGACTCTCCGCGTGCGATCTTCTCATCGGCGTGCGCCGCCTGCACGAGCGCCGACTCGCGCATCTCGGTCAGATACGCCCCGACCTTTTCTTCGACCTCGTCCATGCGTAAAAGCACGTCCTTCGTCAGCTCAGTCGAGGAGATTTCCTTCTTTTGCAGCAAATCATGAAGCTCATGCGCCGCTTTATCGTAAAGTTTCACCAAATTTCCTCCTCAGCCTTCCAGTATCTTCGGCACTTTGAAATAGCCGTCCTCTGCCAAAGGCGCATTGGAAAGCGCCGCCTCGCGCATGAGCGACGGCTTTACCTCGTCGGCGCGGAAAACATTCTGCATCGGCAGAGCATACGTCGTCGGCTGCACCTCTTCCGTATCCACGCCTTCAAGGTTCTCGACATACTGCAAAAAAGCGTCGAGCTGCCCGAGGTACTTATCCGCTTCCGCGTCTGCAATCGAAAGGCGCGATAAGACAGCAACATCCGCCAAATCTTTCTTCGTAACCTTCATCTTCTCACCATCCATATAAG
>NZ_JBQNBV010000130.1:0-5686 GCF_052169755.1 Selenomonas sp. | reverse complement strand
AAGGCGCCGAGCAACATCCTGTTTCTCATGCCGCAAGACAGCGCTTTCTACCTCGTGGATGCTCTTATGGGCAAGGAAGCGGGGGAGACGACGCATCTTGATATGATGGCGGAATCTGCCTTAATGGAAATCGGCAATATTTTAGCGGGCGCCTATCTCAACGCGCTTTATAGTTTCACGAACCTCTCCTTGATCCCCTCCATACCGGCGCTTGCTATGGATATGGCAGGTGCGATTTTGAATGTCGTGCTCGTGCAGCTCGGACAGATGGGGGATCATGCCATGGTCATTGAGACGGAGTTCCTTGCGGAGGATGATGAGCTTCGCGGACACTTCTTCCTCGTGCCGGATCCAGGCTCCATGGAAATGATTCTTTCGGCAGTGGGGGTTGGATGATATGGCTGATATGTTACGCGTAGGAATCGCGGATTACAAAGTCGGTAAGGCTCCGCAGCAGATCATCAGCTATGGTCTTGGATCGTGTATCGGCATATCCCTCTACGATCCTCAGACAAAAGTTGGAGGCCTTCTCCATATCATGCTGCCCGACAGTACGCAGGCGAGAGCGCACGAGAATCATGCAAAGTTTGCCGATACAGGCGTACCTTTAATGCTCGGGGAGGTCTTGAAGCTCGGTGCGGTGAAGAGCAGGCTCGTCGCGAAGATTGCAGGCGGTGCGCAGATGTTTTCTTTTGCCAATGCATCCGATGTCATGCGCGTGGGGCTTAGGAATGCCGAAGCTGCCAAAAAAGCGCTGGCTAAGGAAGGTATACGGATCATTGCTGAAGATACGGGCGGAACCTACGGACGCACGGTGCAGATTGACTTGACAACGGGCGATTACAAGGTCAAGACGATCGACCGTGGTGAAAAAATCATTTGACGGAGGCAGGGACTTTGTTTAAGATTGGAACAGCGCTTGTCTCGGGCGTCATAGCAGCCTTTCTTGCCGTCTTGAGCGCCGTTTCCGCAGGTGCGCGGTTTTCGACGATTGCGGGGAGGAGCTTTGCTGTATTTCTCGTTGTTACTGCTCTCGTGTTTCTCGTCACATTCCTCATGGAGAAGCAGTTTCCGGCTCTTTTTGCACAAACGGCTGAAGCGGATATTCCAGCTGTGAAAAAAGGAAAACCGCCATCTGCGACGAATGATACAGATGAGGTAGAAGATACGGCAGATGTCGAAGAAGATGGGGAAACGGCAGATATGCAATCGGAAGGCTCGGAGCAGGATTTGGAATCGGCGATCACGGAAGAGCCTGTCGTTGCTGCCCCACAGGGAGAATGACTAGACGAGGAGGCGGCTTGATTGATGAAAAAAGCAGACCCCCCCTCCGCAGAAATCCAAACGCTTTGGTCACTTTATCGCGAGACGCGCTCACCGGAAGTTCGTGACAGGCTTGTCGAAAAGTATTTGCCGCTCGTCAATATTATTGCAGGACGTGTTGTCGTCGGTCTGCCTGCGCATGTTGATCGTGATGATCTCGTTTCGAGCGGCTTTTTTGGTTTGCTTGATGCGATTGAGCGATACGATGTTGAGCGCGGCAATAAGTTTGAAACGTATGGCGGCGTGCGCATTCGCGGCGCCATGCTCGACTATTTGCGCACGATGGATTGGATACCGGTATCGAAAAGGCAAAAGATTCGGCGGTATGAGCAGGCTGTGACGAATTTGGAAGGGCGCTTGGGGCGTTCGGCAACTGACGATGAGCTTGCCGATGAACTCAAAATATCGAAAAAGGAATTGCACGATCTCGTTTCACAGACAAATATTGCAACGGTCATTCCGCTGGAAGAGTATGTGCGAACGGAATCACCGTCTTCACAAACGATTGATCCCGAAGAAAATGCTGAGAAGAATGAACTGCGCGATACTTTGGCGAAAGCGATTGACCAGCTGCCTGAAAAGGAGCGCACGGTTGTTTCACTCTATTATTATGAAGAACTCACTTTGAAGGAAATCAGCTTGATTCTGCATCTTTCGGAGGCGAGAATTTCTCAGCTCCATACGAAAGCGGTCTTTCGGCTCAGGGGCTTTTTGGCTAGGTGGAAAACGAGTCTCATGGAATGAGGCACAAAGGAGGCACATAGGGCATGAGCGATAATGCAATGGGAGCGTCTGCGGCTGACGGAGACAGACCGGTCTACAGTAAGATCAACATCCATATCAGCTCGGACAAGATGGTGGCGACGGTTGGTTTCGACCATACGGATTCCGACGTTTATCCGACGCCGGAGATGATTAAGAAGGCGCTTCAGGACAAAGGCGTTGTCTTCGGCTTCGATGAGAAAGCGATCGAGCAAGGGGCAAAGGATGGGCAGGATTTTGAGGCGGCGCTCGGGCAGGAGCCGCAGCACGGTGAGGATGCCTATCTGAAGAAGAATTACGATCTCGGCGTCAAGGGGCGTCCTAAGACCGATCAATATGATCGTGCAGACTACAAGGATATGAATCTCTTTGTGCTGGTAAAGCAGGGGGATCTCCTCGCTGAAAGGATCCTGCAGACGGATGGCGCGCCCGGCATGAATGTTCTCGGCGGCAAGATCAATCAGAAGAAGGGGCGGCCGCTGGTGTTCAAGGCGGGCAAAAATTCTTCGATTCGCGATGAGAACTTTCTCTATGCCGATATTGACGGACAGATCGTTGATACGGGCAAAATCATCGGCGTTGATCCGCGTCTTGTGATCAAGGAAGATGTGGGCGTTGGTACGGGAAATATTGAGTTTACCGGCGCCGTTGCTGTTCAGGGCAGTGTGCAGGCGGGCTTCGTCGTCAAAGCGACAGGTGATATCGAGGTTGGCGGCATCGTTTCGGGCGCTGAGGTTGAGGGGCGTAATATCTTCATCAAGGGCGGCATTCAAGGCATGAATCGCGGTTTTGTCAAGGCGAAGGAGACGCTTACCGCGTTTTTTGCTGAAAATGCCGAGATCGAAGCGGGCAAGGATGTCGCGATTGCAGACGTTGTCCTGAATTCTCAAGTGCGGGCGGGCAGAAAAGTCACGGTACTTGGAAAACGCGGGCAGATCATGGGCGGTTCGACCTTTGCCGGCGAAGAAATTGAGGCGACGCAGATCGGAAACCCTGCGAATGTCGCGACGAAGCTCGAAGTCGGTATCAATCCTATGGTGCAGCGTCAATACAAGAGTGTTTGTCAGGAATATGGCGATACGAAGAAGAAGCTCGATGATATCAAAAAGACGCTTACGACGCTTGGCAAGGTTGACCTCAGCAAGCTGCCGCCCGAACGGCAGGAGTTGGTTGCGCAGCTCGGGAAGGCCCGCTTCCAGGTGGAGGAGCGCCTTGAGAGTCTCGTGGAGGAAATGGACGAACTTGAGGAAAAGATCCAGAGCATGAAACGCGGCCGCATCCGTGCCGCTGATACGATTTATCCGGGCGTGAAGCTCAAGATCAACAATGTTATCAAAAATATTCATTCCGAGGAGAAGCGTTGCACTTTGAGTGTCGAGGGTGATCAGATCCGCACAGGTGCGTATTGATTTTTTGCCTTTTTCGTGATTTCTTTTGCTTGAACTGTTCGGAAAGGACGGATGGAACGCATGGATGTAACCCCAATGAGCTTGCAGGCGATCGTACCGCGCACATCCGAAGCGACGCAGGTGCAGCACAATATGAACCAGCAGTCCGCGCTGCAGCAGGATTTCCAAGCCGTGCGCGACAAGCAGGAAACGGCGTTGAAACAAACGCAGGTCAGAAAGAAAGATCAAGCGGAGGAAGAGCGTATCAAAGATGATCCTGAACGCCGTAAGAAGCAGGGACGCGGCAGACGTGGGGATCGAGGCGGTCGCCATGAGGCGGATGAGGATGAGGCGCCGACGGAGAGACTGGCTGTCGATGTGTTTCGCGGACGTAACATTGATATATCGCTGTAGAGGTGTCCTATAGGAAGCGCCGATAAAATGAAGTTGCCCGGACGTGTGAAAATGGGTGACTGAATGTATCCATGCTTCCTGCTAAAGGGGCTGTCGCATAGCCGCATTAGGCTCATGCGGCAGCCCTATTTCTAAAGAGAGCAGAGCGTATGTATATTTTTAAAGATAAGGGGAGCTGCGAGAAGTGATCACGGAAATTTTGGGCGCTTTGATCGTTTTGGGGGCGGTGCTCGTCCTCGTCATGCGGCGGCTTTTGCATAAGGGGAAAGGGAAGGAACAAGAATCGGTGGAAGTTTCTGCCAGTCGCCTGCGCTATGAGATCGAGCGCTCGGGTGACGCCGTCATCGGCAGGATGCAGATTCATGTCGAACGCTTGGAGAGGATTTTGGCAGAGGCGAATGCACAGAAAGCGGCGCTCGATGAACGGCTGAATGCTTTGGCACAGTGGGAAAAGGTCTATGGCGCACAGCTCGGCGCTCTTCCAGCGCAGATGAATTTCGCTGCTGCGCCCCCCGCAGCAGCTCAACAAACGACTTCGGCGGCGCAGTCGCGCACTGCGCACCAGATGAACGCCTCTCTAGCATCGCAGCAGACGGTTGGGGCGGCTGCTCCCATGTCTTCGGCGACGTCTCCGGTGGAGGAAGCGACGAATTTTCATGCTGCTCTCATGGAACAGATGACAGGAAGAACGGTAGGCGGCTCTATTGACTTGCAGCTGCATCCGGAAGAGTGGACGTCGCCGGATGCAGCAAAGGCTGCGGACTATGATCGCGCTGCGGCACGGGTGGAAGGTTTGGCGAAGACTTCGTTCGATGCCGCGCACACATCGATGGCTGTCGATTCGTATGCCGAGACTGAGGAAGAAGAGGTGGCTGAAGCGTACGAATATCCGGATGCGGACGAGATCGAATATGCGGCATACGAAGAAGAAGGCGAAGAGGAAGGAGAGGATGTTGCGCCGGACGACGAGGAGCGCACGGAGGATGTCTCGTCGGAAGATGAAGAGGCAGAGGCAGAGGATGAGCCGTCCGAAGAAGATTCACTGACTTTTGCATCGGAAGATGAGATCGAAGAAGGAAATGAGGCGTCTTCACATGCGGTTTTGAAGCAACAGCAGGAGCAGATCCGCGCCTTTTTGCGTCAAGGGCTGAGCGTCGAAGAGATTTCTCAGCGATTGGGACTGGGGCTTGGCGCGATCGAACTCATAAGGCATATAGAGAAGCGAACACAGGAGACGAAGAATCAAGCGGCGCAGGAAGAGTAAACTGCACGAACAAACGCTCGCTTCTTGGACATTGTGCGCTGCTCTTAGTAAAATAAAAAGGGCTTGGCATAAAATGCCAAGTCCCGTACATGTCTGGTGCGACAGGAGGGATTCGAACCCCCGACCCACGGCTTAGAAGGCCGTTGCTCTATCCGACTGAGCTACTGACGCGATGGTCGGAGCAGCAGGATTTGAACCTGCGACCCCCTGGTCCCAAGCCAGGTGCTCTACCAAACTGAGCCATGCCCCGAAAATCGCACATGCAAAGTGTATCATGCGCAATAAGGAAATTATAAAGGACGCTGTGCGCTTTGTCAAGGTTTTGTCCTGAGGCAGAATATTTTGTATGAGGTTAAGTTAACGATGCAGGAAAGAGGCGATACATATATGGCACATACGGGTTACAAGCTCCATGATGAGGTCAAGACGGCAGGCAGGGCGTTGAGAAGAGCGGCAAGTCTTGGCGTACTTGCCGCGGAGAATGCGGCGCTCTTCAAGCGTGAAGAGCGCGATGCCATTCTTGTCATGATTTTTG
>NZ_JBQNBV010000129.1:0-5813 GCF_052169755.1 Selenomonas sp. | reverse complement strand
TTGCGCGGTCCATAGCCGGTGATGAGAAGCGACATATCCGGAATGCGCAGATACGCGCCGAGCGATTCCATGAGGACTGCCTTGGCTTCATCAAGTGTCAGTCCTTCCAGCTTGACGCTGCCGACGTAGGGGAGCTGAACGTAGCCGTCAATGCCGACGGTGATGTTGTTGACGCCGATGCCGTCGGGGAAGCCAATGGCGAGGACGTTGAACGTGTCCCCCTTGAAGAGGCGATAGCTTGGCGTCGTTGCCGCACGGCGCAGGGATGCGATCTCAAATTCTTCCGGCGCTTCGATATAGCGCGGTGCAGCCGCCTCTTTCTTGGCCGATTTTTCCCGAGATGCTGCTTCATGGTTTGTCTGCGGCTGCTCAGTGAGAGCTTTCGCCGTCACAGACGTTGCCGCTGCGGCTTCTGCGGCGGCGTCGCTTGCAGACGGCGCAGCGAACGCAGCGCTGCTGCTGAGCGCAAGCATTGCAGCCAAGACGAGCAGGTTGCGTTTTTTCATGTACGGACACTCCTTCAAACGGATTACATTTGTTCTTTTAAGGATAGCATAGCCATCCTCTGCTGTCAAAGGTCTTTGCCTGTACTTCCCTCTTTCTGTTCTTCTTTATTATCGGGAAATGCCGCAAAAAATTTATTACAAAGGGTTTAATTCTACGCAATCAATAAGAAATCTCATAAAATCAATTTTATCCGCCTAAGCAAGTGCGGCAGAGTTTGCTCGCGCCGATCGGCTGAAATGGCGCGCCACAGTTGGCGCAGTACGGCAGGGGAATGCGCCAGCGTTTGGCGGCGGGAGATGCGGCAAGACGCAGAGCGTTCTTGGGACAGCGTGCCGTACAAAGACCACATGCCGTACAGAGCTGCGGCGTGAAGCGCAGTACGAAGTCTGCATCTTCGATGTCTGCCTGCAATGCGCCTTGCGGACACAGGTGCGCACAGAAGCCGCAGGCATTGCAGCCGCTGTAGAGAGCGAGGTCCCCATGCACAGCAGCGGGAAATGCGCCATAGAGAAACGCCCATGCGGAAGGATCGAACGCCGTAAGCGATGGATATGCAGGATTTTCTTCCTGCGTTTCTGCGGCATCTCCAGCCCTACCTTCATCCTGCCCCGCCGCAGCATCAGCATCGGCGTCAGACATATCGCCTTGCAGCATCCTCTCAGCAGAATGCACCTCAGCGCCATCGCTCCCCGCACCGCCTGCCGCATCTGTCTGCCCAAACTTCTCCTTCGCAGCATCGCGAAAGCGGCGAAAAAAATCGCGGCGACTGTACTCGCGTGCGGCAGGCTCCGTATCTTGCAGGCGAAGCAGCGTTCTCCCCGCCGCTTCCAAGGCAGTATTGGCAGCGGCAGACTCGCGGCAAAGATGCTCATAGACGGCGGGTACGCACGATCGGCACGCGCCAACATCGAGCTGCACTTCCTTTTTTAAAGCAATCGCCCAGAGAATGCCGCGCGTGAGAAATCCCAAGCATGGCAGCATAGAATCCGGCACAGTTTTCGCACACGCGAGATGCACCTGCGGCGCAGAGAGCGTGCCCGACAGCTTCGCAGCATAACTCTGCCGCGTCTCAATGGCGCCAGCGGGACAGACCGCCGTGCAAAGACCGCAGTCGAGACAAAGCTCTGTCTGCGGCATACCCCAGCGGAACGCGCCTGCAGGACAGACCCCTTCACAAGCGCGGCACGGCGGCTGCAGATAGCCTTTGATGCACTTCGCCGCAGACAGACGAATCTTTTCCACCGCCGCCATCCTTTCCTCAGATATACCAAATTTTTCTTCTTCGTATAGTATAGCAGGAAGCGCTAAATTTTTCACGCCTTCTGCACGCATTTTCCTTTCTATGTTATAATAGGAAGCGATTTTCAAACGATGAGAGGGATTTTCATGAAAGAAGAAAACATCGGTGCGGCTATTGCGCGCACTTTGGGCATCCGAACGAAGCAGGCGGAAGCGACGATCGCACTCTTAGACGAGGGCAACACGGTGCCGTTCATCTCCCGCTATCGCAAGGAAGCGACGGGAGAACTTGACGAAGAGCAGGTGCGCTCCGTCGAGAGCGAGCTTTCGCGTCTCCGAAATCTCGTGAAGCGTCAGCAGGAGATCGAAAAGAGCATCGAAGAGCAGGGAAAGCTCACGCCCGAGATCAAAGAAGCGCTCGATCGGGCGCTGAAGATGCAGGAGCTGGAGGACATCTACCTGCCCTTCAAACAAAAGCGGCGCACACGCGCAGGCGTTGCACGGGAAAAGGGGCTTGAGCCTTTGGCGCTTGCGATTCTCGCGCAGGAAGCGCAGAGCGGCACGGCGGAAGAATACGCCGCGCAGTTCGTCGATGCGGAAAAAGGTGTGGAGACGGCGGCAGATGCTCTTGCGGGTGCGATGGACATCGTCGCCGAAACTGTCACGGAAGGTGCGCCGCTGCGCCAGAAGATACGCAAGGAGCTTTGGCAGCGTGCAGAACTCGTGACTGCGCTCGACGAGGAAACCGAGGACGCGCAAACCTTCCTCATGTATCAGGACTACAGGGAGCCGCTTCGCACGCTGCCTTCGCATCGCATCCTCGCCATCAACCGCGGCGAAAAGAAGGGCTGCCTCAAGGTCACGCTCCAATGCGACCACGAGAAGCTTGCGACGGAAATCTTCGATGGGATTGACAAAGGCGCATCGATCTTCCGCGACTCTCTGAAGGCGGCGATCGAGGACGGCTATAAGCGCCTGCTCTTTCCCGCTATGGAGCGCGAACTTCGCTCACTTCTGACGGAAAATGCCGAAAAGCAAGCGATTCACGTCTTCGGCGCAAACCTCAAGCAGCTCCTTTTGGAAGCGCCGCTCGCCGGGCACACGGTCATGGGACTCGATCCCGGCTACCGCACGGGCTGCAAGATGGCGGTCGTCAGCCCCACGGGTCAAGTCGTCGATCACGGCGTCCTCTACCTCACGATGAGCGATGAGCGCCGCGCCGAATCAGCGAAAAAAGCGCTCGCGCTCATCAAGAAGCACGGCGTGACGCTCATCTCCATCGGCAACGGTACGGCGTCCTACGAAACGGAAGAATTCACGGCGAATCTCATCCGTGAGAACAAATTGCCCGTGCACTACCTCATCACGAACGAAGCAGGCGCGTCCGTCTACTCTGCCTCGAAACTCGCGAAAGAGGAACTTCCCGAATACGATGTGACGATCCGCGGCGCTGTCTCCATCGCGCGGCGTGTGCAGGATCCTCTCGCCGAACTCGTGAAGATCGACCCGCAGGCGATCGGCGTCGGTCAGTACCAGCACGATGTGAACCAAAAAGAACTTGCCGCCGCACTTGATGCTGTCGTGGAATCCGCCGTCAACCATGTCGGCGTGAACCTCAACACGGCATCGGCGGCGCTTCTCTCGCACATCGCGGGCGTCACGAAGGCGATCGCGAAAAACATCATCGACTGGCGCGACGAAAACGGCGCTTTCGCCAGCCGCCGCCAGCTCCTCAAGGTGCCGCGCCTAGGTCCTGCCGCCTTTACCCAGTGCGCGGGCTTTTTGCGCATCGCGGGCGGCAAAAGCCCCTTGGACAACACGCCCGTTCATCCCGAATCCTACGCGCTCGCCGAAAAGCTGCTCGACCGCCTCGGCTTTTCGCTCAATGATTTGAACGATAAAAAGGCTCTCGACACGCTTGGCGCTAAACTTACGCTCGCCGACGCCGAAAAACTCGCCCAAGAGCTTGCCGCAGGCACTCCGACCATGCGCGACATCATCGACGCGCTCAAGAAGCCGGGGCGCGATCCACGCGAAGATCTGCCCGCGCCGCTGACGCGCCAAGCCATCGTAAAACTCTCCGACATCAAGCCCGGCGCCGTCATGCGCGGCACGGTGCGCAACATCACGGACTTCGGCGTATTCGTCGATATCGGCATCAAGACGGCGGGGCTCATCCACATCTCAGAACTCAGCAAGAAGCGCGTCCGGCATCCGCTCGACGTCGTATCCGTAGGCGACATCGTAAACGTCATGGTAATCAGCGTTGACGAGGTGCGCGGACGCATCGGACTTTCCCTAAAACAGGTTCCGAAAGAGGCGGTAAAATGAACCAATCTCGTGATACCATTCTTATAAGTGATACCATTCGCGCTATCGAACCTGCCGGCGAAGAGCCTGACGAGCGATTTTTCGGCACTTCATCAGGAGATCTCGGTGCGCTCTCCCTCCTCTTGCAGCGTTATCTTCGTGCAGCAAAAGGCACGCTCCGGACGCTCGAAAAGCCGAAGAAATGCACGCTGATCTGCTGCGCCGATCATGGCGTAGCAGAAATGCAGGTCAGCGCCTATCCGCCCGAGACGACGGCTCAGATGACGGCGAACTACCTGCTAGCCAAGGGCGCTGTCGCCAACGCGCTCGCCAACTTCGCACGAAGCGATCTCTACGTCGCCGACCTCGGCATCAAAGCGCCTTTGCCGCCGCTCCCGACGCTCATCGACCGCAAGATCGCACACGGCACGAAGAACTCCGCCAAAGGAGCCGCCATGACGCGCGAGGAAGCGCTCCGCTCGCTCGCCGTCGGCATCCGCCTCGCTCATCATTTCACCGCGCAAGGCTATCGCTGCTTTCTGCCCGGAGAAATGGGCATATCAAACACGACGGCAAGCGCGGCGATCACCGCCTGCCTTTGCCGTCTCACACCCGCAAAAGCCACAGGGCGCGGCACGAACATATCTGACGAACGTCTCAAGACGAAGATCGAAGTCGTACGCCAGATCCTCGCGGTCAATCGCCCCGATGCGAGCGACGGCGTCGATGTCCTGCAAAAGGTCGGCGGCTTCGAACTCGGCTGCATCGCGGGGCTGATCCTCGGCGCAGCAAGCAAAAGAGCCATCGTCATCCTCGACGGCTTCAACACAGGCGCAGCGGCGCTCATCGCACAGGCGCTCTCTCCCGCCGTCACAGGCTATCTCCTCCCCTCACACCTTGCAGCGGAGCCGGCGCACGCCGCCATCCTCGAAAAGCTCTCCCTCAAACCCTACATGGACATGCGCTTTCGTCTCGGCGAAGCGACAGGCTCCTCCATCGTCGCCGACTTCCTCGACGCCGCAATCGACGCTTCAAAAAGCGTGCGCACAGCCGACAAAAATGCGCCGGAAGCAGAATATGACGCCGCTGACATGCCGCAGATACAGCGCCGCTCCATATCCGAAAACGCCCCCCACGATGACGTCATCCGCCTGCCCGAGTTCCCTGCACCCGACGCCCTTGCCGTGGCGGCGTGCCAAAAGCGCATCGACAGTCTTGCCAAGCCGATCTACAGCCTTGGCAGACTCGAAGCGCTCGCCGTGCGCCTCGCCGGCGTCACAGGCGTCGCACAGCCGCCGCTTACATCCGGACGCACACTTCTCATCTTCACGGCAGAGGAACCATCCGAGCGGCAAAAGCACCTCACGGCAGCCTTCGCCGCACATGCAGGCGCACCCGTAACGCTTGCGCAGCTCGACACTGCATCTTCTGCCGCCGCAGCTTTCGCCTTCGGACAGAAGGTCGCACATGAACTTACTGCCGACTGCCCCCTCATCGGTATCTCACTTACCGCCCCATCCAACGAAACAGCAAAAGAAAAGGCAGCTCTGTTAGCCGAAGCGCTCCGCCATGAAAAAGACGGCGGCGACCTTCTCGATCTGCTGCACCGCCTGCCTCCCGCCTCCTGCGTCGAAGCCGCCGCACTCCTTGGCGCCATCAGTGCCGCTGCCAAAAACCGCAGCCTCATCGTACTCGACGATCCCGCGACGGAAACCGTCGCGCACTTTGCTGAACGAATCACCCCCACACTCACACCC